>NZ_LMJZ01000019.1:0-240092 GCF_001421155.1 Sphingomonas sp. Leaf5 | reverse complement strand
GACGACGCGTCGATGCCGGCGGCTGTACGCCGTCCAGATCACCGCTCGCTGCCGTTTTTTTGGACGTAGGTGTAGATCTCGTCCATCTCGATGACGTCGGCTACCCCGGTGTCGACCGGAGCGGCATGTGCCAGCTTCTCTTGCAGCGTCGCATGCTCCTTGCGGATCCATTTGAGGACCCCCGCCGGCGATGCTCCCAGCACCCGGCCGATCGCCCGGATGCCCATGCCATTCATGTACATCTCGATCGCCAGGGCTTTCGTCTCGGCACTGAACCTGGGCTGGCTGTCGGTGCAGTATCGACCGCAGGCCCGGCACACATAGCGCTGATTNCATGTACATCTCGATCGCCAGGGCTTTCGTCTCGGCACTGAACCTGGGCTGGCTGTCGGTGCAGTATCGACCGCAGGCCCGGCACACATAGCGCTGATGGCCCGACCTGCGGCCCCGCTTGATCAGGTCGGTCCCCTCGCACGCTGGACAACGCATCCTATCCTCCCCGTCCCAAATCAAAGGAACACAGAAGAATCCAAAACGCGCCTCGTGTAAACAGTCCCGTCCCCTCGCACGCTGGACAACGCATCCTATCCTCCCCGTCCCAAATCAAAGGAACACAGAAGAATCCAAAACGCGCCTCGTGTAAACAGTCCCGCCTACGCGGGGGTACATTGATTTTGTAGTTGGATCTGAAACTTTCACAGAGCTCTCGCCATCGCCGGGAAAGAGCTGCGAACGGCAAGAACGGCACCACACGCGACGATACCCGCCGACCGGCATATGGTATCGAACCACCAATGATCGACAAACGCGCCTTCCTGATCCCCGCCCTCCTGCTGACGGCATGCGATCGGCGACCCGACCCCGACGTCCTTGCCAATGTCGAAGCCGGGCAGCGCGCCGCTGCGGCGGATGCCGGCCGTATCGACTGCGCCACCGGCGATGCGCCGATCGCAGCCGCCTGCACGATCGAACGGACCGCCGACGGCACCGACACCATCCTGACGCTGCGCCAGTCCGATGGCGGCTTCCACCGGCTGCGCATCACCCGCGACGGCCGCGGCGTCGTCGCGGCGGACGGCGCGGAGGCGGCGCGGGTGACCGTCATCGGTAACGACCGGATCGAAGTCGCGATCGGCGACGCGCGGTATCGCCTGCCCGCCACGGTCGGCCCGGTCACGCGATGACGCTGTCGCCCGCCGACGCCCCGATCCTTCGCGCCGCCGAGATGCGCGCAGCGGAGAAAGCCGCTTTCGCTACCGGCGTTTCGCAGGACACGCTGATGGAGCGCGCCGGCACTGCCGTCGCGCAACAGGTCCGCCGGATCACCTTCGGTCGGCCGATTCTTGTGCTGGCAGGCCCCGGTAACAATGGCGGCGATGCATTTGTTGTTGCACGGCTTCTACAGCAATGGGGGTATGACGTCACGGTCGCGGCACTCCCTGCCAAGCCAAGTGGCGCAGCCGCCCGGATGGCGGCTGCATGGACCGGTCCGATCCGATCGATCGAGGACGCCGAACCCCGACCGATCCTTGTCGATGGCCTGTTCGGCACCGGAGTCACCCGCCCGCTCGACCCGCAGCTGGCCGACCGCCTCGCCACGCTGTCCGACCATGCCTTCGTCGTCGCGATCGACCTGCCGAGCGGAGTCGACAGCGATGCCGAACACGCCTTTGCAGGTGCCGGTCGTGCCGACCTGACCGTGGCGCTGGGGGCGCTGAAACCCGCGCACGGGACCGGCCCCGATGCCGGCCGCGTGGGGCATGTCGTGCTGGCCGACCTCGGCATCCCGATCCCCGCCACCGTCCGGACGATCCGCCGCCCGAAGATCGATCCGCCCGCGCGCGCCACCCACAAATACAGCCGCGGCCTGATCGCCGTCCTCGGCGGTGCCATGCCGGGGGCCGCCCGCCTCGCCGCCCGCGCCGCGCTGTCGGCTGGTGCCGGCTATGTCGTATTGACCGGCGACGCTGCGGGGCAGGGCGGTCCCGACGCGCTGGTCCGCCGCGATGACCCGCCGGCGCTGCTGACCGACGAGCGACTGGCGGCGGTGCTGGTGGGGCCGGGCCTCGGTCGCGACGATCGTGCCCGCGCCCTGCTCGATGCGGCGCTCGCCACCCACGCCCCGCTGGTGATTGACGGTGACGCGATCTCGTTGCTCGGCGCGGCTGGCGTTGCGCGGATCGCCGCCCGCACCGCTCCGACATGGCTGACCCCGCACGAAGGCGAATTCGCCCGCATGTTTCCGGCAAAGGGCGGGAACAAGATCGACCGCACCCGCCACGCTGCGCTACAGGCGCGCGCGACCATCGTTCATAAAGGCCCCGATACCGTGATCGCTTGCCCGCAAGGCACCGCCATTCTGGCCACCCATGCCCCGTCGTGGCTGTCGACCGCCGGCACCGGCGATGTGCTGGCCGGCACGCTCGCCGCGCGCCTGCGACCCGGCGGGACTACCGCTGCCGAACAGGCGGTGTGGCTGCATGGCCGTGCCGCCCGGCTCGCCGACCCGGCGTTCGTCGCCGACGCACTGATCGATCATCTGGGACAGGCGATCGCCGAATGCCGCTGACCGATGACGACATGATTGTCCGCGTCGCGGCGCGGGGCGAGGGGGTGACCGGCGATGGCTGTCACGTGCCCTTCGCCGCGCCCGGCGACCGGCTGCTCGGCGATGGATCGATCGCGCCGGGGCCGCATCACGCCGAACCGCCCTGCCGCCATTTCCCGACCTGTGGCGGGTGTCAGCTCCAGCATCTCGACCTCGACTCCGAAGTCCATTTCGTCGCCGACCGGGTGGCCGGGGCGCTTGCCGCACAGTCGCTGGCCGCCACCGTTCGTCCCGCGATCCTGTCGGCGCCGAAGACCCGCCGGCGCGCGACGCTCCACGCCGATCGGCGCGGCAAGCAGGTGACGCTCGGCTTCACCGAAGCGGGCAGCCATCGCATCGTCGATATCCGCGAATGCCATGTGCTGCTGCCCGAACTGTTCGACGCGATCGGCCCGCTGCGCCGGCTGCTCGCCATCGCGCTCAAAGACCGCTCGCGCGCCGACGTGCATCTGGCGCGCGTCGATCAGGGCGTCGACGTGCTCATCATCGGCAAGGTCGCCGAGGGGCTGGCCGCCGCCGAAGCGCTGACGATCTTTGCGCAGGAACAGGGGCTGGCCCGGCTGTCGATCGACGACGGCATGGGGGCGGAGGCGCGCTGGGAGCCGGAGCCGGTCACGGTGACGCTGGGCGGCGTGGCCGTATCGTTCCCGCCGGGCAGTTTCCTGCAAGCGACCGGCGATGGCGAGGCGGCGCTGATCGCAGCGGTCGACGATGCGGTCGCCGATGCGGGGATCGTCGCCGATCTCTTCGCCGGTCTCGGCACCTTCACCCTGTCGCGCGGTGCCAAGGTCCGCACCTATGCGGCGGAGGCGGGGCGGGAAGCGATCATGGCGCTGAAGCTCGCCGCCGCCCGCGCCGGCCGGTCGGTCGTCGCCGACCATCGCGACCTGTTTCGTCGCCCGTTGACGGCCGCCGAACTCGATCGCTTCGACGCGGTCATCCTCGACCCGCCGCGCGCTGGCGCACGCGAACAGGCGCTGGCGCTGGCCGAGGCGAAGGTGCAGATCATCGCCTATGTTTCCTGCAATCCCAGCAGCTTCGCGCGTGATGCTAAGACGCTGGTTCAGGCCGGATACCGCATCGATTGGGTACAGCCGGTCGGGCAATTCCGCTGGTCGACCCATGTCGAACTGGTCGCGCGGCTGGTGCGCTGACTTTCCTACACGCCCCGAACCTGCCATCCGAAATCGGTGGCAGGCGATGGGCCAAACCGGCCATCGCACGAATGGCGCACGAGTGTGACCTTTGTGACCTTTGACCTTCAGCCGGGGTAATCGGCACCCACGAAATACAGCCCGTCGGGCGGCGCATTCAGCCACAGCGCCGACCGGTCGCGCGCCGCGAGGATGTCGGCCAGATCGTCGGGCGCCTTCTTCCCCTGTCCGACCATCGCCAGACAGCCGACCATCGATCGTACCTGATGATGCAGGAACGACCGCGCGGCGGCATGGATCGCGATCCGCTCGCCGTCGCGGGTCACTTCCAGCCGATCGAGTGTCCGAAGCGGGCTGTCCGCCTGACAATGCGCCGATCGAAACGTCGTGAAGTCATGCCGCCCGACCAGCCGCGCCGCCGCCGCCGCCATCGCCGCCGCATCCAGTTCCTGCGGCACGCGCCACGCCAGCCCCAGTTCATGCGTCAGCGGTGCCCGCCGGCAGACGATGCGATAGACATAGGCGCGCTGGATGCACGAGAACCGCGCATGCCAGTCGTCGGCGACCGCCCGACAATCGAGGATCGCCACCGGATCGGGACGCAACCGCGCGTTCAGCGCCTCCATTAACCGGAACGGGGCCAGCGGCTTGGCGACATCGACATGCGCCCGCATCGCGGTGGCATGGACTCCGGCATCGGTCCGCCCGGCGGCATGGACGGCGGCGGTCTCGCCGGTCACCTCGAACAGCGCGCGTTCGATCGAACCCTGTACGCTCGCGCCCTCGGACTGACGCTGCCACCCGACGAACGGCCGCCCGTCATATTCGACCGTCAGGGCAAAGCGGGTCATGCCAGCCGCGTACCCTCGGGAATCGCAAAGCCGCGCAGCAACTCGGCGGGGGTCATCGCGCCCCGCCCGGCCCGCTGGACCAGTATCGGCCGCAACGCGCCCTCGGCACAGGCGATGGTCAGTGCCGCGTCGACCACCGTCCCCGGCGCGCCCGCCGCATCAACGACCTCCGCCGCCAGCACCCGCACCCGCTCGCCGTTCAGTTCGAAGAACGCGCCCGGTGCCGGATTGAAGGCCCGCACCTGCCGCTCGGCCTCCACCGCACTCCCGTCGAAGCGCAACCGCGCCTCGCTCTTGTCGATCTTGGCGGCATGGGTCACGCCGTCGCCGGCCTGTTCGACCGGCGGATAGGCGTCGGGATCGGCCAATACCGCCAGCATCAGCCGCGCGCCCATCGCGCTCAATTCCTCGGCCAGTTCGCCGGCCGTCTTGCCATCGACCGGCGTCCGCCCCTCCAGCCGCACCGGCCCGGTATCCATCCCCGCCGCCATCTGCATGATGCCGACGCCCGTCTCCTCGTCCCCGGCGAGAATGGCCCGCTGGATCGGTGCCGCCCCCCGCCAGCGCGGCAACAGCGAGCCATGCACGTTCAGGCATCCCAGCCGTGGCGCATCCAGCACCACCCGCGGCAACAGCAACCCATAAGCCGCCACCACCGCCACGTCGGCATTCAGCGCGGCAAACGCCGCCTGCACCGCCGGATCGCGCAACGTCTCCGGCGTCCGCACCGCGATCCCCAGCGTTTCGGCCAGCCGATGGACGGGGGAGGGGGTCAGCGCCTTGCCGCGCCCGGCGCGACGCGGCGGCTGGCTATAGGCCGCGACGATCTCATGCCCGGCATCGACCAGCGCCTGAAAGATCGGCACCGCAAAATCGGGCGTGCCCATGAAGATGATCCGCATGGCCCCTCTCGACACCGTGGCGTCCGCGCGCGCAACCCCCTATCTTGGGTGCGATGGCCTCTCCCGAAATCGACGCGCTGACGCAGGCGCTCTCCCGCCTTCCCGGCCTTGGCCCGCGTTCGGCACGCCGCGCGGTGCTGCATCTGGTCAAGAAGCGCGAGACCGCGCTCGACCCGCTGCTGGTCGCGCTCGACCGGGTGGCGCGCAATCTCGCGACCTGCTCGACCTGCGGCAATGTCGACACCACCGATCCCTGCGGCATCTGTACCGATCCGCGCCGCGACGATCGCTCGCTGTGCGTGGTCGAGGAGGTCGCCGACCTGTGGGCGCTCGACCGGGCGCGGCTGTTCCCCGGCCGCTTCCATGTGCTCGGTGGACGGCTGTCGGCGCTGGAGGGCATGCGCCCCGACGACCTCGCGATCGATTCGCTGGTCGCCCGCGTCGCGGCGGGCGGCATCGACGAGGTCGTGCTGGCGATGAACGCCACGCTGGAGGGGCAGACCACCGCCCATTACATCGCCGAGCGGATCGAGAAATATCCGGTCCGCCTGACCCAGCTTGCGCACGGCCTGCCGGTCGGCGGCGAGCTCGACTATCTCGACGAAGGTACGCTGGCGCAGGCGCTCCGGGCACGACGCCCGGTCGCTTGACCGCCGGAAATATGCTACCTAGCTAGCCGCTATGGCCATTCTTCCGATCATCGAAATCCCCGATCCCCGCCTCCGCCTCATCTCCGAACCGGTTGAGGGCGTGACCGACGAGGTGAAGACGCTCATCGCCGACATGTTCGAGACGATGTACGACGCCCCCGGCATTGGCCTCGCCGCGATCCAGGTCGCGGTGCCCAAGCGCGTGCTGGTCATCGACCTGCAGGACGAGGAAGACGAAGAGGGCAAGCCGATCAAGGCACCCAGGGCGTTCGTGAACCCGATAGTCGAGGAAGAGTCGGAAGAGCTGTCGACCTATCAGGAAGGCTGCCTTTCGATCCCCGAACAATATGCCGATGTCGTCCGCCCGGCGCGCTGCCGCGTGACATGGCTGGATGAGAAGGGCGAGCAGCATGACGAATGGCTCGACGGGCTGATGGCGACCTGTCTTCAGCACGAAATGGATCACCTGAACGGCGTGCTGTTCATCGACCATCTGTCGCGACTGAAGCGCGACATGGTCATCAAGAAGCTGAACAAGGCGCGCAAGGCGGCGTAAGCGACGAACCGATCCCCGTTCGCCTTGTCCGGCGGGCGGGGCACGGGTAAGTTCCGGGTCCGTTCCTCCCGGAGTATCGCATGGACCCGCTCGTCATCGTCATCGTCGCCGCCGTCCTGCTTGCGGGGTTGGCGATCGGCTGGCTGATGGGCAGCCGACAGGTACAGTCGCTGCGAGAGGAGCGCGACAAGCGCGAGGGCGATTTCAAACAGGCGATCGCCGATCTGGCACTGGCCAGCGAGCGCGCGAAGGAAGTCCCTTCACTCTGCGAGGAACTGGTCGAACTCCGCGCCGATCGCGACGCGTTGCGGCTCGAACATGCTGCGCTCAAAGCCAATGCCGCGGCGTTCGAGGAACGGCTGGCCGAGTTCAAGGACGCGCGCGAGGCGATGGCATCGCAATTCCGCGAAACCGCGCAGGTCATGCTCGACGGTGCCCAGAAATCCTTCCTGCACCGCGCGCAGGAACGCTTCGCGCAGGCCGGCGACACCAACGAGATGAAGCTGAAGGCGCTGCTCGCCCCGGTCGAGGCGACGCTGAAACGCTACGAAGCCAGCATCGGCAAGGTCGAGAGCGAGCGGCAGGAAGCCTATGGCACGTTGAAGGGCCTGATGGACGCGATGCGTATCGGTCAGGAATCGGTGAAGAGCGAAGCGGCCAAGCTGGTCAACGCGCTCCGTTCCGCGCCGAAGGCCCGCGGCCGCTGGGGCGAACAGCAGCTGCGCAACGTGCTGGAAACCTGCGGGCTTGCCGAACATACCGATTTCCAGATGGAGGTTTCGGTCGATCACGGCGACGGGCGGCTGCGCCCCGACGCGATCGTCAAGGTACCCGGCGGCAAGAGCCTGGTCATCGACGCCAAGGTCTCGCTCAACGCCTATCAGGACGCGCATGGTGCGGTCGATGAGGTCGAGCGCGCCGCCTTCATGACCGCGCACGTCGCGTCGATGAAGAACCACGTCAACGCGCTGGGGGCCAAGAGCTATCAGTCGCAGTTCGAGGATACGCCCGACTATGTCGTGATGTTCGTGCCGGGCGAGCATTTCCTTGCCGCCGCGCTCGAACATGCGCCCGACCTGTGGGACTATGCCTTCGACCGCCGCGTGCTGATCGCGACGCCGACCAATCTGATCGCCATCGCCCGCACCGTCGCGGCGGTCTGGCGACAGGAGAAGCTGGCGGGCGAGGCGCGGCAGATCGGCCAGCTTGGCCGCGAACTCCACGCCCGGCTGGCGAAGATGGGCGATCACGTCGCGAAGCTCGGCAAGAACCTCGAAGGGGCGAACACCGCCTATAACGCGTTCGTCGGCAGCCTCGAATCGCAGGTGATGACCTCGGCCAAGCGGTTCGAAACGCTGAACATCGATACCGGCGGCAAGTCGATCGATCCGCTACCGGTCGTCGAACAATCGCCGCGTCCGCTGACGAAACTCGCGGTGGCGATCGCAGCAGCCGAGGAAAGTCAGGACTTCGCGGTCGAAGGCTGACCTGTCCTCTTCCACGTCACCCCGGGCTCGACCCGGGGTCCCGCTTCGTCTCTCCAACCGCGACACAAAAGCGCGACCCCGGATAGAGGCGAGACCTTTGCGAAAGTTTCTGGACCGTACCCCGGCGCAGGCCGGGGCCCAGTTGGGGGACGTTGGTGATCTACGGAAAAACCTTTCCAACTGGACCCCGGCCGTCGCCGGGGTACGGCTCGGCCGTGGGCAAGCTTGGGACGTTCGCAGCGGCTACGATCAAGTCCGGGGTGACGGTTCAGACAACCGCGCCAAACCTCAATTAACCTCGCCCAGCACCAGCCCCATCGTCACCGCGACGATTCGCGCAGCCATCATCGCGCAGAGCCGGTGTGGATCGTCGCGCGCCGGCACATATTCGGCCAGCACCAGCCCGGCGATCTTGCCCTTTTCAGCCAGCGCCCGCAGCAGCAGCACGACCGCCTCATAGCGCAGCCCGCCCGGCGTTGGCATCGCCACGGCCGGAAACACCGCCGGGTCGATCCCGTCGCAATCGATCGCGACCAGATACCGCCCGCCCGCCGGCACCGCGTCGATCGCCGCGTCGATGCCGCCACGGATCAGGTCATAGGCGGTGACGATCCGGCTGCCCCAGCCCCGCGCATCCTCGATCTGCCAAGCGCCGCCGCTGCCCAGACCGCGCACGCCGACCTGCACCATGCCCGTGACATGCGGCATCTCCGCCAGCCGCCGCATCGGCGACCCATAGCCGAGCGTCTGCCCCCGGATATCGTCGCCCCAATCGACATGTGCATCGATCTGCACGACGGTCAGCGGCCCATGATCGGCAAAGCCTGCCGCGAACGGGATCGGCACTGAATCGTCGCCACCCAGCACGATCGGCACCCCGCCCGCGGCCAGCACCGCGCGCGTCGTCGCCTCGATCCGCTCGCGATTGCCCGCCGCATCCTCTGGCCGGGTATCGACATCACCCAGATCGACGACGCCGCGCGCATCGGCCGGGTCGGGAAACGGCGTGAAGCCCAGATCGAAATCGATCTGCGACAATTGCCGCGCAAACCCCTGCGATGCCGCCCGGATCGCGGTGGGCGCGTCAGCCGAATGGCTCGGCTCGCCATCGTCATAGGGCGTCGCCTCGCTCGCGCCAAACAGCACGATGCTGGGTCGGTCGAGCGTGTCGAGGTCGGCGGCGGGCAGGGCGGCGAAGGTCGGACGGGTCATCCCCGCTGAATGCCTACCCCGCCCGAAAAGTTCAGGGGCGATGCTGTCCCAGCACCGTGTATGCCATCACCGCCGTCGCCACCGCTGCGTTCAGGCTGTCGGCCTTGCCCAGCATCGGGAGCTTGACCAGCAGGTCGCATTCGGCGGCCATATGGTCGGGCATCCCCTGCGCTTCGTTGCCGGTCAGCAGGAATGTAGGGTCGGGATAGGTCGCGGCGCGATAATCCTGTTCGGTATCGAGGCTGAGGCCGACCAGCGTCCCCGGACCACGGCGCAGCCAGCCTTGGAACGTCGCCCAGTCGGCCCGCGCCACCGCGACCGTGAAGATCGCCCCCATGCTCGCCCGCACCGCCTCGACCGAAAACGGGTCGACGCATTCGTCGATCAGGATCAGCCCGCCGGCACCGGTCGCATCGGCGGTGCGCAGGATCGTGCCCAGATTGCCGGGATCGCGCAGCCGTTCGGCAACCAGCCACAGCGACGCGTTGCGCCGGTCGATGCCCGAAAGCTCGGTCGAGAATTCATCATAGACGCCGACTACCGACCCCGGATTATCCTTGCCCGACAGTTTCGACAGGATATCGACCGTGGTGGCGATGGCGATGCCGCCCGACGCCTCGGTCTCGTCGATCAGCGTTTCCAGCAGCGGATGCGGCGCGTCGCTCGCGAAATAGAGTTCAGCGGGCAGCCACCCGGCCTCGCGCGCTTCGGTCAGGATGCGCAGCCCCTCGGCGAGGAAACGGCGCTGGTCGCGGCGATGGCGTTTCTCGCGCAGATTGCGCGCGGCCTTCACCATCGGGTTCGAATATGCGGTAATCTCGCGGGGCATATGCCCGACTAGCGAACCTCGCGCTCCGCGTCGATCGAATCGATGATGCGCGTGCCCGCCATGAACACCGCCATCGGGCACACCGCGAACATCAGCTTGCCTGCGATCCCCGGATACAGCTGCATATAATGAAACCCGCGCTCGACCGCGCCGACGGCAAGGCCGTAGATGACGAGGAACGCCTCGAACTTCGACTTGATCGTGAACAGGTTCTTCAGGCGGGTCAGCATGACGACACCATAGGCAAGTTACGTACCACCGACCGTTTTCCGCGGATTCCGACCGGTAACACGTAGTTAATTGTCAATTAACCCGACAAGGTCGAGCGTTTCGAGCAACACCTCCCGCGCCGCGACGATCCGGTCGATCAGCGCCGGATCGCCGATGTCGGCAGGCGCGATCCGCTCGGGCCACTGCGCCTCGACTACCGCCGCGATCCGGTCGAGCTTGGCCCCGTCGACCAGGAACCGCGGGTCGATCGTCGCCGGATCGGCCACCACGCGGAGCCGCAGGCAGGCCGGGCCACCGCCATTGGCCATTGATTCGCGGACGTCGACGACTTCCAGCCGCCGGATCGGCCCATTGCCCGCGACCATTTCCTGCAACCACGTCCATACCGGCACGTTCGCCCGCGCCTCGGCCGGCAGGATCAGCGCCATGCTGCCATCGGCCAGCGTCACCAGCTGCGCGTTGAACAGATAGGAGGTGATCGCATCGGCAAGGCTGACGCGATCGGCGGGCACCTCGACGATCTCGACCGACGGCATCGCCGCGCGCAGATCGGCGAAGAACCCGTCACGGTCGTGGAACGCCTGTTCATGCGCGAACAGCACGCGTTCGTTGGCGACCGCGACGACATCGTTGTGAAACGCCCCCGCCGCAATCGCCGCGTCCGACTGCCGCACGAAGAGGGTGCGGGCCGGATCGAGCCGATGCGCCCGCGCCACCGCCGCGCACGCTTCAAGGTGCTGCCGCGCCGGGAAGGGGCCGCCCTGTACGCCATAGACGAACACCTCGACCCCCACCGCGCCGTGCGTCTCACAGAGCCGCATATGGTTTGCCGCCCCTTCGTCGCCGAACGGCGCAGGCACCGGCCCATGCACGGCAAAGGCCGTGTCGGCGAAGGCCAGTTCCAGTTGCTTGAGTGTCGCCGGCCATTCATGGCTGCGATGCGGCATCGTCACCAGATTGGCGACGGTCAGGTGACAGCGGCCGTCCCCAGTATCGGCCGCAGGGGAGACGGTTGCGGCGTTGGCCGCCCACATCGCCGAGGCCGACAACGCCTGCGCCCGCACATGCGCTGCCGCGCCCGCATAATCGGTCGCCAGCCGCGCCAGCCAGCGCGTGTCCGGTCGCGGATGCGGCAGCAGGATGCCCTGCGTCAGCCCCAGCGCGAGGTTCGCGCGCATCTTGGCGATCCCCTGCAACGCCGCCATGCGCGGGCGTGACACCTCGCCGGCATTGCGCGTCGCCGCGAGATTGCCGTGGCTCAGCCCCGCATAGTTATGGCTGGGACCGATGATCCCGTCGAAATTGATTTCCCGCACCATCGTCGTCACCGCCCCACATGACATAGCGTGTCGCCGACTGCGACGCCCAGCGCGCGTGCCGCCTCCGCATCGATCGCGATGCCGTCGTCGCGGACCGTCACCTCGCCCAGACAGGCGCGGAAATCCGACAGCCGCCCCGTCGACAGCAACGACGGCCTGCCGCCGCGATCGTCGATCGCCACGACCTTGTCCTCGCGCCGGTTGCGGATCGTCATGATCTGGTCGGTGCGTGCGGTCATGGTCGGCCCGCCGTCGAAGATGTCGACGTAATTCTCGTAGGCGAAGCCTTCATTCTCCAGCATCCGCATCGCCGCCCGCCCGGTCGGATGGGGCAGGCCGATGACGGCGCGCGCCGCGTCGGGCAGCATCGCGATATAGACCGGATGGCGCGGCATCAGATCGGCGATGAACTGGTTGCCATGGATCGCGTTGAACTGGTCGGCATCCTGAAAGGTCATCCCGAAGAAGCGCCCGGCGACCCCGTCCCAGAATGGCGATCCACCCGCCTCATCGATGATCCCGCGCAATTCGGCCAGCACCCGGTCGGCAAAACGCCCGCGATGCCGCCCGATGAACAGGTAGCGCGACCGGGCCAGCAACAGCCCCAGTCCGCCGGCCCGCTCGCCGGGATGCAGGAACAGCCCGCCGACCTCGCTCGCTCCCTCCAGATCGTTGACCAGATTGAGGATGTCGGCCCGGAACGTCCGTCCCAGCGCCTCGCTATGCTTGGTCAGCGTCGCGACACGATAGGAATAGAAGGGCCAGCGCTGGCCGACCTTGGTAAACACCTGACACGTCCCGCGTACTTCGCCGGTGTCGATATTCTCCAGCACCAGCACGAACACCTCGTCGCGCGGCGTATCCTCCTCATGCGTGAAGGCGACGGCGCTGCGCTCCAGCCGGGTCAGCAGCGCGCTGCGATCGGGCGGCAGGTTGGTGAAACCGCCCCCGGTCAGCTTGGCCATCTCATAGAGATATTTCAGGTCGTCTTCACGTGCTGCGCGGATACGAAACGTCACAATCCCCCCTGTGCCACGATACGCGAGATGGCGACCGCCGACAGCGCGGCACGTTCGGCCAGGCTGTCGACGATCATATATTCTTGCGGGGAATGGATCGCGCCGCCGCGCACGCCCATCGTGTCGATCACGGGCACGCCCTGCGCGGCGATGTTGTTGCCGTCGCACACCCCGCCGGTGTCGCGCCAGCCGATCGGGATCGACAGGTCGCCGCCGACCGCCTGCACCAGCGCGAACAGTTTCGCCGCCCCGGCATCGATCGGCTTGGGCGGGCGGTTGAAGCTGCCGTGCACCGCGACCCCGACATCGTGGCTGGCCGCCACAGCTGTCGCGATCGCATCGATCTGCGACCGGGCGCGAGCGATCTCGTCTGTCCCATGCGGCCGGAAATTGACGCGCAGCACCGCATGGTCGGGCACGACATTGTTCGGCCCGCCGCCCTCGATCCGCGCCGGATTGACCGCCAGCCGCGGCCCTTTCACCGTATTCAGCCGCAGCGCGATATCGGCGGCGGCGACGATGGCATTGCGGCCCTCCTCTGGGTTGCGTCCGGCATGGGCGCTGCGCCCGCTGACCACGATCGAGAAATTGCCGGTCCCGCCCCGCGCGCCCGCCAGCGTCCCGTCGGGGAGAGCGGGTTCGTAGGTAAAGGCCGCGACCTTGCCCGCCGCCATCGTCTCGATCAGCCGGGCAGAGGCGAACGAGCCGGTTTCCTCATCGGAATTGATGACCACGTCGTAGCCGAAGCGATCGCCGATCCCCGCCGCCTCGACCGCCTTCAACGCGGCGAGCATCACCGACAATCCGCCCTTCATATCGGCGGCCCCCGGACCGTTCAGCGCGCCATCGGGCAGATAGCGCGCGGTCTGGAACGCGTGATCCACGTCATAGACCGTGTCCATATGCCCGGTGAACAACATCCGCAGCGGCGCATCCGGCCGCACGCGCAGCAACAGGTGGCGGCCATGGTCGATCGCGCGTACCTGCCCGTCGCTGTCGACCGTCTCGACCGGATCGGGGTCGACCATCTCGATCGCGCCGGGCAGGGCGCTGAAATCGTCGGCGAGCAGCCCGGCCATCGTCGCCAGTCCGCGAAGGTTGCGGGTGCCGCTGTTGACCGCGACCCATCGTTCGACCTGCGGCAGCATCGCCGCGCCGTCGATCATGTCCCTCAATCCGGCTTCTTCATACGTCCGATCCATGCCCCGGTGTAACCGGGATCGATGCGTTCAGAAAGCATAGACCAGAGAGGCACGCCCGGTGGTATCGGTGTTGATGCGTCCCACCGGCGGGCGGCTTTCATACTGGACGTTGTACGACAGCCGCGCCGACAGCGGACCCAGCAGCTTGGCATCGACCGCGGTCAGGCTGGTGACCGTGCTGTTCGCCGCCTGCACATAGGCGGACGTATCCTGCCGCAGCGTGAGCGCGGGCGTCATTCGCCAGTCGAAATCGACCGAGCCACGCGCCGCCAGATTGCGCTCGACATCGCCGGTCGTGAAAGAGGTATGCCGGAATGCCGGGCCGAGTTCGAGGTCGAGCGTCACCGGTCCGCGCGCGACGACGGTATAGCCCGCGCCGGTCGACGCCGAATAGCGATCGTAATAGCCGAAGAACTTGTCCGACTCATATTGCGCTGCGCCATAGATATACAGGCGGTCGTCCACCTTGTAGTTGGGTTCGAACGCGCCGAGATAATGTTCGCGCGTCGGAATGCCGTTATTTTCCTGATAATCGGCCTGTAACTTCAGCTTGTGCCGCCAGCGATAGCCCTCGCGCGACAGGTCGAGCACGGCGGTGACGCCCAGACTGTCGGAATTGCCGCTGTTGATCCAGCCGCCGACTTCCGCCCGCCCCTTGACCAGCGCGCCGAACGACGCGGTGCGCAGCCGCTTCTCGGTCTTCTCGGTGCGTTCGAACGTATAATGCGATGCCAGATCGGCGATCTTCTGCGAATGTTTCGGCGCGGCCTTGCGCGCATAGCGGACGATCGTTGCGACGTCATTGTCGTTGCCCGATGCCATCGCCTCTTCCAGCATCGTCCGGATCTCGATCGGCAGATCGGGTTCCGGCGGCGGTTCCGCGAAATACAGGCCGAGCGGCAGGAGGAGCGCGGGATTGGGCATCATCCCCCGCTATAGCCGATCGCCTGTCGGCGGGCTGAACCATTCACCCCGACTTTCGCGCGCTTCACCGATGCAGGTGATCGGCAAACGCCGCCAGCACCTGTTCGTACAGCGTCTTCTTGAACGGCACGATCATCGTCGGCAGGTCGGCCGGCTCGGCCCAGCGCCATGCGCGGAATTCGGGTTCGGGCGTGGCGATGTCGATATCGGCATCGTCGCCCTCGAACGCGAACAGGAACCAGCGTTGCCGCTGCCCGCGCCATTTCCCTTTCCAGATCCTGCCGATCATGTCGTCGGGCAGGTCGTAGAGGAATTCGCCCGGCGCTTCGGCGATCAGCCGGACCTTGTCGGGCAGGACCCCGGTTTCCTCGCGCAGTTCGCGGACCGCCGCGTCGACCGGTTCCTCGCCCTCGTCGATCCCGCCCTGCGGCATCTGCCACGCCTCCAGCGTCGAATCGAGCCGCTGGCCGACGAACACCCGACCGTCGCGGTTCAACAGCATGACGCCGGCGCAGGGGCGATAGGGGAGGGTGGTCTTGTCCATCGCCGCTTCCTATCGGCACCGTGCCGCTTTTGCGAGGACCAACGGCATCTTATCTCTGTCGCGTGATCCCCGTCGTCCATCATCCGCATTATGTCGCCGAAAGCCCGCCGGGCAGCCGCTATCGCTGGGGCAAGAACGGCCTCGTCCGCGATCTCCTGCGCGACCGGGGATCGGCGATCGACTGGCACGAACCCGAACCGATGCCGCGTCGGTGGATCGAGGCGGTGCACGACGACGATTACGTCGCCGAGGTGATCGAGGCGCGCGTGCCGCCGGCCAAGGAACGCCGCATCGGCTTTGCGGTCACCCCACCGATGGCATTGCGCGCGGTCGCGGTGCCCGGCGGGACCTATCACGCCGCGCGCGTGGCGATGGAGCGCGGCTATGCGGCCAATACCGCCGGCGGCAGCCACCACGCGCTCGCCGATACCGGGGCGGGCTATTGCGTGTTCAACGACCTCGCCATCGCCGCGAACCGGCTGGTCGACGAAGGCACCTGCGCCAAGGTGCTGGTGATCGACGTCGATGTGCATCAGGGCGACGGCACCGCCTCGCTGCTCGCCGGACGCACCGGCCTCGCGACCTATTCGATCCATGCCGAAAAGAATTTTCCGGCGCGCAAGGCCCGCTCGACGCTCGATGTCGGCCTGCCCGACGGGGTCGGCGACGACGAATATCTGGCGACGCTGGCGGCGACATTGGTTCCGCTGCTCGACAGCTTCGCGCCGTCGTTGCTGCTGTATCAGGCCGGGGTCGACCCGTTCGCCGACGACCGGCTGGGGCGGCTGTCGCTGACCCAGGCGGGCCTGAACGAACGCGACCGCTGGATCGGGCAGCTGGCGCGGGAACGCGGTCTGCCGATCGCGAGCGCGCTGGGTGGCGGTTACGGCGATCTGCTCGAAGTCGCGCAGCGCCATGTCGCGTCGATCGTCGCGGTGGCGCAGGGAACCGGGATCGTCGCGCACGCGTAACGCCTGTCGCATGACCGAACCCGTCCTTCTCTGGCTCCGCCAGGACCTCCGCCTGCGCGACCAGCCCGCGCTCGTCGCCGCCGCAGAAGCCGGCGCAGTAATCCCGGTCTATATCCTCGACGATAAGTCGCCGGGCGACTGGAAGATCGGTGGTGCGCAGCGCTGGTGGCTGCATCACAGCCTGACCGCGCTGGACGAATCGCTGAAAGCGAAGGGCTCGCGCCTGATCCTGCGCCGGGGCGAGGCCGTCGCCGAACTGCGCAAGCTGATGGAGGAAACCGGCGCGACCCACATCCATGCCATGCGCCATTACGAACCATGGTGGGTGAAGGCGCAGGAGGCGCTGGGCGACGATCTGACGCTGCACGACGGCAATCATCTCCGCCCGCCCGAAAGCGTCCGCACCGGTTCTGGTGGCATGTTCAAAATCTATTCGTCCTTCTGGAAGGCGCTGAACCAGATGCTGCCCCCGGAAGAGCCGGTGGCGATGCCGCGTACCATCCCCGCGCCCGCCAAATTGCCGAAGTCTGACAATCTCACCGACTGGGACCTGCTGCCGACCAAGCCCGACTGGTCGACCGCCTTCGCCAAGGCATGGCAGCCGGGCGAGGACGGGGCGGCAAAGGCGCTCAAGCTCTTCGCCACCCGCCTCGACGACTATGACGAGGCGCGCAACCTGCCCTCGATCGACGGCAGCTCGAACCTGTCGCCGCACCTCCACCATGGCGAAATTTCGCCACGGCAAGTCTGGGCGGCGCTCGACGGGCAGGGCGACAGCCTGACGACCTATCGCAAGGAACTGGCGTGGCGCGATTTCGCCAGCGGCGTCATCCTGTCGATGCCCGACTATGCCGACGCCAATGGCCGCCCGCGCTACGACAAGCTGACATGGCGTAGCGGCGCGGCGGCGACCCGTGACCTGAAGGCATGGCAGCAGGGCCGCACCGGTTATCCGATCGTCGATGCCGGAATGCGGCAGTTGTGGCAGATCGGCTGGATGCACAATCGCGTGCGGATGATCGCCGCGTCCTTCGTCATCAAGCATCTGCTGATCGACTGGCGCGAAGGCGAACGCTGGTATTGGAATTGTCTGGTCGATGCCGATTTCGGCAACAACGCCGTCAACTGGCAATGGGTCGCGGGCACCGGTGTCGATTCGAACATGTTCGGGCGGATCATGGCCCCGCTGACCCAGTCCGAGAAATTCGACGCCGCCGACTATATCCGCCGCTGGGTCCCCGAACTGGCCCATCTGTCGGACGCGGCGATCCACGACCCCGACGCCGCCGGATGCCGGCCAAAAGACTATCCCCCAAAGATCATCGAGCATCGCGAGGCCCGCGAACGGGCGTTGGCGGCGGCAAGCGGCGTCTGACGTCGATCAGGCCGGCGAACTCACGACCCGCACAGCTGCCGCCCCTCCGGATCTCGCAGCGCCGCCGCCTCCGAACCACTGTCACTCAACCGGTCGACCGCGAACCCGGCCAGCGACGCGCGCTGCGTGCACAGCCGCTTGCAGCCATCAGGCAGCTTGCCGGGCAGCCGGATACGGCCGCCATCATAGGCCGCCTCGAACGTACAGCCATCGCCCAGATCGGCGCGCAACGTCTCGCCCTCGCGGGTGTAACGCCCATGCCCGCTGCACCCGATGTCGTCGCCATAATCGACGAACATCCCGATGCGACTGCCAGCGATGCACAACCGGTCCCCCTCGCGCGCATACAGGCCCACCGGAGTCGCCGCCGCCGGATCGCGCACCACGCCGCGCGCGATCGCCGCCTGTTCCAGCGTCGCTTCGTCGCGATCGGGTGCCGCCCCCGGCGAACACCCCGCCAGCACCAGCGCCGCCGCCAGCCACAGTCTCACGTCGCCGGCACCAGCCGATCGCCCTCGATCCGCCGGAAAAAACAGCTGTCGGCCCCGGTATGGCACGCCGGCCCCGCCGGTTCGCACCGCAGCCACAGCGCGTCCTGATCGCAGTCGATCCGTGCCTCGACCACCCGCAATATGTTGCCCGAAGTCTCACCCTTCTTCCAAAGCCGCCTGCGACTCCGCGACCAGAAGGTCGCTTCGCCCGTCGCCAGCGTGAGGCGCAACGCTTCGTCGTTCATGAACGCGACCATCAACGGTTCGCCGCTGGCGGCGTCGACGGCGATGGCGGTCAACAGCCCATCTGCATCGAATTTCGGGTTCAGCACCAATCCGGTATCGCGATTTTCCATCGTCGCAACTCCTATCGCCGATCGCGGTTCCTCGGCAATCGACGATCAAAGGGCGACAAACCGATTTCGCCTGCCTATATGGCAGCCGCGTGACACGCTTATCCCCGGAAGGGCCTATGTTCACCACCCATCCATTCGACGACGACAAGCTGCGTGAGGAATGCGGCATCTTCGGTGTATCCGGCGCGGACGGCGCTGCGGCGCTCGTGGCGCTCGGCCTCCATGCGCTCCAGCACCGCGGTCAGGAAGCGGCCGGCATCTGCAGCTGGGATGGGGCGATGTTCCATACCCAGCGGGCACAGGGCCATGTCGCGGGCAATTTCGATCGACCCGAAATCATCGAATCGCTGCCCGGCGCCACCGCCTGCGGCCATGTCCGCTATTCGACCACCGGCGAAACGTCGAACCGCAACATTCAGCCGCTCTATGCCGAACTGGCGTCGGGCGGGTTCGCGGTGGCGCATAACGGCAATCTTTCGAATGCCATGCGGCTGCGCAAGGATCTGGTCCGCACCGGATCGATCTTCCAGTCGACCAGCGACACCGAAGTCATCATCCATCTGGTTGCCACGTCCAACTACCGGACGCTGCTCGACCGGTTCATCGACGCGCTGAAGCAGGTCGAAGGTGCCTATTCGCTGATCTGCATGACGCCCGAGGGGATGATCGCCTGCCGCGATCCGCTCGGCATCCGGCCGCTGGTGATGGGGCGTCTGGGCGACGGTGCCTATATCTTCGCCTCCGAAACCGTCGCGCTCGACGTGGTCGGCGCGGAATTCGTGCGTGAGGTCGAACCGGGCGAGCTGGTCATCGTCAAGAATGGCGAGCTGCGGTCGATCCGTCCGTTCGCGCCGCTGTCGCCGCGCCCGTGCATCTTCGAATGGGTCTATTTCTCGCGCCCCGATTCGATTTCCGAAGACCGCTCGATCTATTCGGTGCGCAAGGCGATCGGTGCCGAACTGGCACAGGAAAATTCGGTCAACGCCGATCTGGTCATCCCGGTCCCCGATTCGGGCGTTCCCGCCGCGATCGGCTATGCCCAGGCGTCGGGTATCCCGTTCGAACTGGGCATCATCCGCTCGCACTATGTCGGCCGCACCTTCATCCAGCCGGGCGACAAGGTCCGGCATCTCGGCGTGAAGCTGAAGCACAACGCCAACCGCAAGCTGATCGAGGGCAAGCGGATCATCCTGGTCGACGATTCGATCGTGCGCGGCACCACCTCGCTCAAGATCGTGCAGATGATGCGCGATGCCGGCGCGGCGGAAGTGCATATGCGCATCGCGTCGCCGCCGACCCGGCACAGCTGCTTCTACGGAGTCGACACTCCCGAACGCGCGAAGTTGCTGGCGGCTAAGTATGACCTGGGCGGCATGACCGACTATATTCAGGCCGACAGCCTCGCCTTCATCTCGATCGACGGTCTGTACCGTGCGCTCGGCGAGGCCAACCGGACCTCGGTCCGGCCGAAATATTGCGATGCCTGCTTCACCGGCGACTATCCGACGCCGCTGACCGATCAGGATGAGACCAGCTCGGTCGATCAGTTCGCGGTTCTGGCCGAACGGGTCGGATGACGGACCGTCTGAAGGGGCAGTTGGCCCTCGTCACCGGGGCCAGCCGCGGAATCGGTGCCGCGACCGCGATCGCGCTGGCGGCGGAGGGTGCGCACATCATCCTGACCGCGCGGACCACCGGCGGGCTGGAGGAGGTCGAGGACGCGATCTATGCGGCGGGTGGATCGGCGACGATCGCGCCGATCGACCTCTATGATCGCACTGCCATCCCGCAACTGGTGTCGGCGATCGCCGAACGCTGGCGCGCGCTCGACATGCTGGTGCTCAACGCCGGTGCGCTCGGCACGCTGGGGCCGGTACCGTCGTTCGACCTGAAAGAGTTCGACAAGGTGATGACCCTCAACGTCACCGCCAATGCCGCGCTGATCGCAGCCTTTTCGCCGATGCTGCGGCTGGCGCGGTCGGGCAGGGTGGTCGGCGTCACCTCGTCGGTGGGCGCTACCCCACGCGCCTATTGGGGCATGTACGGCGCGTCGAAGGCCGCGTTCGACAACATCATCGCCAGCTACGGGCTGGAAATGGCGAACATCTCGCCGGTCCGTACCGCGATCGTCGATCCCAGCGCGACCCGGACGAAGATGCGCGAGCGCGCCTATCCCGGCGAGGATCCGCAGAGCGTCAAGCCGCCCGAACGGGTCGCCGATGCGATCGTCAAGCTGATGACCGATGGCTTCGACAGCGGCACCCGCATCCGCGTCGATTGAGAACGGCGCGACCCGCTTGCCGCACATAGCTCCCCTCCCTGGAAGGGAAAGGTTGGGGGTGGGTCGGCCGGCGAGGGAACGCCACGCCCGCCTGTTCCGGATCGAAGGCGCAGTACGGTGCCGTTCGCGCAGTGTTCCCCACCCCAGCAAAAACAAATAGTTGTTCTTTGCCGGGCCCCGATCCGGCCTCGCTCGTTGTCCGGCGGCTGCGCATGCAGCTTGCCCTTCGAGGAGCCTGACCATGGCCGTTAAATTCGCCGGAACGATGAACGCGATCAATCGCGGACTGGACGATACCAAGCCCGCCAAGGGCGCGACGATGATCGAGGATTGGGAAGCCGCGCTGGCCGACGCCGACGTGTCGGGTGCCAAGGGCATCCTGCGCGACCTTGCCTCGCTGCGCAAGCAACTGGAAAAGGACGCGCCCGACAGCGACCGGGTCCACGACCTGCTCCACCGTCTGGGTGCCGCGACGACCAAGATCGCCGAAAAGGCGGACAAGTCGCAGGACAAGCTGCGCGCACTCGGCGAAGCGTTGAGCGAAGCGGGCGAGGAATCGCCTGACGAAGCCGAAGACACCGAAGCAGCCGCCGCCCCGAAGCGGGCGCGCAAGAAGGCCTGATGCAGGGGCGGCGGGTCGTTTTGGTCCGCCGCCCTTTACCCTTTCCTACCGTGTCCAGCCGAGCCTATTGTTCGGCCCTGGGCGTCATGCCCGGACGCTCTTTCTCAACCGAACCATCGCTTCGGTGGTGATGTATACCGCGAACACTGGTATCGATCGGCCCACCTCGTACCCCCGCGCAGGCGGGGGTCCAGGGTCCCACGCACTGGCCGCTGTTCGGCTTGGCTCTGGGCCCCCGCTTGCGCGGGGGTACGGCGAGAGGGAAATCGAGCACAAGATTTTTGCGACGATTTCGCACTGCTACGCTACCGTAAACGGATCAGCCCGGCACTCGCACCAGCGCCAAAACCACTGCGTGCAAATAACGCCGCAAGTGTGACCTTTGTGACCTTTGGCCGCTCAAGGCTGAACGGTCGGCGTCCACGGCCGCTCGCGAAACCACTTGGTCACGATGTATTTGGTCCCTTCGACCACCGCCATGCCTTCGTGCAGCGTCGACAGGTTCGGGCTGCCATCGGGGTTCATGTTGTTCCACGCGACCAGCATGCCCGGCCGCGGATTGAAGCGGACCCCGGCGACCGGGAACCACGTCGCGCCGCCCTGTTCGACCTCGTTCAGATAGACCATCGCCGTCCACGTCCGCTGCCCGCCCTGCACCGCCATCGGTGCCCAATAATGTTCGTTCTCGTTGAAATAGTCGGCATGCGCCCGGAATTGCTGGCCCGGCGCATAACGCTGCCCCTGCATCGTCTCGCCATATTCGGGCGGAATGCCCAGCAGGTGCGCGATGCGTTCGTCGATCGGTTGCAGGTCCGGGTGCCAGCGATCGAGATCGCAACTGTCCGACGTGCGGAAGGTCGGGTCGTTGCTGCTGGTCAGCAACGTCGACTTGCGCCGCCCGGCATCGATCGTCGCCATCAGCAGGTCGCATTCGTCCTCCGACAGGAAATCGGGGAGCGCGAACAGCACCGCCGCGTCGGTCTTGGCGCGGCGGATGCCGGGGATCGCGGCCAGCGTCGCCTCGACGCTGCGGCCCCATTCGGCACGGACGGGGGAGGGGCTACCGGCGGCTTTGCGGATCGGCGTGTTCATGGCCGTCGTTCAACCAGATAGGGCGAAAGGTGTCGAGGGGGACCGGTTAGTGGTCCGCCGGCGTCTCCATCAACTCGATTAACACCCCGCCCATGTCGCGCGGATGGACGAACACGATCAATGTCCCATGCGCCCCGATCCGTGGGCTGCCCAGCACCCGCGCGGCCCTGGCGGTCAGGTCGGCGATCGCGGCATGGATGTCGGGCACCTCGAAGCACAGATGATGCTGCCCGCCCGCCGGATTCTTGGCGAGGAACCCCGCGATCGGCGAACTGGCGTCATACGGCTCGATCAGCTCGATCTGCGTATTCGGCGCGTCGATGAAGCACACCTTCACCCCCTGCGCCGGCAGATCGAACGGCTCGCCGATGGCGTCAGCGCCCAGCAGGTCGCGATACATCGCAATCGACGTTTCGATCGACGGCGTAGCGACCCCGACATGGTTCAGACGGCCAAGGCTCACACCAAATCCTCCCCGGTACGGGGAGGGGGACCAGCGAAGCTGGTGGAGGGGGGGATCGCCGCAACGCAACCGTCGTGGAGCAGGCAACCCCCCTCCACCATCCTGCGGATGGTCCCCCTCCCCGTGCCGGGGAGGACCTTACAGCGGAATATTGTCATGCTTCTTCCACGGGTTTTCGAGTTTCTTGTTCCGCAGCTTGCGCAACCCCAGCGCCACCCGCCGTCGCGTCGAATGCGGCAGGATCACCTCATCGATGAACCCCTTGCTGGCGGCGACGAACGGGTTGGCGAAGCGCGCCTCGTACTCGGCGGTCCGCGCCGCAACCTCCTCCGGGTCCTTCGACCGGAAGATGATCTCGACCGCGCCCTTCGCGCCCATCACCGCAATCTCGGCGGTCGGCCACGCATAGTTCAGGTCGCCGCGCAGATGCTTCGACGCCATCACGTCATACGCCCCGCCATAGGCCTTGCGGGTGATGACCGTGATCTTGGGCACCGTCGCCTCGGCATAGGCGAACAGCAGCTTCGCGCCATGCTTGATGATCCCCGAATGCTCCTGTCCTACGCCCGGCAGGAAGCCCGGCACGTCGACGAAGGTCACGATCGGTATCTCGAACGCATCGCAGAAGCGCACGAACCGCGCCGCCTTCTTCGACGAATTAATATCGAGACACCCGGCCAGCACCATCGGCTGGTTGGCGACGATGCCGACGGTGCGCCCCTCGATCCGGCCGAAACCGATGATGATGTTCGCCGCATGCCCCGGTTGCAGTTCGAAGAACGCGCCGTCATCCACCGTCCGCACGATCAGCTCATGCATGTCATAGGGCTGGTTGGCGCTCGGCGGGATCAGCGTGTCGAGGCTGTCCTCCAGCCGGTCCCACGGATCGTCGCTCGGCCGCACCGGCACGCCGCTGCGGTTGTTGGCGGGCAGGAAGTCGACGAAGTCGCGCGCCGCCAGCAGCGCCTCGATATCGTTCTCGAACGCGCAATCGGCGACCGACGACCTGGTCGTGTGCGTGATCGCGCCGCCCAGTTCCTCCTGCGTCACGACCTCGTTGGTGACCGTCTTCACCACGTCGGGTCCGGTCACGAACATATAGCTCGAATCCTTCACCATGAAGATGAAGTCGGTCATCGCAGGCGAATAGACCGCACCGCCCGCGCACGGCCCCATGATGAGCGACAGCTGCGGCACCACGCCCGACGCGAGCACGTTGCGCTGGAACACCTCGGCATAGCCGCCGAGCGACGCCACGCCCTCCTGGATGCGGGCCCCGCCCGAATCGTTCAGGCCGATGACTGGCGCGCCGACCTTCATCGCCATATCCATGATCTTGCAGATCTTCTGCGCATGGCGTTCGGACAGCGACCCGCCGAACACGGTGAAGTCCTGGCTGAAGACATAGACCAGCCGGCCGTTGACCGTCCCCGATCCGGTGACCACCCCGTCGCCGGGGATCACCTGATCGGGCATGCCGAAATCGACGCAGTTATGTTCGACATACATGTCGAGTTCCTCGAACGATCCATGGTCGAGGAACACGTCCAGCCGTTCGCGCGCGGTCAGCTTGCCCTTGGCATGTTGCGCCGCGACCCGCTTCTCACCGCCGCCGGCACGCGCCGCCGCGCGCCGTCTTTCCAACGCTTCGAGTGCTTCGAGCATCGTCTCTCCTTGGCCCCTTGATGGGCGTTTCCACCCTTGTGCCAGCAGGATGCGGCAAAGCGCAACATTCTTGCGTCACCCGAACCGATAGCCCGAAACGACCCAGCCCATCACCGTGTCGCGATAGTCGCAGACCGCCGGATCATCGCCGCCGGCACCCAGCGCGACCATCAGCGGCAACAGATGCTCGGCCTCCGGGTGCGCAAAGCGGGCATGGGGCAGGGCTTCCCAATCGGCCACCCGCGCCGCACGCCGCGCCGGATCGGCTTCGGTCACCGCGGTGGTCAGCGCCCGGTCCCATTCGTCGGCGACCGGCGTGACCGATGGCCCCCGCGCCCGCAAATTATGGAAGCTCATCCCCGATCCGACGATCAGCACCCCGTCGTCGCGCAACGGCGCGAGAGCCCGGCCCATCGCGATATGCGCCGCCGGATCGAGCGACCGGTCGAGCGACAATTGCACCAGCGGGAGTTCGGCATCGGGCACCGCGACCATCATCGGGATGAACACGCCGTGATCCCATCCGCGCCCAGCCTCCTCCGCCGTCGCAAAGCCCGCCGCCTGCAACAGCCCCGCCGCCCGCCGCGCAACATCGGGCGCACCGGCCGCATCCCAGCGCAGGTGATAGGTATGTTCGGGAAAGCCGTAATAATCGAACAGCAATGCCGGCCGTTCGCCGACATGCACGGTCGGCACCGGTGCCTCCCAATGCCCCGAGATCATCAGGATCGCGCGCGGCCGTTCGGGCAGCGACGCGATCAGGCCGGCCAGATAGGCCTGCATCGGCCGCCACATCGGTTCGGGCGCTTCGCCGGGGTTCAGGAAGAAGCAGGGGCCGCCGCCATGCGGCACGAACAAGGATGGTAAGGTCATGGGAAGAAAGATCGCGTCGCACCGATCGACCGACAAGATCGCGGGCGGAAACGGCCCGTTTCCCGATTCACAGGGGTTGGCGCGGGCGTGCGATCCTCCGTACAAGGCCGACGCCATGACCCGGTTCACCGTCAACAATCTGCCGCAGGAATATCGGCTCGACCCGGAAACGCCGCTGCTGTGGGCGTTGCGCGACGTGTCGAACCTGACCGGCACCAAATATGGCTGCGGCACCGGCCATTGTGGCGCTTGTACCGTCGATATCGACGGGCGCGCGGTAAAGTCGTGCCAGGTCACGATCGGCAGTATCGAGGGCACGTTCGTCACCACGATCGAAGGGCTGGCCCGTGACCGCAGCCACCCGGTACAGGCCGCGTTCCTGGCGGCACAGGTGGTGCAATGCGGTTTCTGTATCCCCGGTTTCGTCATGGCGACCGCCGCCCTGCTGCGCGCGAACCGCGATCCCGACGAAGCGACGATCACGGCGGCGCTGACCAATTTGTGCCGCTGCGGCATCTACCCGCGACTGGTTGATGCGGTGCGACAGGCCGCCGCCGCCGCACGCGGCGACGCAACCCTCGCGCCCCCGCCACGCCCCGGCATCGATCCGGCGGAAGCGGCGCGCGAGACGCCGGCGCTGACCCCGCCCAAACCATAGGCGCTTATTATTTCAATCCGCTGTCATCGCCGTTCAGCCACGGTTGATCGCATCTGGCGTAGGCCGGCACTATCGAAGCCGGCGACATCCGGCGGTGGAGGGAAGCCGAAATGAAGAGCCGTTTCCTGCTGGCGTTGCTGAGCGTGACCGCGCTGGTCCCGAGCGCGGCGATGGCGCAGCCCGAGCGTGAGGGGCGGGGGCCCCGCATGCGTGAGCGGATCGAACGGTCGCCGGGCGGCGAGACGCCGGAAGCCCGCGCCGAATTCCGCAACGACATCCGGGTCAAGGCACCCGCGCCGCGTGTCGAACAGCGCCGCGAGTCGCCCCGGTTCGAACCACGCGAAGACCGCCCGGATCGCGGTCCCGGCTTCGAACGGCGCGATCCGCCGCGCGATGCGCAGGGGCAGATCGACCGCGACGCACTCCGCGGCCAATGGCAGCGTAATCAACGCGAACAGCGGGAAGATCGCGGCTGGCAGCGCGGGCCGCAACCGGGCCAGCCCGATCGCGGCTGGCAGCGTCCGCCGCAGCCCGACGTCCCCGATCGCTTCGAACGGCGCGACCCGCCGCGCGATGCACAGGGCCAGATTGACCGCGATGCGCTGCGCCGCGACTGGCCGCGTCGCGATGGACGCGGCACGCTGGAACGCGATCGCCGCGAACAGTGGCAGCGGGAACAACTCCGGCGCGATCAATGGAACGGCGACGGCTGGGCGCGGCGCGACCGCGACTGGAACCGCAACGGCTGGGATCAGGGGCAATGGCAGCGCGACCGGTTCGGCAATAACGGCCAATGGGATCGCGGCTGGCGGCGCGACGACCGCTACGACTGGAACCGGTATCGCGACCGCAACCGCAGCCTGTACCGCCTGCCACGCTATTACGCGCCGCAGGGCTGGGGCTATGGCTATCGCCGCTTCGGCGTCGGCGTCCGGCTGAATTCCTTCCTGTTCGGATCGAACTACTGGATCAACGACCCCTTCTACTATCGCCTCCCCGAAACATGGGGGCCGTATCGCTGGGTCCGCTATTACAACGACGCGATGCTGGTCGACATCCGTACGGGACAGGTGGTCGACGTCGAATACGACATCTTCTGGTAAGCGGCGCGCGGCGGGGTGATCCCCCGCCGCGGTTCGTTTGCGCTGGCAATCGCCGCGGCCTTTCCGCAAACCGTATCAAAAGATACGGGAGAGCGATTCGATGGCAGGCGATATCCGGGTGGTACGCGACGGCGACGTGTTGCGGATCACGCTCGACCGGCCCGACCGGCTGAATGCCGCGCCGCCGGCGATGTTCGATGCGATCCGGGGTGCTCTGGCGGACCTCGACGGCGCGAGGGCGGTGCTGCTGACCGGCGAGGGCCGCGCCTTCTGTTCGGGCGCGGACGTGGCGGCGGTGCAGGCGGCGGGGGACGGTCCCGCCGCGACCCACCATGCGCTGACCCATCACTACAACCCGTGTCTGCAGGCGATCGCCGATCTGCCGGTCCCCATCGTCAGCGCCGTGCGCGGTGCGGCGGCGGGCATCGGGTGCAGCCTCGCACTCGCCGCCGATTTCTGCGTCGCGGCCGACGACGCCTATTTCCTGCAAGCCTTCGTCAATATCGGCCTCGTTCCCGATGGCGGGGCGAGCTGGATGCTGCCCCGGCTGATCGGGCGGGCGCGGGCGGCGCGGATGATGCTGCTGGGCGAACGCGTCGCCGCCGCGACCGCGCTCGACTGGGGCATGATCCATGCGGTGGTCGATGGCGCGATGCTCGACGATGAAGCCATGGCGCTCGCCCGGCGGTTGGCGGCGGGGCCGACGGTCGCGCTCGGCCTGACCCGGCGCAATCTCGCCTACGCGCTCGACCATGACTATCCGGCGGCAATGGTTCGCGAGGCGGAGGCACAGCGCAGCGCCGCCGCCAGCGCCGATGCGCGCGAAGGCACCGCCGCCTTCCTCACCAAACGCTCCCCCCGGTTCGAAGGCCGCTGACATGACCCACCTCGACTTGTCCCCCCACCGGGCGCTAGGGACGTACGAATGACCGGCCCGACGATCGATGACTGGCAGAAGCTCGCCGCGCGTGAGGTGAAGGACGCCGATCTCACCTGGCACACGCCGGAGGGGATTGCGGTCAAGCCGCTCTACACCGCTGCCGATGCCCCCGATCCCGGCCTGCCCGGTTTCGCGCCGTTCACCCGCGGGGTGAAGGCGTCGATGTATGCCGGCCGTCCGTGGACCATCCGCCAATATGCCGGGTTCTCGACCGCCGAGGAATCGAACGCCTTCTACCGCCGCAATCTGGCGGCGGGGCAGAAGGGGCTGTCGGTCGCCTTCGACCTCGCCACGCATCGTGGCTATGACAGCGACCATCCGCGCGTGGCGGGTGATGTGGGGAAGGCCGGGGTCGCAATCGACACTATCGACGACATGAAGATCCTGTTCGACGGCATCCCATTGGACACCATGTCGGTCAGCATGACGATGAACGGCGCGGTGCTGCCCTGTCTTGCCTTCTACATCGTCGCGGCGGAGGAACAGGGCGTCGGCCCCGAAAAGCTGTCGGGCACGATCCAGAACGACATCCTCAAGGAGTTCATGGTCCGCAACACGTATATCTATCCGCCCGAGCCATCGATGCGGATCGTGTCGGACATCATCGCCTACACCGCCGAACAAATGCCGCGCTTCAACAGCATCTCGATCAGCGGCTATCATATGCACGAAGCCGGCGCGACGGCGGTGCAGGAACTGGCGTTCACGCTGGCCGACGGCATGGCTTATGTCCGCGCGGCGATCGAGCGCGGGCTGGATATCGATGCGTTTGCCGGGCGGCTGTCCTTCTTCTTCGGCATCGGCATGAACTTCTTCATGGAGATCGCCAAGCTGCGCGCGGCGCGCATGCTGTGGAGCCGGATCATCGCCGACTTCGGCGGTTCGCCTCGCAGCCAGACGCTGCGCACCCATTGTCAGACCAGCGGCGTCTCGCTGACGGAGCAGGACCCCTACAACAACGTCATCCGCACCACGATCGAAGCGATGGCGGCGACCTTCGGCGGGACCCAGTCGCTCCACACCAACTCGCTCGACGAAGCCGTTGCCCTCCCCACCGACTTCTCCGCCCGCATCGCCCGCAATACGCAGCTGATCTTGCAGGAAGAGACCGGCATGACCCATGTCGTCGATCCGCTCGGCGGCAGCTATTATGTCGAGGCGCTGACCAACGAACTCGCCGCAAAGGCATGGGCGCTGATCGAGGAAGTCGAGGGGGCGGGCGGCATGATCGATGCCGTCAACAAAGGCCTGCCCAAGGAGCATATCGAACGCGCCGCCGCCGCCCGGCAGGCCCGTGTCGACCGGGCCGAGGATGTGATCGTCGGCGTCAACAAATACCGGCTGGCCGAAGAGACGCCGATCGACATCCTCTCGATCGACAATGCCAAGGTTCGCGCCGACCAGATCCGCCGGATCGAGCATGTCCGCGCGAATCGCGACGAAGCCGCGACGCAGGCGGCGCTGTCGGCGTTGCGCGAGGGAGCGGCGGGCGACGCGAACCTGCTGGCACTGTGCGTCGCCGCCGCCCGCGCCCGGGCGACGCTCGGCGAAATGTCGGCGGCGATGGAGGTCGCCTTCGGTCGCCACGCGGTGTCGGTCACCCCGGTCAAGGGGATCTATGGCCCGGCGCATGCCGATGACGAAGGTTGGGCACGCGCGGGCGAGGGCGTCTTGGCCGTCGAACGGCGGCTGGGCCGCAAACCCCGCATGCTGGTCGCCAAGATGGGGCAGGACGGGCATGATCGCGGCGCGAACGTCGTTGCCAGCGCCTTTGCCGATCTGGGGTTCGACATCGTCTCCGGCCCGCTGTTCCAGTCGCCGCAGGAAACCGCGCAACTGGCGATCGGCGAGGGGGTCGATATCGTCGGTGCCTCCAGCCTCGCCGCCGGTCACAACACGTTGATCCCCGAACTGATCGCGCAACTGGCCGATGCCGGTCGCGCCGACATCCGGGTCATTGCCGGCGGGGTCATCCCGCCACAGGATTATGCGCTGCTCCGCGACGCCGGGGTGGCCGCGATTTTCGGACCGGGTACCAATCTGGTCCATGCAGCGGCGGAGGTGCTGAAACTGCTCGGCCACAACCTCCCGCCGGTCGGAGAAACTGTCGAATGAACGTGATGACTGCTTCGGTTGCCCCCGTCGATGGACGTACCCCCGCGCAGGCGGGGGTCCAGGGTAACGAGCGTGACGCCCTTGACTCTGGGCCCCCGCCGGCGCGGGGGCACGCCGAAGGCGTTCGGCGTGACTGGACCCGCACCGAGATCGCCGAACTCTTCGACCTGCCCTTCGACGAACTGATGTTCCGCGCGCAGACCGTCCACCGCGCGCACCATGCCGTCGGGCAGGTCCAGCTCTGCACGCTGCTGTCGATCAAGACCGGCGGCTGTCCCGAGGATTGCGGCTATTGCTCGCAATCGGCCAGCGCCGATACGCAGTTGAAGGCCGAAAAGCTGATGGACGTCGACGCCGTCCTCGCGAGCGCAGCGCAGGCCAAGGCGGCGGGATCGCAGCGTTTCTGCATGGGCGCGGCATGGCGCAACCCCAAGAACCGCGACATGGACAAGATTGTGGCGATGGTCGAGGGCGTCGCCGCGATGGGTATGGAAACGTGCATGACGCTCGGCATGCTGACCCCGGATCAGGCGCAGCGGCTGGGGCAGGCGGGTCTCGATTATTACAACCACAATATCGACACCTCGCCCGAAAACTATGCCAACGTCATCACGACGCGCAGCTTCGGCGACCGGCTCGACACGCTGGAACATGTTCGCGAAGCCGGGATCAACGTCTGCTGCGGCGGCATCGTCGGCATGGGCGAGACGCGTGCCGACCGGGTCGGTTTCGTCCACGCGCTCGCCACGCTGCCCCGCCATCCCGAAAGCGTGCCGGTCAACGCGCTGGTCCCGGTCAAAGGCACGGTGCTCGGCAACATGCTGGCCGATACGCCGCTCGCCAAACTCGACGATATCGAATTCGTCCGCACCGTCGCCGTCGCGCGCATCACCATGCCGCTGAGCATGGTTCGCCTGTCGGCGGGGCGCGAAAGCATGTCGGATGCGACGCAGGCGCTGTGTTTCATGGCCGGTGCCAACTCGATCTTCACCGGCGACCGGTTGCTGACCGCGGGCAACGCCGGCGACGATGCCGACGCCGCGCTGCTGGCGAAGCTGGGCATGACGCCGATGGTGGCGGAAGAACCGATGCGGAAATCCTCATGCTGCTGAGCCTGTTGCTCGCGGCGGCCGCTGCACAGGGCGGTTGCGCCAACGCCACGACGCAGGTCGACATGAACCGCTGCGCGCAGACGGCATGGCAACGCGCGGACGCGGCGATGACTCGCGAATGGCAGGTGAGCTATGCGGCGATGAAGGCTAGGGACGCCGCGAACACCTCGCGCGGTGGTGGTTTCGGCTATGCGGCGGCGGCACTCGCCAGCCAGCGTGCGTGGTTGAAATTCCGCGACACGCAGTGCGTCCTCGAAGCGGGACGCTATGCCGGCGGGTCGATGCAGCCGCTGGCGCGCGCCAACTGCCTCGAACGACTGACGAAGGAACGGGCGCAGCAATTGCGCGATCTGCGCCGCAAGAGTTGATGCTGACCCCGAACACACGGGGCGGACAGGAGAGCGATTTGTTCAAGAAGATTCTGGTCGCCAATCGCGGGGAAATTGCCTGCCGCGTCATGCGCACCGCCGGGCGGATGGAGATAGCGACCGTCGCGGTCTATTCCGATGCCGACGCCCGCGCCCCGCACGTCCTGATGGCCGACGAAAGCGTGCGGCTGGGGCCGGCACCCGCCGCGCAAAGCTATCTCGTGCCCGAATTGATCCTTGCCGCGGCAAAGGCAACCGGCGCGGACTGCATCCATCCCGGCTACGGATTCCTGTCGGAGCGTGAGAGTTTTGCACGCGCCTGCGCCGATGCCGGCATCGCCTTCGTCGGGCCGCCGCCGAATGCGATCGCCGCGATGGGCGACAAGATCGAATCGAAAAAACTGGCACAGGTCGCCGGCGTCAACGTCGTGCCCGGCTATCTGGGTGAGATCGCCGATACCGAGGAAGCGGTGCGCATCGCCGGCGACATCGGCTATCCGGTGATGATGAAGGCGTCGGCCGGCGGCGGTGGCAAGGGGATGCGCCTCGCATGGAGCGAACAGGACGTCCGCGAGGGCTTCGAAGCGACCAAGCGCGAAGGGCTGGCCAGCTTCGGCGACGACCGCGTCTTCATCGAAAAGTTCATCGAAAGTCCGCGCCATATCGAGATTCAGGTGCTGGGCGACCAGCACGGCAACATCGTCTATCTCGGCGAGCGCGAATGTTCGATCCAGCGCCGCCACCAGAAGGTCGTCGAGGAAGCGCCATCACCCTTCGTCACGCCCGCGATGCGCAAGGCGATGGGCGAACAGGCCGTCGCACTGGCCCGCGCGGTCGGCTATTATTCGGCGGGCACCGTCGAACTGATCGTCTCGGGCGCGGACGTGACGGGGGAGAGCTTCTACTTCCTCGAAATGAACACCCGGTTGCAGGTCGAACACCCGGTGACCGAAGAGATCACCGGCCTCGATCTGGTCGAACAGATGCTGCGCGTCGCGGCCGGCGAACCGCTGGCGTTCACCCAGGACGAGGTGAAGCTGACCGGCTGGGCGATCGAAAACCGGGTCTATGCCGAAGACCCCTATCGCGGCTTCCTGCCGAGCACTGGCCGCCTGACCCGCTACAATCCTCCCCGGAACGGGAAGGGGGACCATGCGAAGCATGGTGGAGGGGGGGCTCCACGAACGACGTCGCTCGATACCGCGCTACCCCGCACCCGCGTCGACGACGGCGTCGTCGAGGGCGGCGAGGTCAGCATGTTCTACGACCCGATGATCGCCAAGCTCGTCACTTGGGCACCCACGCGCGAAGCGGCGATCGACGCGCAGGTCGCGGCGCTCGACCGGTTCGAACTGGCCGGGGTCGGCAACAACATCGACTTCCTCTCGGCGATCATGCAGCATCCGCGTTTCCGCGAGGGGGCGCTGACCACCGGCTTCATTGCCGAGGAATATCCCGAGGGCTTTCACGGCGCGCCCGCCGATGAAACGCTGCTGCGGCGGCTGGCCGCGATCGCGGTCGTTGCCGATCTCGAACAGTCGCACCGCGCCGGCTCGATCGACGGGCAACTCGGCACGCCCGCCGCGGCGTCGACCGAGCGTGTCGTTACGATCGGCGACCGCCGGTACGCAATCCGCGTCGACGGCTACGACGGCGGCATGCTCGTCCATATCGATGACGCCGCGCCGCTCGATGTCGTGATGCACTGGCGCCCGTCGCAGCGAGTCGCGACCGCGCGCATCGATGGCAAGGAATGGACCGTCCGCATCGCCCCGACGATCGGCGGCTGGAAATTGACCGCCCGTGGCGGCAGCCACGTCGTCCGCGTGCTGCCCCCGCATGTCGCGGCGCTGACCCACCACATGCTCGAAAAGGTCCCGCCCGACCTCTCGCGGTTCCTGCTGTGCCCGATGCCGGGCCTGCTGACCCGGGTCGAGGTGGCCGAGGGGCAGCGCGTCGAGGCGGGGCAGCCGCTGGCGGTGGTCGAGGCGATGAAGATGGAAAACATCCTGCGCGCCGAACGCGCCGGCACCGTCGCCCGCATCGCCCATGCCCCCGGTGACAGCCTGACGGTCGATGCGGTCATCATGGAGTTCGAATAACGGAACGTTTTTCCCGCTGGCGGCTTGTCCGCGCGTGATCGTTTCATCCGCGCAACCATGGTGGCAGGCCGCCACCATCTATCAGATCTATCCCCGATCGTTCGCCGACAGCGACGGTGACGGGATCGGCGACCTGCGCGGCATCGCCGACCGGCTGGATCATCTCGTATCGCTCGGCGTCGACGCGCTGTGGATCTCCCCGATCTTTACGTCGCCGATGGCCGATTTCGGCTATGACGTGGCCGACTATACCGGCATCGATCCGCGCTTCGGCACGCTCGCCGATTTCGACGCGCTGCTTGCCAAGGCGCACGGGCTGGGCCTGCGCGTCCTGCTCGATTTCGTGCCCAATCACAGCTCCGACCGGCATCCATGGTTCGTGGAGAGCCGATCGTCGCGCGACAACCCGAAGCGCGACTGGTATGTCTGGCATGATCCCGCGCCCGATGGCGGCCCGCCCAACAACTGGATCAGCGATTTCGGCGGGCCGGCATGGACGTTCGATGCCGCCACCGGCCAATATTATTCGCGCGCCTTCCTGCCCGAACAGCCCGATCTGAACTGGCGCAACCCGGAAGTCCGCGCGGCGATGCTGGGCGCGATGCGCTTCTGGTTCGACCGCGGCGTCGACGGGTTTCGCATCGACGTGCTGTGGCACATGGTAAAGCACGCCGATTTCCCCGACAATCCGCCCAACCCCGACTATCGCGAAGGGATGGGCGAGATGCACCGCGTGTTGCAGCTGAACTCGACCGACCAGCCCGAAGTCCACGCAATCGCCGCCGACATGCGCGAACTGGCCGATCGCTATGATGCGATGCTGGTCGGCGAAATCTATCTGCCCGTACCCCGGCTGATGACCTATTACGGACCGGCCGACGCCCCCGGAGTGCATCTGCCGTTCAATTTCCAGCTGATCGAGGCGCGCTGGAACGCCGCCGAACTTGCCGGGCGCATCGCCGAGTATGAAGCGGCGCTGCCGACCGGCGGCTGGCCCAATTGGGTGCTGGGCAATCACGACCGCCCGCGCATCGCCACCCGCGTCGGCGCGGCACAGGCGCGGGTGGCGGCGATGCTGCTGCTGACGTTGCGCGGTACGCCGACGCTGTATCAGGGCGATGAGCTGGGCCTCCCCGACGCGCAGGTTCCCGCCGGCAAGGTTCAGGACCCGCGCGAACTGCGCGAACCGGGGCTGGGGCTGGGCCGCGACCCGGTCCGGACTCCGCTGCCATGGACAGAGGAGGGCGGCTTTACCACCGGCGAGCCGTGGCTGCCGATCGACCCGGCACATCTTCCGCTCAACGTCGCCGCACAAGCGGACGACCGGGACTCGACGCTGACCCTGTACCGCCACCTGCTGGCGTTGCGCCGCGCCACGCCGGCGCTTGCGACCGGCACGATCGGCGACGTCCGTGCCGAAGGCGACGTCCTCACCTATCTGCGCAGCGACGGCACCGATCGCTATCGCATCGCGCTCAACCTCGGCCACCGAACGGCCGCCATCGATCTCGAACCCGGCACGGTCATCCTCTCGACCCATGACGCCGCCACCGCTTCCTCCCTTCGCCCCGACGAAGGCCTGATCCTGAAAGTCGACTGATGCGTATCGCCATGCTCGCCCCGATCGCGTGGCGTACGCCACCGCGACATTACGGCCCGTGGGAACTGGTCACCAGCCTGCTGACCGAGGCGCTGGTCGCGCGCGGTGTCGACGTGACGCTGTTCGCCACGCTCGATAGCCAGACGTCGGCGACGCTCGCCGGGGTGGTCCCCGCACCGTACAGCGAAGACCCGTCAATCGACGCGAAAGTGTGGGAGTTCGCGCACCTCGCCCATCTGTTCGAACGCGCCGACGAATTCGACCTGATCCACAATCAGGCCGACTTTCCCGCCCACGCCTTTTCGGGGCTGGTCGATACGCCGATGGTCACCACCATCCACGGTTTTTCATCGGACCGCATCCTGCCGATGTACGCGCCCTATCAGGACCGGGTGCACTATGTCGCGATCAGCGACGCCGATCGCCACCCGTCGCTGCGCTATGCGGCGACGATCCATCACGGCATTCCCCTGAACGACTTTCCGTTCGATGCCGAGGGCAGCGACGACCTGCTCTTCTTCGGCCGGATGCACCCCGACAAGGGTGCGGCCGAAGCCGTCGCGGCGGCACAGGCCAGCGGCCGCCGGCTGCACATGGCGGGCATCGTTCAGGACGACCGCTACTGGCGCGAACAGGTCGAGCCGCATATCGATGGCGACCGCATCGTCTATCACGGCGCGGTCGGCGGCACGGCGCGAACCGACCTGCTGGGGGGTGCCCGCGCGTTGCTCCACCTGATCGGCTTCGATGAACCCTTCGGCCTGTCGGTGGTCGAGGCGATGGCCTGCGGTACGCCGGTCATCGCCTACAACCGCGGGTCGATGCCCGAACTGATCGAGCACGGCGTCAACGGCTTCCTCGTCGACACGCTCGACGAAGCGATCGCCGCGATCGACCGCGTGGAAGAGATCGACCGCGCCGCCTGTCGAGCCCGCGTCGCCGAGCACTTTTCGGTCGAAGCGATGGCCGAACGCTACCACGCGCTATACCGCTCGATCCTCGGCGGTTGAGCCTCGATCAGGCGTCGTCGCACGCCTCGCCCAATGCCGCATAGATCGCATCGAGATCGCGGTTGTCGATGCAATAGGGCGGCATGACGTACAGCGTCGACCCGAGCGGACGGAGCAACAGGCCCGCCTCGCGAAACCGCGCCAGCAATTTCGGCGCACGGTCCGACAGATAGCCTTCGTCGCCATCCAGTTCGAACGCCGTAATCGTGCCAAGCTGGCGGGCGTTCGCGACGCGGCGATGGGTCGCCAGCGCCGCCAGTCGCGCCGCCTGTCGCCGGGTCAGCGACATGATCCGTTCGGCCACCGGCTCCTCGCGCCAGATCGCCAGATTGGCCTTGGCCGCGGCGCAGGCGATCGGGTTCGCGGTATAGCTCGACGAATGAAAGAACATCGTCGCCCGGTCCGGCCCGTAATGCGCCTGAAAGACGGGTTCGCTCGCCATCGTCACCGCCAGCGGAATGGCACCGCCGGTCAATCCCTTTGACAGGCACATCAGGTCGGGCACCACCCCGGCCTGTTCGCACGCGGTCAGCGTGCCGGTGCGGCCCCAGCCGGTCATGACTTCATCGGCGATGAACAGGACGCCGTACGTCGCGCATATCCGGTGCATCTCCGCCAGAACTGCCGGCGCATACAGCCGCATCCCGCCCGCGCCCAACACCAGCGGTTCGACGATAAACGCCGCCGCCCCGGTCCGGCACGCCGCCTCAAGCACGTCGAACGTCGCCTGTTCGTGCCCGGCATCGGGGAAGGGGATCGACCCGACATCGAACAGCAGCGGCGCATAGGCCCGGTTGAATACCCCCCGCGCCCCGACCGACATCGCCCCGATCGTATCGCCGTGATAGCCATGGTCGAGCACGAGAATGCGGTGCCGATCCTCGCCCCGGTTGCGCCAATATCCCAGCGCCATCTTCAGCGCGACTTCGACGCTGGTCGATCCCGAATCGGAAAAGAACACCCGGGTCAGCGCGTCGGGCAGCAGGGCGCACAGCCCCGCCGCCAGCGTCTCGGCCGGCTCGTGCGTATATCCGGCAAAGATGATCTGATCGAGCCGTCCGGCCTGTTCGGCGATGGCGGCGGCGATGCGCGGATGGTTGTGGCCGTGCGTGGTCACCCACCACGAAGAGATCGCATCGACGATCCGCCGCCCGTCCGCCGTCCACAGCGCGGCCCCGTCGCCGCGCATGATCTGCGGGACAGGCTCCTGCAATCCATGCTGGGTAAAGGGATGCCAGACAGGCGACGACCTCACCGGAAATCCTCCACGTCGAAATGGGCGGCAAAGGCCTCCGCCAAGGTCGCAGGGTCGAGCGGGTCGAGCCGGGGCAGACGCCCCAGACGCCTGGTATTGCCCAGCCGAACGATCGTGTCTTCGCTATCGGGCACGCTGTCCCCGACAAAGGCGACGCCCAGCAACGGTACGCCCCGCGTCCCCAGTGCCTCGATCGACAACAGGCTGTGGCTGATCGTGCCGAGCGCGGTGCGCGCCACCAGCACCACCGGCCGCTGCCAGCGTGCGAACAGGTCGCCGAACGTCGTGCGCCCGACGATCGGCACCAGCACGCCGCCCGCGCCCTCGACCACCAGCGGCCCGTCGACCTGTGGCAGCGCCAGCCGGTCAAGATCGATCGTCACCGCGTCGATCACCGCCGCACGATGCGGCGAACAGGGGGTGGCCAGCGCATAGGCCTCGGGCAGGATGCGCTCGGGCGATATCCCCGCCAGCCGGGCGACCCGCTGGCGATCGGTTCCGTCATCGGTCCCGGCCTGCACCGGCTTCCAATAGGATGCGCCGAGCGCCCCGGTCAGCGCGGCGGCGAACACCGTCTTGCCGACATCGGTATCGGTCCCGGTAACGACGATCACGGTCATGACCATCGCTCCAGCACATCGCCAAGGCCGTCGATCGCCGCCGCATCGACGTTCAGCGTCAACGAAATCCGCAGCCGCGCCGTACCGGCTGGAACCGTCGGCGGCCGGATACCGCGCACGTCGAACCCGGCCGCCTGCACCGCCGCCGCCATCGCCATCGCCCGCCCATCGTCGCCGACGATCAGTGGCATGATCTGCGACCCGCTGACCCGCGCGCCGACCCGCGCCAGCCGCTTGCCCGCATGATCGATCAGCGCCGCCAGCCGCGTCCGCCGCGCCGGTTCGTCGTGCAATACCCGCAAACCCGCCCGGACGGCCGCCGCCATCATCGGCGAAGGCGCGGTCGAAAAGATGAACCCGCGCGCCCGGTTGATCAGGAAGTCGCACACGACTGCCGGCGCGCACACCAGCGCCCCCTCGCTGCCCAGCGCCTTGCCGCAGGTCCTGAGCGTGACGACGTTCGGCCGCCCCTCCAACGCCGCCGCCAGCCCGCGCCCATCGGGTCCGAACACCCCGGTCGCATGGGCTTCGTCGATCAGCAGCATCGCATCGTGCCGGTCGGCGAGCGCGATCAGGTCGTCGAGCGGCGCACGGTCGCCGTCCATGCTGTACAGGCTTTCGACCGCGATCCACGGTGATCCGGTCCCGCCGTCGCGCCGCCAACCCACGATCGCATCCTCGATCGCCTGCGGATCATTATGTCCCGCCGCCACCGCCGGCGCACGGGAAAGGCGCATCCCGTCATGGGCACTGGCATGGATCAGCGCGTCGTGGACGATCAGGTCGCCGCGCTGCGGCAACGTCGCCAGCAGCGCAGCATTGGCCGCGAACCCGCTGCCGAACCACAATGCCGCCTCGCTCCCGAAGAAGGCCGCCGCCTCGCGCTCCAGCGTTTCGTGCTCGGCATGATTGCCGCGCAGCAGCCGCGATCCGCCCGACCCGACCGGCACGCCGCGCGCGAGGGCGTCGGCCACCGCATCGCGCAGTTGCCGCGATCCGCTCAGCCCCAGATAATCGTTCGAGGAAAAATCGCGGCCCGCGATCGGGATCAGCTGCCGCCGCCGGTCGATCGCCGACAGCCGGTCGAGATCGGCCGCGACCGGGCGCAGCGCGGGAGCAGGCTGGCGGCCATCGTCGATCATCGCTGCTCCTTCTCCCACCTCATATCGGGCGTCGCCTCTATCCGCGACATCGGCATGGCGCAAATTGCGTCGTTGCGCGTTAAGGGCCGGTGCGTCGATCGCCGTTACCGATACGGTCCGCGACGGCGCAGGGGGTGATCAGGGCACATGGTAGAATCCGCAACAGAATCCGCGACTGTCGACCGGGTCGGTGCGACCGGCACCGCCGCAACGCCGCCGTCCGATCCCGTCGACGCGGTGGTCGATGCCCCGACCGACGAATTGCGCCGCGACCGGCTGCTGGCCGCGCTGACGCTGATCGCCGGGGCCGGGCTGGTGCTGGCCTTGCCCTTCGCGTTGCAGGCGGGCGCGCGCTTCTTCCTGCCGCTGACCGCCGCGATCGTGATCGCCATCGCGCTGGTGCCGCTGCTCGAATGGCAGGAGCGCCACCGGGTGCCGGCCCCGCTTGCCGCGCTGTTCTGCGTGCTGTTGTTCCTGATCGTCGCCAATGGCGCGCTGGCATCGATCGTCGTGCCGGCATGGGGCTGGGCGGCGATCCTGCCCGACCGCATCGACCGCGTGCAGGAAAATATCGCGCCGCTGATCGACTTCTACGCCAGCCTCGAAAAATTCGTGAACGGCCTCATCGCCAACGTCGCCAGCGCCCCCGCACGTCAGACGACCAGCAGCGTCGCCCCGCCGCAATCGCTGCTCGACGTCGTCACCACTTCCGCGCCGTCGGCCTTGCTGGAGATGTTCTTCGCGATCCTCGTCATCTATTTCTTTCTCGCCGGCTGGACCAACCTGCGTCGTGCCGCGATCACCGGGCGCAGCAGTTTCGGCGGCGCGATGGCGACCGCGCGCGTGATCCAGAACGTCGTCGACGACACCTCGGCCTATCTCGGCACCATTACCTTCATCAATCTGATGCTGGGTGTGATCGTCGCCTTTGCCCTGTGGTATATCGGCATGCCGACGCCGCTGATGTGGGGCGGCCTCGTCGCGCTGCTCAACTATGTGCCCTATCTCGGCCCGATCTTCGCCGCATTGCTGCTGGCGGTCGGCGGGCTGATGACCTTCACCGATATCTGGTGGGCGTTGCTGCCCGCCGCGATCATGGTCGGGGCGCATCTGGTGGAGGCGAACGTCATCACCCCGCTGGTTGTTGGGCATCGTCTGACCATCAATCCGTTGATGATCCTGATAACGCTCAGCTTCTGGGGCTGGGTATGGGGTACGCCCGGCGCGTTGCTGGCGGTGCCGTTGCTCATCATCATTCAGACGGTGCTGAAGGGTGCCGGCAAACCCGACATTGCCGGTTTCCTGTTCGAACACGGCACGCTGGTGCAGGATGTGCCGCCCGCGCAACGAAATGTACCAAATGGCAACAGCGCCGTTGACAGCCCCGGCACTGCTCCGTAAAGCCCGCCTCCTCGCTAGAGAGCGGGTGTAGCTCAGTTGGTTAGAGCGCCGGCCTGTCACGCCGGAGGTCGCGGGTTCGAGCCCCGTCACTCGCGCCATGGCGCATCGTCTGGATGCGCCGGGTGCCGGTACGAACGGCACGATATATACAAATGAAATAGCGAAACGACACGACGCCGCGCTTTGCCGGACTCGTTCGGTATCCAACGCGTATGCGACGCGGCACGATGGCTCCGTAGTTTCGGGGGACGACATGATCGCAGCATGGGGCAGGGCGGTACGAACCGGCGTGGCGAGCGGCCTGCTGACGATCGCCTGCCTGTCGACCGCGCCGGCAACTGCGCAGGTCGCCGCGCCCAGCGTCGATCGCGCGCCGGGCAATGTCGAAGTGCCGACCGTCGAACGTCGCGATCCGCTGCTCGTACAATTCGCCTATACCGGTGACATCCTGTCGTCGCTCGCCGGCGGCACCCGACGAGGCACGCGCTGGATTCACCATGCCAGCGTAATCGCGACCGCCGACCTCGACCAGATCGCCGGACTGCCGCGAACGACCGCGCTGATCCATGGCTTCTACAATAACGGCGCGAGCTTCAGCGGCACGGTGGTCGGCGATGCGCAGGTCGTTTCCAGCATCGAAACCGGCGTGCCGCTGCTGCGCGTGCTGGAGGCATGGGTCGAACATGCCGGGCGCGACGACCGCTGGTCGGCGAAGGCCGGCCTGTACGACATCAACAGCGAGTTTGACGCGCTCCAGACGTCGCTGCTGTTCGTCAACAGCGCCTTCGGAATGGGTAGCGATCTCGGCAACAGCGGCCGCAACGGTCCGTCGACCTTTCCCGGTACCGGGCTTGCGATACGCGGGCAGGCCCGACTCGGGCGCGCGCTGACGCTGCGCTCCGCGGTCACCGATGGCGTCCCCAATGACCCGGCCGGTCTCCGCCGCCTGCTGGTCGGGCTACGCCATGGCAACGGCGCATTCCTGATCGGGGAGGGCGATCTCGAATTCGGTAGCATCCGCCTGCTCGCCGGTGCGTGGGCCTATACCGCGCGGATCGACGACCGGTTCGATGCGGGCACGGATGCTGCGACTGTCCGGCATGTCCGCAGCGACGGCCTGTACGTCCGTGGCGAAGTGCAACTCGCCGGCAACCGCGATCGCGGGCTGCGGAGTTTCGTACGGTTCGGCACGGCAAGCGGCCGCGCCAATCTCTTCGGTCGCTTCGCGTCGGGCGGCTTCGTCTGGCACGGGCTGCTGCCCGGTCGTCCCGCCGACGATAGCGGGTTCGCGGTCGCCTATGCCGGTGCCGGCAGCGCCAGCCGCGACCTGACGCTGGCGCGCTACGGCAGGGCCGTACATGGCGAAACCACGATCGAGGTGACCCACCGCATCGCGGTGACCGACTGGCTCGGCGTCCAGCCGCATGTCCAATATGTCCTCGATCCCGGACTCGACCCGACCGTCGACGACGCGCTGGTCCTCGGCCTCCGGCTGACCGGCACGTTCGCCCGCTAGAAACGGGATCGGGCGACAAAATCGTCCCCGCCGCAAATACCCGCTTTACAGCAACGATTCGCTGACCTAGACGCCGCTTCCTCGCTAGAGAGCGGGTGTAGCTCAGTTGGTTAGAGCGCCGGCCTGTCACGCCGGAGGTCGCGGGTTCGAGCCCCGTCACTCGCGCCATCGCTCAGGAAGCGATGCGCGCTACCGCCACTGGCCGGTTTCCATCCAACGCAACATCGCCCGCATCGGCAACACCCATAGCCATGCGATACCGGCGGTCAGGTAGAAGCCGAGCTGCAGCAGCCAGTGCCAGCCGCCGACCGTGTCGGACAGCGTAGCGACGCCGATCGCCCATAGGATCAGCATGCCGAGGATCGCGAGCACCCCGGCCGGCTTGCGCCATGTCGGTTCGTTCATCGTACGGCTCCCGGCAGGATCAGTTCGGTTTCGGTGACGATCGCGTCCAACGGCATGTCCCACGCGTCGCAGGGGAGGTCGGCGACCTGCTGCACCGACCATGCGATACCGATCCGCAGCGCCTCCGGCCACGACGCAAACGCCCGGTCGTAATGGCCCGCGCCCTGACCCAGCCGATTGCACCGCGAATCGAAGCCGAGCAGCGGCGTCAGGATGATATCCGGCACGACCGGCGCGGTGTCGCCCGGCGGTTGTTTCAGCCCGAACGGACCATCGACCATCCGGCCCCCCGGTGCGGGGTGAAAGGCGATCGGCGACTCCCGATCGGTGACCACCGGCCAGGCGAGCGTCGCACCGGCATAGAGCGCCGCCGCTTCGAAACGGTACGGATCGGCCTCGCTGCCGATCGGGACATAGCTGGCGACGATCATCCCTTTGCGCAGCGCATTCAGGAAAAGGTTCGGCGGCGTCACCGCCGGCGGTCCACCGGCGACAAACAGTTGCCGAACGCGGCGGAGTTCGCCCCGCAGGACGGGCTTGTCGATCGTCACGGGCGAAACATGGGGTGGCGGGACCACCATGGGCCGTTTGCCGCGTTATCCACTGACGCACGGTACGTCAGGTGGGGATCATGTACGTCAGACCAGGATCTGCGCAGGGACAACCCCCATGGATGAAGAAATAGCCTCAGGGATTATGCATGGCTCGCACCGGGCAGTTCCCGCCAATCCCTATTTAAGGGTTCTGCGGACGTTCCTCAAGGGCCGATGCGACCTTCTCCAGCCGGTCGGCGATTTGAGTGAGTATCTGTGCGGCCTGCCCGTTCCCGGGACTGGCATCGCGATCGGCCAGCTCGTCGGCGATCATCAGCGCGATGTACAGCAGCGTCCGCTCGGTCGACCCGCCCGCCGCACGCTGGGCGGGGGCGGCATGACTTTCCAGCATCGCCGCCAGCGCGCGCAGCTTGGGTTCCTCCCCGTCGCGGCATCCGACCTGATATTCGCGTCCGGCGACGTTCAGCGCGATCTGTCCCATCAATCCGTCTCCGTTTCGCGTGCGATGACCGAATCGATCGCGCCGATCGCATCGCCGATCCTTGATCGCAACGCGGTGTGGCGGGTCGCGAGCGTCCGATTCCTGACCGCCTGCGACTCCGACGCGCGCTCGATCCGCACCAGTGCCTGTTCGATGCGCGCGATGGCGGCGTCTTGGGCGTCGTCGTTCATCGGATAAACCCCTGCTTGCTATACATGTTAAACAACCCTTCGTCTGGGCGGTTGACTGCGGGGCGTGACGGTTCCAAAGGCTCGCCCGAACCTTAGTACTCTGGCGCCCAACAGGAGTGCGCGTGACCATATCCCAGCTTGAACTCGCCAACGCCATCCGCGTTTTGTCGATGGATGCGGTAGAGGCCGCCAATTCCGGCCATCCGGGCATGCCGATGGGCATGGCCGACGTCGCGACGGTATTGTGGTCGAACTATCTGAAGTTCGATCCGACCGACCCGAACTGGGCCGATCGCGACCGCTTCGTCCTGTCGGCGGGCCATGGGTCGATGCTGATCTATTCGCTCCTCCATCTGACCGGCTATGCGCAGCCGACGATCGGGGACATTGCGAATTTCCGCAAGCTGGGCAGCCCGTGCGCCGGTCACCCTGAGAATTTCGAGCTGCCCGGCATCGAATGCACCACCGGTCCGCTGGGGCAGGGGCTGGCAATGGCGGTCGGCATGGCGACCGCCGAGCGCCACCTGAACACCGTGTTCGGCGACGATCTGGTCGACCACCGCACCTGGGTGATCGCCGGCGACGGCTGCCTGATGGAAGGGATCAACCACGAAGCGATCGGCCTTGCCGGGCATCTGAAGCTCGGCCGCCTGAACGTGCTGTGGGATGACAACCGCATCACCATCGACGGTTCGACCGACCTGTCGACCAGCGAGGACGTCGCGGCCCGCTATGCGGCGACCGGCTGGCACGTCGTCGCCTGCGACGGTCACGACTTCGCCGATATCGATCGCGCGCTTGCCGAAGCTGCTGCCGATCCCCGTCCGTCGCTGGTCTGCTGCCGGACCGTCATTGGCAAGGGCGCACCGAACAAGGGCGGCAGCCACAAGGTTCATGGCTCGCCCCTCGGTGCCGACGAAATCCTCGCCACCCGCGCCGCATTGCTGTGGGAGCATGAGGCGTTTCATCTGCCCGAAGCACTAACCGATGCGTGGAAGGCGGTCGGCGCCAAGGGTGGTTCGGTTCGCGCCGAATGGCAGGATCGCCTCGCAAGCCATTCCGATCGTGCCGAATTCGAACGCCGCATGGCCAACAAGCTGCCCGATGGTTGGTCGCTCAAGGCCCATGTCGACGCGCTGCTGGCCGAGCCGAAAAAGATCGCGACTCGCGTCGCATCGTCGTTGGCGCTCGAAGCGATCAACGCCGCGCTGCCCGAAACCATCGGCGGCTCGGCCGACCTCACCCCGTCCAACAATACCCAGACCAAGGCGCTGGTCCCGCTGACCGCCGACGATTATTCGGGCCGTTACATTCATTACGGTATCCGCGAATTCGGCATGTCGGCGGCGATGAACGGCATGGCGCTCCACGGCGGCGTGCTCGCTTATGGTGGCACCTTCCTCGTGTTCGCCGACTATGCGCGGCCGGCGATCCGACTGTCGGCGCTGCAGAATGCCGGTGTCGTCTATGTCATGACCCACGATTCGATCGGTCTCGGCGAAGACGGCCCGACCCACCAGCCGATCGAGCATGTCATGAGCCTGCGCCTGATCCCCGGTCTCGACGTCTATCGTCCTGCCGACGCGGTCGAGACGGCGGAATGCTGGGAACTGGCCGTACAGCGCCGCGACGGTCCGTCGCTGCTCGCGCTGTCGCGTCAGAACCTGCCACAGGTCCGCACCGACGCCACCAAGAATCGCAGCGCTAGGGGTGCCTATCGCCTGAAGGATGCCGAGGCCGACCGCCGCGTGATCCTGCTCGCCACCGGTTCGGAGGTCGAGATCGCGCTCGGCGTCGCCGCGAAGCTGGAAGGGCAGGGGATCGGTGCAGATGTCGTGTCGATGCCCTGCTGGTCGCGTTTCGATGCGCAGGACGCCGCCTATCGCGAGGACGTGCTGCCGTATGCCCGCCCCGATGAACTCCTGCGCGTCTCGATCGAGGCCGGGACGACGATCGGCTGGGAACGCTATACGATGGTCGATGGCCTGCGCTTCGGCATCGACCGGTTCGGGGCGTCTGCCCCGGCCGACAAGCTCTATGAATATTTCGGCCTGACCACCGATGCCGTCACCGCGAAGGTGCTGGCACGGCTCGGACATTGAGGGAGACGCGGATATGACGAAAGTAGCGATCAACGGATTCGGGCGCATCGGTCGCCTGGTGGCGCGCGCGATCCTCGAACGCCCTGACTGCGGCCTCGAACTGGTCACGATCAACGACCTCGCCGATGCCAAGTCGAACGCATGGCTGTTCAGCCGCGATTCGGTCCATGGCAAATATCCGGGCGATGTTGCCGCCGAGGGCGACGATCTGGTCATCGACGGCAAGCGCATTCGCGTCACCGCCGAGCGTGATCCGGCCAACCTGCCGCACAAGGAACTGGGCGTCGAGCTGGTCCTCGAATGCACCGGCTTCTTCACCGACCGGACGTCGTGCCAGAAGCATATCGACGCCGGTGCCAAGCGCGTGCTGATCTCGGCACCCGGCAAGAATGTCGACCTGACCGTCGTCTATGGCGTGAACCACGACAAGCTGGAGGCCGGTCACACGATCGTGTCGAACGCATCGTGCACCACCAACTGCCTTGCCCCGGTCGCCAAGGTGCTGAACGATTCGATCGGCATCGAACGCGGCCTGATGACCACGATCCACGCCTATACCAACGATCAGAAGATCCTCGACCAGATCCATCCCGATCTGCGCCGCGCCCGTGCCGCCGCCATGTCGATGATCCCGACCACCACCGGTGCCGCCCGCGCGGTCGGCGAAGTGCTGCCCGAACTGAAGGGCCGTCTCGACGGTTCGGCGGTGCGCGTGCCGGTGCCGGATGGCAGCCTCGTCGACCTGACCTTCACCCCGAAGCGCGACACGACCAGGGACGAGGTCAATGCGATCCTGAAGGCGGCGTCGGAATCGGGTCCGCTGAAGGGCGTGCTGGTCTATTCGGAAGACCCGCTGGTCTCGATCGATATCGTCCACACCCCCGCATCGTCGACCGTCGACAGCCTCGAGACCGCCGTGCTCGACGGCAAGCTGGTCCGGGTCGTGTCGTGGTACGACAACGAATGGGGCTTCTCGAACCGCATGGTCGACACCGCGACCGCGATGGCGAAGCTGGGCTGATCCGGTGGCGGGCGGTATCCTGAAGGGCATCGCCCGCCACGCCTTTTCGCGCGGGCCGATCGAACTGGTGCAGACGGTGCGCGTCACCGTCGAAACCGGTCTCGACGGCGATTTCCGCGGCGCGCTGAAACCCGGCCGCAACAGCCGGCAGGTCTCGCTGATGGAAGTCGGCGACTGGGCGCAGGCGATGCGCGAGGTCGGCCACGACCTGCCATGGTGGGAACGCCGCGCGAACCTGCTGGTCGAGGATTTCGATCTGCCGCAAACGCGCGGGAGCATGGTTCGTATCGGGTCGGTGCTGCTCGAAATCACCAAGGAATGCGATCCATGCAGCCGCATGGAAACGATCGTCGAAGGGCTGCGCGGTGCGCTGATCCCCGACTGGCGCGGTGGCGCGCTGGCGCGGGTGATCGAGGGCGGCATCCTCACCGTCGGCGATCCGATTACACTGGAAACAACGCGTTAGGTTCGAGCTTGTCGAGAACCGTTTCCGACGGACGCCTCTCGCTCGCTTCGTACGCTGCTCGAACCGAACGGCATTAGGGAGCGAAGACATGAGCCGCAATTTCAAGACGCTCGACGACATGGGCGACCTCACCGGCAAGCGCGTGCTGGTCCGCGAGGACCTGAACGTGCCGATGGCCGATGGCGCGGTCACCGACGACACCCGCCTGCGTGCCACCATCGGCACCGTCACCGACCTGTCGGATCGAGGCGCGATCGTGCTGATCCTTGCCCATTTCGGCCGTCCCAAGGGCCAGCCCAGCCCCGAATTCTCGCTGTCGCAGGTCGTTCGCCCGCTGTCTGCGGTGCTCGGCCGCGAAGTCCGCTATGTCGATTGGGAAGGGGCCGAGGCGAATGTCGCGACGCTCAACCCCGGCGACATCGCCGTTCTCGAAAACACCCGCTTCTTTGCCGGCGAGGAAACGAACGACCCGGCGGTGATCGACCGGTTCGCTGCGCTGGGCGACTATTACGTCAACGACGCCTTCTCCGCCGCGCACCGCGCCCATGCCTCGACCGAAGGGCTGGCCCACAAGCTGCCCGCCTTTGCCGGACGGCAGATGGAGGCCGAACTCGATGCGCTCGACAAGGCGCTCGGCAACCCGCAGCATCCGGTCGCGGCGGTCGTCGGTGGTGCCAAGGTGTCGTCGAAGCTCGACGTGCTGCGCCATCTGGTCACGCGCGTCGACCACCTCATCATCGGTGGCGGCATGGCCAACACCTTCCTCGCCGCGCGCGGGGTGAATGTCGGCAAGTCGCTGTGCGAACACGATCTGACCGGCACGGCGGAAGCGATCTTCGAAGCGGCGGAAAAGGCCGGCTGCACCATCCACCTGCCCTATGACGTCGTCGTCGCGACCGAATTCCGGCCGAACCCCGCGACCCGGACCGTCAACGTCCACGAAGTCGCTGCCGACGAAATGATCCTCGACGTCGGCCCCGCCGCGACCGAGGCACTGGGCGACGTGCTCAAGAATTGCCGCACGCTGGTATGGAACGGGCCGATGGGCGCGTTCGAAACCCCGCCCTTCGACGTCGCCACCGTTGCGCTGGCAAAGACGGCGGCGGCACTGACCGCCGACGGCTCGCTGGTGTCGGTCGCGGGCGGCGGCGATACCGTTGCGGCGCTCAATCAGGCAGGTGTCGCCGATCAGTTCAGCTTCGTGTCGACCGCCGGTGGCGCGTTTCTGGAGTGGATGGAAGGCAAGGAACTGCCCGGTGTCGCCGCACTGACGCGCTGACGATGGTCGGCCGGCCGTCGCCCCGGATTGTTGCCGGGGCGACGGCTGCGCCGTTCGGTTTCAGGCAGGAATTGGTTCACGCGAAGGCACAAGGTTCAAAGAGAAGAGGGTTCGCGCAGAGGCGCGGAGGCGCAGAGGGCGTTGCCCCCCACCGCGCCAGCGGCCTTCGATCTGTTTGTTGCCGAAAGAATGAAGGTCTCGCTGACGCGAGACGGTACCGCGACCGCAACTCCTCCGCGCCTCCGCGCCTCTGCGCGAACCAATTCTTCTCTTTGCACCTTCGCGCGAACCGACTTTTTCTGAAACGCCCACCCGCAAAACAACCCGCTTGATCCCAACCGCAACCTGCCGTACCCGTTCAACACGTTAAACGGGAGGTGGCACCGGGTGCTAGGCGTACGACTCGATACCGAGCTGGAAGAGCGGCTGGCCAACGTCGCCCGGTCGCAGGGCCGTTCCAAGAGCGACATCGCCCGCGATGCCGTCCGTCGGTACGTCGAGCTCCATGACGAAGCCTTTCGTGCCGAAGCCCGTCGCCAGTCCGAACGCGCCGCTGCCCGCGACGACGGTGCCGACTGGGCGTTTTTCGATCGCGTCGAAGCGGAGGACGGCCGGTGGAAATAGGCCGTGGCATGATCGTGCTGGTCGAAGGACCCGAGGCATTGGCGAACAAGCGCCGACCCTTTCTGGTCGTGCAATCCGACCTGTTCAACGAAGCGCATGCCTCGGTCACGCTCATCCCGATGACCAGCCTGACCGGCGGCGAGACGCTGTTCCGCGTGCCCTTCGCCCCCTCCGACGCGACCGGCATCTCGGTCGAGAGCGAGGCGCAGGTCGACAAGATCAAGACATTGCGCCGCAGCCGCATCGTCCGCGTCCTCGGTCAGGCGACGGCAACATCGATGGAACAGGTGGATCAGGCGCTGCGGCGCTGGCTCGCCCTCTGATATTTCTTGAGAACCCAAGGGGATCGACATGAACACCGCTGACATGACTGCGAAGATTGCCGACGGACAGGGTTTCATCGCCGCGCTCGACCAGAGCGGCGGTTCGACGCCGAAGGCGCTGAAAGGCTATGGTGTCGAGGACGATGCGTGGACCACCGAAGAGGAAATGTTTGGCCTGATCCATGACATGCGCGCCCGCATCATCCTGTCCGACGCCTTCACCGGCGACAAGGTGATCGGTGCGATCCTGTTCGAACGCACCATGAACGGGCAGGCGGGCGGCAAGCCCGTCCCGCAGGCGCTGGCCGACAAGGGCGTCGTGCCGTTCCTGAAGATCGACAAGGGGTTGGAGGACGAAGCGAACGGCGTTCAGCTGATGAAGCCGAACCCCGATCTCGACGAACTGCTCGCCCGCGCCGCCGCCCTCGGCATCTTCGGCACCAAGGAACGCTCGGTCATCAACCTTGCCAATCGCGAAGGCATCGCTGCCGTCGTCGCGCAGCAGTTCGAGGTCGCGCAGCAGGTCCTTGCCGCCGGGCTGATGCCGATCATCGAACCCGAAGTGAACATCAAGAGCGCCGAGCGTGCGGAAGCCGACGCGATCCTGCTCGACGAGACGCTGAAGGCGCTCGACGCGATGCCCGGCGATGACAAGGTCATGCTGAAGCTGTCGCTGCCGGCCACGCCCGGCCTGTTCCAGCCGTTGGTCGACCATCCGCGCGTCCTGCGCGTCGTCGCACTGTCGGGCGGGTTCGGCCGCACCGAAGCCTGCGCCGAACTGGCCAGGAACCCCGGCATCATCGCCAGCTTCAGCCGCGCGCTGCTTTCGGACCTGCGTCACCAGATGACCGATGCCGAATTCGACGCGGCACTCGGTGAAGCGATCGACGAAATCCACTGCGCCTCGACCGAAAAGACGCTGGTCGCCGCGTAACGCTTTCCTACCGATCGCGAACCGTGACAAAAGAGCATCGGACGTTCGCGCGTCCGGTGCTCTTTGCGATTGTAGCCAGACGCGTTGCCACGCCGTCACCCCGGACTTGATCCGGAACCCAAGATGACGATCACCAATCAGCCCGGCACTGCAAAACCCGCACCAACCATGTGCAAGTGTGACCTTCGTGACCTTTGCCCCGCAATCGTCATCCGCGCCAACCGCCCGCGAGTGTGACTTTTGTGACCTTTGGCCCCCACGCGCCCTTCCACCCGCCGCGCGGCTGGGGCAGGGAGAGGGCATGACCCTTGACGAAGATCCGCTCGGCCCGCTGTCCCCCGATTTCGCGAATCAGTTCGTCCGCGACGTGCGCCGCCCGCCGTGCCAGCTGTATCTGGTTTCGCCGCTCAACGTGACCGGCACCTTCCCCGACCGGCTTGCCCGCGCGCTCGACGCGGGTCCGGTCGCCGCCTTCCAGTTCCGGGTAAAGGACATCGACCAGCACGCCGCCGCGCGTCTGGCCGAACCGCTCCAGCGCATCTGCGCCGACCGGGACGTCGCATTCCTCGTCAACGACAGCATCAGTCTCGCCAAGCGGCTGGGTGCCGACGGCGTCCATCTGGGACAGGAGGATGGCGACCCGCGCGAGGCGCGCGACGTGCTCGGCCTCAACGCCCAGATCGGCGTGACCGCGCATGACAGCCGCCACCTCGCGATGGAGGCGGGGGAGGCCGGTGCCGACTATGTCGCCTTCGGTGCCTTCTACCCGACGACGACCAAGGACGTGCGGCACGTCGCCGAACCGGTGATCCTGTCATGGTGGTCGGCGGTGTTCGAACTGCCCAGCGTCGCGATCGGCGGCATCACCCCCGCCAACGCCGCGCCGCTGGTCGCTGCCGGCGCGGACTTCCTCGCCGTCTCGGGCGCGGTGTGGGGCGGCGACGAAGCCGCCGCCGTCCACGCCTTTGCCAAGCTTCTCGGATAGTCGGAAACGTCTTTGCCGTCCGTTCGTTATCCAGCCTCAACGACTTTGGGGACGGGTGATGAAGCGACTGGCATGGGCGGCGATCCTGATGGGCGGCGCGGCGATGGCACAGGCACCGACGCCCGCGACGCAGGGACGGCCGGCGATCGATCGGAACGTCCTGCATGCACAGGTCCTGCTCGATCGGCACGGCTTCACCGTCGGCACGATCGACGGTCGGGACAGCCCGGCCTTAGCGAAGGCGTTGCGCGGTTTCCAGTCGGCCCGCGACCTGCCCGTCACCGGCAAGCTCGACCCTGCGACCCTGCGCGCGCTCAACCCCGGGATGCGCCCGGCGACGGTCACGCTGACCCTGTCCGAACGCGCGCTCGCCGGGCCGTACACCAACCCGATCCCGAAGGAATATGCCGACCAAGCGAAGCTGACGACGCTCGGCTATCGCTCCCCGCTCGAAAAGCTGGCGGAGATGTTTCACACCACCCCCGCTACGCTGGTCGCGCTCAACAGCCGTGAGACGATGCTGAGCCCCGGCACCCGCGTCGTCTTCCCCAACATTCTTCCCGCCTCGCGCGCCTATCCTGACACCTGGTCGCCCGAATATCGTCAGACGCTCGCCAATCTGAACGTCGATGCGAATCAGCCGCAGGCCGACCGCGTCGTCGTCGACAAGTCGGAAGGATGGCTGCGCGCCTATGCCGGCGACCGCATCCTCGCCCAGTTTCCCGCGACGATGGGGTCGTCGCACGATCCGCTGCCGATCGGGAAATGGACGATTCAGGGCGTCGCCCCCAATCCCGACTGGCAATATAATCCGGCCATCCTGCGCCATGCCGACAAGTCGGACAGCAAGGAGATCGTGCCGCCCGGCCCGAACAATCCGGTCGGCGTGGTCTGGATCGACCTGTCGAAGGAGCATTACGGCATTCACGGCACGCCCGAGCCGGAGAATATCGGCAAGACCGAAAGCAATGGCTGTATCCGCCTGACCAATTGGGACGCGGCCCGCCTGTCGCTGATGGTCAAGCCGGGCACCCCGGCGATCTTCCAGCCATAACGGCAGGGGGCCATGAACCGGATCGGCTGGACGTTCTTTGGTCTCTTCGTCGCGTTCGGCGCGCTTGTCGCCTTGCTGGTCGATTTGGGCGGAGTAGCTGCACCGCGGCGGCCCGCGAAGCCGCAGGTGCCGGTCGAAAAGACTTCGGCGGGAACGCTGGTTCTGCCGGTACGGGGGGCGCGCTGGGCGGATATCCGGGACAGCTGGGGCGACAGCCGCGGAGGGGGATTGCGTGCCCATACCGGCACCGACATCATGGCCGCCGGCGGCACGCCCGTCGTCGCGGCGACGGATGGCGTGGTCGAGAAGCTGTTCTACAGCGACGGGGGCGGCGGGATCACCGCCTATGTCCGCGCGCCCGACGGGCGGCTCTCCTATTATTATGCGCACCTCGCCGGCTATGCGCCGGGCTTGCGCGAAGGCATGCGGGTACGCGCCGGCGAAACGATCGGGACGGTCGGCGACACCGGCAACGCCGGGGCGGGCAATACCCATCTGCATTTCGGCATCGAACGGCTGCTGCCCGACGAAGCCTGGCATCAGGGCCGCGCGATCGATCCCTATCCGCTGCTTGCCCGCGGACGGCCTGAGCGGTAAGGGCGCTGCTTCGCTCTTTCCAACAGGTATGGTTCGTCATGAAGATCAGCGGCGTCGACATTCGCCCCGGCAACATCATCGAGTATGAAGGCGGCATTTGGCGCGCGGTGAAGATCCAGCATACGCAGCCGGGCAAGGGCGGCGCCTATATGCAGGTCGAGCTGAAGAACCTGCGCGACGGCCGCAAGAACAACGTCCGTTTCCGCTCCGCCGAAAGCGTTGAGCGGATCCGCCTCGATACCAAGGACTTCCAGTTCCTGTATCCCGAAGGCGATACGCTCGTGTTCATGGACAAGATCACCTACGATCAGGTGTCGCTGGCGCGCGACCTGCTGGGCGACGCTGCCGCGTTCCTGCAGGACGGCATGGACGTCGTGATGGAAATGTATGACGAGGAAGCCATCAGCGTCCAGTTGCCCGACACGATCGAGGCGACGATCGTCGAGGCCGATGCGGTGGTGAAGGGGCAGACGGCGTCGTCGTCGTACAAGCCCGCCGTCCTCGACAACGGCGTCCGGGTGATGGTCCCGCCGCACATCGCGGCCGGTACGCGGATCGTGGTCGATGTGTATGAGCAGACATATGTCAGAAGGGCGGATTGAGGCGCAGCGGACGCGAGGGGATGGCGTAGCTATCTCCCCGATCCGCAAACCCGGCCGGCGCGCGTAGCTGCGACCGACGACGCTGGCTTGGCCCGCGGCGCTGCCAGATAGAAACAAGCAGGAACAAAAGAAATGTCCGCCCAGTCCGGTCTGATCACCGTCATCGAACGCGCCGTCCGCAAGACCGGCCCGCGCCTGCGCCGCGATTTCGGCGAGGTCCAGCATCTGCAGGTCAGCCGCAAGGGGCCGGCCGATTTCGTGTCGATGGCCGACAAGCGCGCCGAGGAAACCCTGGTCGAGGAACTGCGCAAGGCACGGCCCGACTGGGGCATGTTGCTGGAGGAAGGCGGCGAGGTCGCGGGCGATCCGACCAAGCCACGCTGGATCGTCGATCCGCTCGATGGCACCACCAACTTCCTGCACGGCATCCCCCATTTCGCGATCTCCGTCGCGGTCGAGGAGCCGAACGGCGCGGGTGGCAAGCCCGAGATTACGACGGCGATGGTCTATAACCCGATCACCGATGAAGGCTTCTGGGCCGAAAAGGGCCGGGGCGCATGGTTGCAGGGGCAACGGTTGCGCGTGTCGTCGCGTCGCGACCTGTCGGAAGCACTGATCGCGACTGGCATCCCGTTCCTAGGCCATGGCAATTTCACCGAATGGACCCGCATTTTCGGCGCGGTCGCTCCGGAAGTCGCCGGTATCCGCCGCTTCGGGGCCGCCGCGCTCGATCTCGCCTATGTCGCAGCGGGCCGTTTCGACGGCTTCTGGGAATCGGGCTTGCAGAAGTGGGATATCGCTGCCGGCATGTTGCTGGTGCGCGAGGCGGGCGGCTTCGTAACCGACTATCGCGGCGCCGATCGCGCCTATGAAAAGGGCGAGGTGCTGGCCAGCAACGAACAGATGCAGACGCGTCTGCACAAGCTGGTCGCCGGCGCCCTTCGCTGAGCCAATAAAGACCTGCCCGGCCGCGCGGTCGGGCACGGACGGCAATCGTATCGATCCCCGCGCGGTACCTGCGCGGGGGCGTGAACCGTACGGTATCCGGCATCGGCGGAATTGAGAGTGATTCTCACCCTGTTCCGCCCTTGATGCCCCCGCGGCATCGGCCTAAAGCCGGCCTCATCCATACCGCAACCGCGAGAGACCCTGCCTTGGTCGACCTGTCGCAATATCTGCCGATCCTGATGTTCCTGGGCATTGCCCTGGTTCTGTCGACGGCGTTCGTCGTACTGCCGATGGTGGCATCGCGTTTCACCGGTTCGTATAAGCCGACCCCGGAAAAGCTGACCGAATATGAATGCGGCTTTCCCGCGTTCGAGGATTCGCGCAGCCAGTATGACGTACGCTTTTATCTGGTCGCGATCCTGTTCATCATCTTCGATCTCGAAGCAGCCTTCCTATATCCTTGGGCAGTATCGGTTTTCGACCTCGGCTGGACCGCGTGGGTGTCGATGATGGTCTTCATCGGCGAATTGGCGCTGGGTCTCGTATACGCTTGGAAGATGGGAGCTCTCGAATGGGAGTAGAACTGACGACGCCGCCGCACGGATTCGGCGCGGGTAACGCGGCAGGCGTGCCGGTACAGGTTCCCGATCAGGGTTTCTTCAATGACCTGAACGGCGAACTGACCGACAAGGGCTTTCTGGTCACTTCGGCCGAGGACCTGTTCCAATGGGCGCGTACCGGGTCGCTGTGGTGGATGACGTTCGGACTCGCCTGTTGTGCGGTCGAGATGATCCACGTCAACATGCCGCGCTATGACATGGAGCGGTTTGGCGCCGCGCCGCGCGCATCGCCGCGCCAGTCGGACGTGATGATTGTCGCCGGTACGCTGTGCAACAAGATGGCCCCGGCACTGCGTCGCGTCTACGACCAGATGTCGGAACCGAAATACGTCATCTCGATGGGCAGCTGTGCCAATGGCGGCGGCTATTATCATTATAGCTACAGCGTCGTTCGCGGCTGCGATCGTGTGGTGCCGGTCGACATCTACGTTCCCGGTTGCCCGCCGACCGCCGAAGCGTTGCTGTACGGCGTGATGCAGTTGCAGCGGAAGATCCGCCGGTCGGGGAGCATCGAACGGTGAAGGCCCCCGCACCGCGTTATGCGCCCAATGATGGCGTGATCGACACGGCGACGGCGGCGCTGGGCGATATGCTGATCGACGCGCAGGATCTGGTCGGCGAAGTGTCGCTTACCGTCGATCGCGATCGTCTGGTCATCGCGATGGAGACGCTGCGCGACACGCCGGGCCTGAAATACGAGATGCTGGCCGAGATTGCCGGCGTCGACTATCCCGAGCGGGCCGAGCGGTTCGACGTCGTGTACCACTTGCTGTCGATGACCCGGAATCACCGCATCCGCGTGCGCGTGACGACCGATGAGGAACTGCCGGTGCCGTCGGTGACCGGCATCTGGTACAATGCCGGTTGGCTCGAACGCGAAGTATATGACCTCTATGGCGTGCTCTTTTCGAGCAATGCCGACCTGCGTCGTATCCTGACCGATTATGGCTTTCGCGGCCATCCGCTGCGCAAGGATTTCCCGCTGACCGGCTATGTCGAGATGCGCTATTCGGAAGAAGCCAAGCGCGTCGTCTACGAACCGGTCAAGCTCGCGCAGGATTTCCGCACCTTCGACTTCATGAGTCCGTGGGAAGGTGCCGAGTACGTCCTGCCCGGTGACGAGAAGGCGGTAGCACCCAAGCCTGCGGTCGCGCAGGCACCCGGCGCGCCGTCGCCGGTGACCGCCGATCAGGTCAAGCGCGCCGACGACAATGTAAAGGCCGCCGAGCCGCAGGTCGACAAGCCCAAGACGACCGACAGTACGGCGCAGTCGGGTGCGGGCAAACCGCATCCCGGCAACCAGCCTGAATCGAAGCCGGTCGATCCCGACGTGCCGTCGCCCGACGCGAAGGCTGCTTCGGCGGAGGACAAGTAATGGCCGATTACGATCAGAAGATCGACGCTGCGAACCCCACGCCGGGCGACGTCGAGATCCAGAATTACACGATCAATTTCGGCCCGCAGCATCCTGCGGCACACGGCGTGTTGCGTCTCGTCACCGAACTGGACGGCGAGATCATCGAACGGATCGACCCGCATGTCGGCCTGCTTCATCGTGGTACCGAGAAGCTGATTGAGTACAAGACGTATGCGCAGGCGCTGCCGTACATGGACCGGCTCGATTACTGCTCGCCGATGTGCATGGAGCACAGCTACGTCCTCGCGGTCGAAAAGCTGCTCGATATTGAGGTGCCGCTGCGCGCCCAGTATCTGCGCGTGTTCTTCGCCGAACTGACCCGCATCATGAACCACATGCTGAACCTTGGTTCGCATGTCATGGACGTGGGCGCGATGACGCCGAACCTGTGGATGTTCGAGCTTCGCGAAGACACGATGAATTTCTACGAGCGGGCATCGGGTGCGCGGATGCACGCGAACTTCCTGCGCGTGGGTGGCATCCGTCAGGATGTGCCGCTCAAGCTGCTGACCGATATCGCCGAATGGCTCGATACGCGACTGCCGCGCCTGTTCGGCGATGCGATCAGCCTGGTCGCGGAAAACCGCATCTTCAAGCAGCGAAATGTCGATATCGCGATCGTCAGCCGCGAGGATGCGGTGCGCTGGGGCTTTTCCGGTCCGATGATCCGGGGCGCGGGTATTCCGTGGGACATCCGCAAGGCGCAGCCGTACGACGCCTATGACCGGGTCGAGTTCGACGTGCCGGTCGGCACGCGTGGCGACTGCTATGACCGGTTCATGGTTCGCGTCGAGGAAGTGTATCAGTCGGCGCGCATCATGAAGCAGTGTCTGGCGCAGATGCCCGAAGGGCCGATCGCCAGCGACGACCGCAAGGTCGTGCCGCCGAAGCGTGGCGAGATGAAGCAGTCGATGGAAGCGCTGATCCATCACTTCAAGCTGTATACTGAGGGCTATCACGTGCCCGCTGGCGAGGTCTATGTCGCGACCGAAAGCCCCAAGGGCGAATTCGGGATCTACATGGTGTCGGACGGCAGCAACAAGCCGTACCGGGTGAAGATCCGGCCGACCGCGTTCAGCCATCTTCAGGCGATGGACTTCATGGCGAAGGGTCATATGCTCGCCGACATCACCGCCATTCTGGGTGCCATGGATATCGTGTTCGGGGAGTGCGACCGTTGAGTCGTCTCGACACCGTGACCGCGATGATGGAACGCTACAATGCGCGCGACGCGGCGGGCTATGCCGCGTTCTTCGCCGATGACGGCTGCGAAGCGCAGTATCGTGGCGACGTGGTGCGTGACGGGCGCGCGGGGGTGGAAAGCGGCATGGCGGCGGTGTTCGCCGAGTTTCCGCAAAATCATGCGGAAGTCCTGCAGTCATTCGAACTGGTTGATCGCGTCGCTTTGCACGAACGCGTCCGTCGCTCGCCCGATGCCGAACCGTTCGACGTGATGACCATCTATTCGTTCAGCGGCGACAAGGTCAGCCGCGTGGAGTTTATTCGCTGATGGCCGACGCCCCCAACATCCCCGACGAAGCGGAGGTCCGCGCGCGTTGGGGCAATTTCGCTTGGAACCCTGCCAATGCCGAGAAGGCGCGTGAGATCGTCGCGCGATATCCCGAAGGGCGGCAGCAATCGTGTACCATCCCGTTCCTCGACCTCGCCCAGCGTCAGGTCGGTGCGGAAACGCATACGCAGGGCTGGTTGCCGGTGCCGGTCATCGAGTTCATCGCGCGCGAACTCGGCATGCCGTATATGCGAGTGTATGAGGTCGCGACCTTCTACACGATGTTCAACCTCGCGCCGGTCGGCCGTTACCATGTGCAGGTGTGCGGCACGACGCCGTGCATGCTGCGCGGCTCCGACGACGTGTTCGCGGCGTGCAAGAATCGTGGCCTGATGAAGGGCAAGACGACACCCGACGGGTTGTTCACGCTGACCGAGGTCGAATGCATGGGCAACTGCGCTTCGGCACCGATGGTCCAGATCAACGACGACAATTACGAAGATCTAGACTATGATCGCATGACCGCGATCCTACAGGCGCTGGGCAAGGGTGAACTGCCCAAGCCAGGTACGCAGGAGCCGGGCCGACACACCGTCGAACCGGTCGGCGAGCCGACCAATCTCGCCGCGATGATGACCGAGAATCACGATTATCGACCCGAATGGGGAACGGCTTCGTGAGGGCGCTGGGCAGCTTATTGATTGCGGCGCTGGTCGGTGTCGTCGTGTTGTGGATCGCGCTCGAACTGTTCGTCGGCGCGCTGAAACTCCTCGGCGTGGCCATCGGCGTCGCGGCGATGGTTGCCGTTTATTTTGTCGCCGAAAAGGCGATCGGGAAGGGACGATAAGGATGCTGGCCGACAAGGATCGCATCTTCACCAACGTGTACGGGTTCCAGCCCTGGAACCTCGACGCCGCCGTGATTCGGGGCGACTGGGACAATACCAAGGCGCTGTTGCAGCTTGGTCCCGACACGATCATCGACCGGATCAAGGCGTCGGGCCTGCGCGGGCGCGGCGGTGCAGGGTTTCCAACCGGAACCAAATGGTCGTTCATGCCGAAGGCGCCCAAGCCCGACCGGCCGAACTTCCTCGTCATCAACGCTGACGAGTCCGAGCCAGGGTCGTGCAAGGATCGCGAGATCATCCGCCACGATCCGCACAAGCTGATCGAGGGCGCGCTGGTTGCGGGTTTCGCGATGCGCGCGCGGGCGGCTTATATCTACATTCGCGGCGAATATATCCGCGAGGCCGAAACGCTGTTCGCGGCAATCGCCGAAGCCTATGCCAAGGGTCTGCTGGGCAAGAACGCCTGCGGCTCGGGTTATGATTTCGACGTGTTCGCGCACCGTGGTGCCGGTGCCTACATTTGCGGCGAAGAGACCGCGATGCTGGAGTCGCTGGAAGGCAAGAAGGGCCAGCCCCGGCTGAAGCCGCCTTTCCCGGCAGGGGCGGGCCTGTATGGCTGCCCAACGACGGTCAACAATGTCGAGTCGATCGCGGTAGTGCCGACGATCCTGCGCCGCAGTCCCGAATGGTTCGCCAGCTTCGGCGCGGAGAATAACCGCGGGACCAAGCTTTTCCAGATCAGCGGGCATGTGAACCGGCCTTGCGTCGTCGAGGAATCGATGAGCATCCCGTTCCGCGAACTGATCGACAAGCATTGCGGCGGTATTCGCGGTGGCTGGGACAATCTGCTCTGCGTCATCCCCGGCGGATCGTCGGTGCCGCTGGTCAAGGCCGAGCATATCATCGACGCGCCGATGGATTTCGATGGCCTCAAGGCAGTCGGATCGGGTCTCGGCACTGCGGCGGTGATCGTCATGGACAAGTCGACCGACGTCGTCCGCGCGATCAGCCGGCTCAGCTTTTTCTACAAGCATGAGAGCTGCGGCCAGTGCACGCCGTGCCGCGAAGGTACGGGCTGGATGTGGCGAGTGATGGAGCGGTTGCGCACCGGCGATGCTGACATCTCCGAGATCGACATGCTGCAACAAGTTACGAAGCAGGTCGAAGGCCACACCATCTGCGCGCTCGGCGACGCGGCGGCATGGCCGATCCAGGGCCTGATCAAGAATTTCCGTCCGGAAATCGAACGGCGGATCAACGAGAAGCGTGGCGGCGGCATGTCGCCCATGATGGAAGCGGCCGAATAATGCCGAAGGTAAAAGTAGACGGCGTCGAAGTCGAAGTGCCGCAAGGCGCTACCGTACTTCAGGCATGCGAAGCGGCGGGGAAGGAAATTCCACGCTTCTGCTATCACGAGCGGCTGTCGATCGCCGGCAATTGCCGGATGTGTCTGGTCGAGGTGAAGCCAGGGCCGCCCAAGCCGCAAGCGTCCTGCGCACTGCCCGCTGCCGACAACCAGGAAATCCGCACCGACAGCGCGATGGTGAAGGCCGCGCGCGAAGGTGTGATGGAATTCCTTCTCATCAACCATCCGCTCGACTGCCCGATCTGCGATCAGGGTGGCGAATGCGACTTGCAGGATCAGTCGGTCGCGTACGGTCGTGGCCATTCGCGCTATGACGAGAACAAGCGCGCGGTCACCGAAAAATATATGGGCCCGATCGTCAAGACGGTGATGACGCGCTGCATCCAGTGCACGCGCTGCATCCGTTTTGCCGAGGAAGTCGCCGGGGTCGAGGAAATCGGCGCGATCTATCGCGGCGAGAATATGCAGATCACCAGCTATCTCGAGCAGGCGGTATCGAGCGAGCTGTCGGGCAACATCGTCGATCTGTGCCCGGTCGGTGCGCTGACGTCGAAGCCCTATGCGTTCGAGGCGCGTCCGTGGGAGCTCAAGAAGACGCTCGCTATCGACGTGATGGACGCGGTCGGCACCAACATCCGTCTCGACAGCCGTGGCCGACAGGTGTTGCGTTGTGTTCCGCGGATCAACGAAGACGTGAACGAGGAATGGGCGCACGACAAGACGCGCCACGCCGTCGATGGTCTCGTCCGTCGCCGTCTCGACAAGCCTTATGTCCGCAAGGACGGCAAGCTGGTCGCGGCCGAATGGGACGACGCCTTCGCTGCCATCGCGGCGGCCAATGCGGGATCGTCGGTTGCGGCGATCGCGGGCGACCTGCTCGATTGCGAGACCATGTTCGCGGCCAAGGCGCTGGTGAACGCGCTGGGTTCGTCGCTGCTCGAAGGGCGGCAGACGGGCATGGATTATGACGTCACCAATCTCGGGGCCGTCGCGTTCAACTCGACGATCGCCGGTGTCGAGGATGCCGATGCGATCCTGCTGGTCGGGACCGACCTGCGCCACGAAGCACCCCTCATCAACACGCGTGTCCGCAAGGCGATCAAGAAGGGCGCACGCGTGTTCGCGATCGGCCCCAATGTCGATCTGACCTACAAGGCGGAGTGGCTGGGCGACGATCTCGGTCTGCTCGGCGGCCTGCCCGACCGTGCGGCCGAAGCGATGGATGCGGCCAAGCGGCCGATGGTCATCGTCGGTCCCGCGGCGCTCCGGAACGGTCACGGCGCGGCGTTGAAGCTTGCGCAGGACGGCAATCTGGTCCGGACGCTCGAGGATGGCACGACGTGGAACGGCTTCAACGTCGTCCACCTCGCTGCCGCCCGCATGGGTGCCTTGATGCTCGGCTATGCGCAGCCGGGTGGCATCGCCGATATCGTCGCCGCGAACCCGAAGCTGGTATTCTTCCTCGGTGCCGACGAAGTGGACTTCGCCAAGTTCGCTGGCGCGATGAAGGTGTATATCGGCCATCATGGCGACAAGGGTGCTGTGGCGGCCGATATCGTCCTGCCGGGGGCGAGCTACGCGGAAAAGGCCGGCACCTATGTCAATATGGAAGGCCGTGTGCAGCGTGGCGACCGTGCGGTGTTCCCGCCCGGCGACGCGCGCGAGGACTGGACGATTTTCCGCGCACTGGCGGAAGTGCTCGGCGTGACGCTGCCGTTCGATGATTTCAACGGCGTGCGGGCGGCGATGGCATTGGCCGTACCCGAACTGGGTCGGGAGGGTCTGGTACGGTTTGACTGGAACCCGCCGGTACTCGACGCTAAGGGCTCGGGGACGGTGACCTATCCGGTGACCGACTTCTATCTGACCAACGCGATCTGCCGGGCCAGTCCGACGATGCAGCGTTGTTCGGCCGAACTTGTCCATGGCCAGGATTTCGCGGAGGCCGCCGAGTGACCTCGTTTTTCGAAACTACCGTCGGCATGCCCTATGGCTGGGCGTGGACCGTCGCGACGCTGATTGGCATTCTGGTCATCGCCTTGCCGCTGATGCTGGCGGTGGCGATGATCATTTACGCCGATCGCAAGATCTGGGCGGCGATGGCGCTGCGTCGCGGTCCCAACGTCGTCGGCCCGTTCGGCCTTCTCCAGTCGTTTGCCGACGGCCTGAAGGTGTTCCTGCAGGAGACGATCGTCCCGTCGTCGGCCAATCGTGGCCTGTTCCTGCTGGCACCAATCATCACCTTCACCGTCGCGCTGATCGTGTGGGCAGTGATCCCGTTCGATGTCGGCGTGGTGGTCGCCGACATCAATGTCGGTCTGCTCTACATTCTCGCCGCATCGTCGCTGGGGGTGTACGGCGTCATCATTTCGGGTTGGGCGTCGAACTCGAAATACCCGTTCTATTCGGCGCTGCGTGCCGCCGCGCAGATGGTCAGCTATGAGGTCGCGATCGGCTTCGTGCTGCTTTCTGTAGTGTTGTGGGCCGGATCGTTCAACCTGACGACGATCGTCCTCGAACAGCGGGCACATATCTTCGGCTTCATCAATGGCTTCGGTTTCAACCCGTTGCTGTTTCCAATGGCGGTCGTGTTCCTGATTTCCTCGCTTGCCGAGACGGCGCGCGCGCCGTTCGATCTGACCGAGGCGGAATCGGAACTGGTCGCGGGCTATCAGACCGAATATTCGTCGATGGCGTTCGCGCTGTTCTGGCTCGGCGAATATGCCAACGTCATTCTGATGTGCGCGCTCAACGCGCTGCTGTTCTGGGGCGGTTGGCTGCCGCCGGTCGATTGGGCTCCGCTCTATTTCGTGCCGGGCATCATCTGGTTCCTTGCCAAGACGTTCTTCTTCTTCTTCGTGTTCAGCTGGATCAAGGCGACGGTGCCCCGGTACCGCTATGACCAGCTGATGCGGCTGGGCTGGAAGATTTTCCTGCCGCTGTCGCTGACCTTCGTTTTCCTCGTGTCGGGCTGGCTGATGATCCAGCGCGTAGGATTGCCAGCATGAGTATCGCCCAGACCATCCGATCGTTCACCCTGTGGGAGTTCGTGAAGGCGCACGCGCTGACGCTGCGGTACTTCTTCAAGGCCAAGGCAACGATCAACTATCCGTACGAGAAGAATCCGATCTCGCCCCGCTTCCGCGGCGAGCATGCGCTGCGTCGCTATCCCAATGGCGAAGAGCGTTGCATCGCGTGCAAGCTGTGTGAGGCGGTTTGTCCCGCGCTGGCGATCACGATCGAGGCTGAACCGCGTCAGGACGGCAGCCGCCGGACGACCCGCTACGACATCGACATGACCAAGTGCATCTATTGCGGCTTGTGTCAGGAGGCCTGCCCGGTCGACGCGATCGTAGAAGGCCCGAATTTCGAATTCGCCACCGAAACGCGCGAAGAGTTGATCTATCACAAGGACAAGCTGCTCGCGAATGGTGACCGTTGGGAACGCGCGATTGCTGCGAACCTTGCGAGCGACGCGCCCTATCGGTAATGGCGCGCATATTCCGTACCGGCGGGGACGAGAGACCTCGCTTCGCCGGCCAATCGATTAGCGTTTCGTCCCGCAGCATCACGCGGGGCGGGCAGGGGGAAGAGCAGCGCTCGTGATCCAGACACTCGCCTTCTATCTGTTCGCCACGGTCGTGGTGGCATCGGCTGCGCTGACGATCACGTCGCGCAACCCGGTCCATTCGGTGCTGTGGCTGATCCTCGCCTTCTTCAACGCGGCGGGCCTGATGGTCCTTTGCGGGGCTGAATTCATCGCGATGCTCCTCGTCATCGTCTATGTCGGCGCGGTCGCTGTCCTGTTTCTGTTCGTGGTCATGATGCTCGACATCGACTTCACCGAACTGCGCGCCGGCTTCGTCCGCTATCTGCCAGCGGGCCTTGCGCTGGCGGTGCTGCTTGCGGTCGAACTCATCGTCGGTGCCTATGCGTGGACGGCCGCCCGGATCGACCTTGCGCGGCGCATCGCGCCCACCGAAGCGGCGGTGCCGAATATCGAGGCGATCGGGCGGCTGCTCTATTCGCGATATCTCTACGTCTTCGAAGGCGTCGGGCTGGTGCTGCTGGTCGCGATGATCGGTGCGATCGTCCTGACCCAGCGCAAGCGGGCGGATGCCAAGGCGCAGAACATCAATCGCCAGATCAATCGTCGGGCGAAGGATGCCATCCGCAACGTCAATCAGCCCATCGGGCAGGGGGTGGAGCTGTGATCGGACTGACCCATTATCTGGTCGTCGCGGCGATCCTGTTTACGCTGGGGGTGCTCGGCATCTTCCTGAACCGCAAAAATCTGATCGTCATCCTGATGTCGATCGAGTTGATCCTGCTGGCGGTGAACATCAATTTCGTGGCCTTCTCGGCGCAGTTGGGCGACCTCGTCGGTCAGATTTTCGCGATGTTCGTGCTGGCGGTCGCCGCGGGGGAGAGCGCGATCGGTCTGGCCATCATGGTCATCTATTTCCGTGGTCGCGGTTCCATCGCGGTCGACGACGTCAACCGGATGAAGGGGTGATGCCGGTGGCTTTTCGGTTTTCGGGGGTGCTTTCGTGAGCGCCATCCATATCGTCGTGTTCCTGCCGCTGCTGGCGTCGATCGTCGCGGGGCTGGCCAACCGCGCCTTCGGTATCGCGGTGCCGAAAATCATCACGACCGCCGGACTGTTGATCGCGGCCGCGCTGTCGTGGTCGATCTTCATTCCGTTCCTGACCGGCGCGGCGCAGGCGAACGTCGCGCAGGTGTCGACCTGGATTCTGTCGGGCGGCATGGACATCGCGTGGGAATTGCGGGTCGATCCGCTGACCGCGGTTATGCTGGTCGTCATCACCAGCGTGTCGGCGCTCGTCCACCTCTATAGCTGGGGCTATATGAGCGAGGACCCCGATCAGCCGCGCTTTTTTGCCTATCTCTCGCTGTTCACCTTCGCGATGCTGATGCTGGTGACCGCGAACAACCTGGTACAGATGTTCTTCGGTTGGGAAGGTGTCGGTCTGGCATCGTACCTGCTGATCGGTTTCTGGTTCCGCAAGCCATCGGCAAATGCCGCGGCGATCAAGGCGTTCGTTGTCAACCGCGTCGGCGATCTGGGCTTCATGCTCGGCATCTTCGGCACTTATCTGGTGTTCGGCACGATCTCGATCCCGGCGATCCTCGAGGCCGCGCCGTCGATGGCCGGCTCGACGATCGGTTTCCTGTGGTTCCGCGCCGACACGATGACGGTGCTCTGCCTGCTGCTGTTCGTCGGCGCGATGGGCAAGTCGGCACAGCTCGGACTTCACACTTGGTTGCCGGACGCGATGGAAGGTCCGACCCCGGTGTCGGCGCTGATCCACGCCGCGACGATGGTTACCGCCGGCGTGTTCATGGTGTGCCGTCTGTCGCCGATGTTCGAAACCTCGCCGACCGCGCTGGCCGTAGTAACCGGTATCGGTGCCGCGACCTGCCTGTTCGCGGCGACGATCGGGTTGGTCCAGACCGACATCAAGCGGGTCATCGCCTATTCGACCTGCTCGCAGCTCGGCTATATGTTCTTTGCGGCGGGTGTCGGGGCTTACGGCGCGGCGATGTTCCACCTATTCACGCACGCCTTTTTCAAGGCGTTGCTGTTCCTCGGTGCCGGCTCGGTTATCCATGCGATGCACCACGAACAGGACATGCGCTATTACGGGGGCCTGCGGAAGCATATTCCGCTGACCTTCTGGGCGATGATGGCGGGCACACTCGCGATCACCGGTGTCGGCATCTACGAAGTGGGCGGTTTTGCCGGCTATCACTCGAAGGACGCGATCCTCGAAGCGGCGTGGGCGGCGGGTCCGCGCGGCTATGGTGCCTTCTATGTCGGTACCTTCGCAGCGTTGCTCACCAGCTTCTATTCGTGGCGGCTGATGTTCCTGACCTTCTTCGGCAAACCGCGCTGGGCCGGGTCGGAACATATCCAGCATGCGGTCCATGATGCGCACGGTCATCATGGGCATGACGATCATGCCCATCACGATGCGCATCCGGCAGCCGAAGACGCGGGTCATGCCCCGTCGACGCACGACGCCCATGCCACCGATGTCGTCGAAGGTACGGCGGGCTATCATCCGCATGAGAGCCCGATCGTGATGCTCATCCCGCTGATCGTGCTGACGGTCGGCGCGGTCGCTGCCGGTTATGTGTTCAACCATTGGTTCATCGGCGGTGACGCCGGCGAGGCCTTCTGGAAGGGCAGCCTGTTCTACAACGAGCATCTGATGCACGCGATGCACGAGGTGCCGTTGCTGGTGAAGCTGGCCGCGACGATCGTGATGCTGATCGGTCTGGCGAGTGCATTTTACGTCTATATCCTGCGGCCGGGCACGGCGGCGGCGATTGCAGACACGTTCCGCGTGCTGCACCGCTTCCTGCTCAACAAATGGTATTTCGACGAGCTGTATCATCTGCTGTTCGTCCGCCCGGCCTTTGCGTTTGGCCGTTTCTTCTGGAAGCGTGGCGACGAACAGACGATCAACCGCTTCGGTCCAGATGGTTCGGCGGCGCTGGTCGGCTTTTCGAGCCGCCTCACGGTCCGGATGCAGACCGGCTATCTCTACACCTATGCCTTCGTCATGCTGATCGGCCTGACGGCGGCAGTTACCTGGGCGATCGCGTCGTGATGCGCGGTTTCAAGCAATTGGTTCGGGGGAATAACTCGTGAACGGCTTCCCGATCCTGTCGGTGATGCTGCTGGTACCGGCGGTCGCAGCGATGCTGTGCCTGTTCGTATCGGCGAACGGCGCGCGCTGGACGGCGCTGATCGCCACGCTGGTCAACTTCGTGTTGGGCGTACTACTCTGGGCCAGTTACGATATCGGCGGCGCGCAGTGGCAGTTTGTCGAGGCACCGGCGATAGGTGACTTTGGCGTATTCCGCTACGCGCTGGGGATCGACGGTTTTGCGTTGATGCTGATCATGCTCAGCGTCTTCCTGATGCCGATCTGTATCGGCGCATCGTGGAAGTCGGTGACCAATCGCGTACCCGAATATATGGCGCTGTTCCTGAGCGTCGAGGTGCTGATGATCGGCACCTTCGCGGCGCAGGATCTGCTGCTGTTCTACGTGTTCTTCGAAGCCGGCCTGATCCCGATGTACCTGATCATCGGGATATGGGGCGGGGCGAATCGCATTTACGCATCGTACAAGTTCTTCCTGTACACCCTGCTCGGCTCGCTGCTGATGCTGATCGCGATGATCTACATGATCCGCACGGCAGGTACGTCGGATATCCCGACGCTGATGGCGTATGATTTCCCGGTGCAGGTGCAGACGTGGCTGTGGCTCGCCTTCTTCGCGTCGTTCGCGGTCAAGATGCCGATGTGGCCGGTCCACACCTGGTTGCCCGACGCGCACGTGCAGGCACCGACCGCCGGTTCGGTCATTCTGGCGGGCGTGTTGTTGAAGCTCGGCGGATATGGCTTTCTGCGCTTCTCGTTGCCGATGTTCCCGGAGGCCTCGGGGCAGCTCACCTGGCTGATCCTGACGCTGTCGGCGATCGCGGTGGTCTATACGTCGCTCGTCGCGCTGGTGCAGTCGGACATGAAGAAGCTGATTGCCTACTCGTCGGTCGCGCACATGGCGATCGTTACCATTGGCCTGTTCGCCTTCAACCAGCAGGGCATCGAAGGCGCGATGATCGTGATGCTCAGCCACGGCCTGGTATCGGGCGCGCTGTTCCTGTGCGTCGGCATCATCTACGACCGACTGCACACGCGGGAGATCGCGCGCTATGGCGGTCTGGCGATCAATATGCCGCGCTATGCGGTGTTCTTCCTGCTGTTCACCATGGCGTCGATCGGTCTGCCGGGTACGTCGGGTTTCGTCGGCGAGTTCCTGAGCCTTGCGGGCACGTACCGCGTTTCGACGTGGGCGGCGTTGATCTGCACGACCGGCATCATTCTGGGCGCGGCCTATTCGCTTTATCTCTACCGCCGTATCGCGCTGGGTGATCTGGTGCATGACGATGTGAAGGCGATGCCCGACGTGTCGATGCGCGAACTGGCGATGCTGGCACCGATTGCAGCGGTCGTGCTGTGGATGGGCGTCTACCCCGAAAGTTTCCTTGCGCCGATGCGCAAGGATGTCGGCGTGCTGCTCGCTCGCATCGAACGGGCAGCGCCGGCTTCGGACTCACAGCCGACGGCCGGCAATCCGGCGGCGGCGGCGGCAAAGGCCGCGGAACATGGAACGGGCGGCGGTGAAGCGGCGCACGGGGAATCGCACTGATGAGCTACGCCGAACAACTTTCGATGACCCTGCCCGAGCTGGTGCTCGCGGTCGGGGCGATCGTCCTGATGCTGGTATCGGCATGGGGCAAGCAGGCGGCGACGCGCGGCGTCAGCATCGCGGCGGTCTTCATACTGGCAGGGGCCGGCGTGGCGCTGATCGGTAACGGATCGTCGGGTGGTACGGCCTTTGATGGCATGTATCGCGCCGATGCCTTTGCCGCGTTTGCCAAGGTACTGATCTATTTCGCATCGGCCGTAGCCATGATCATCGCGCCCCGCTTCTTCGAACGGACCAGCGGCGACGACCTGAAGCCTGAATATCCGGTGCTGATCCTGTTGTCGGCCTGTGGCATGGGCATGATGGTGTCGGCGTCGGATCTGCTGCTGCTGTATGTCGGGCTCGAACTGCAGAGCCTTGCGGCCTATGTGCTGGCCAGCTTCATGCGCCGGGACACGCGTTCGGCCGAGGCGGGCCTGAAGTATTTCGTGCTGGGTGCGCTGGCGTCGGGCATCCTGCTCTATGGCATCAGCCTGGTGTATGGCTTCTCCGGCACGACGTTGTTCACCGATATCGCGACGGCTTATGCCGGGCCGCGGAACACGGGCCTGCTGTTCGGGCTGGTATTCGTGTTCGCCGGGATCGCGTTCAAGCTGGCGGCGGTGCCATTCCACATGTGGACGCCGGACGTGTATGAGGGCGCACCGACCCCGGTGACCGCGTTCTTCGCATCGGCACCCAAGGTCGCGGCGATGGCGATGGCGCTGCGCGTCGCGGTCGAGGCGATGGGCCCGGCGGTGGACCAGTGGCGGCAGATCGTGATCTTTGCGGCACTCGCCTCGATCGTGCTCGGTGCGGTCGGCGCGATCGGCCAGACGAACGTCAAGCGGCTGCTGGCCTATTCGTCGATCAACAATGTCGGCTTCGCGCTGATCGGCCTGGCCGCGGGGTCGTCGCAGGGCGTGGCGGGTGTGTTGTTCTATCTGGCGGTCTATGTCGTCATGACGCTGGGTTCGTTCCTCGTCATCCTGCAGATGCGGGGCAGCGACGGGCAGCCGCTGGAAACACTGGCCAGCCTTTCGGGTCTGTCGCGGACGCGCCCGGCGCTCGCACTGGCGCTGGCGATCTTCATGTTCTCGCTCGCCGGTATCCCGCCATTGTTCGGCTTCTGGGCCAAATACGCGGTGTTCGATGCGGCGGTTCAGGCCGGCCTGTTCCCGCTGGCGGTCATCGGTATCGCGGCGTCGACGATCGGTGCCTATTATTATCTGCGCGTCGTCAAGACGATGTACTTCGATGAGCCGGCACCCGAGTTCTTGCGTGAACCGGCACTGGTCGAGGGTGGCTTGACCCTTGCGGCGGCGGTGGTGATTTCGCCGGTCAGCCTGTTCCTGATCCCGGCGCTGTCGGCGTGGTCGCTGACGGCGGCTCGGGCACTGTTCTGACGGTCCGCGTTGTCGGCGAGACCGGGTCGACCAACGCCGACCTGATCGCCGCTGCCGCGACCGGTGCCGAGGAAGGCCTCTGGTTGCGGGCCGAGCGTCAATCGGCCGGGCGAGGGCGGTTGGGCCGGAACTGGGCGGACGGTGCGGGCAATCTGTTCGCCAGCACGATCGTCCGGTTGCGCCCGCATGATCCGCCGGCGCATACCCTGACGCTGGTCGCCGCGGTCGCACTGGCCGAAGCGGTTGCGGCGTTTGCGCCGGGGCTCGCGACGATCAAATGGCCGAATGATCTGATGGTCGGCGATGCGAAGCTGTCGGGTATCCTGCTCGAACGATCCGGTACTGCGGTGGTGATCGGCTTCGGCGTCAATCTTTCCTCGCATCCGATCCTCGTCGATCGACCGACGACCGGTCTCGTGGCGGAAGGTTTCAACGTTGAGCCGGATGCGCTGCTTACGGAACTGCGCGACCGTTTTGCGGCCTGGGTCGCACTATGGCGGACGGGCGATCCATCAATTGTCCGAAGCGCGTGGGAAACGATGGCACATCCCGTCGGCACCACCCTTCGGGTGCGGTTGCCTGACGGTTGTGAACGTTCGGGACGGTTCGACGGCCTCGAGGCCGATGGCGCGTTGCGGTTGATCGATGAAGGCGGCAAGCCAGTGATCGTCCACGCCGGCGATGTTTCGGCATGAGGCGATCGTTACAAATGCGTGTGCGGCATTGCGGAGTGCTTGTCGTGGCCCGTCGCACGCTCTAGCGGGAAGGATAACCACGCCGGTCGGGCGAGACGGGGAAGTTCGATGCTGCTTGCGATCGATGCCGGTAATACCAACATCGTCTTCGCACTGGTCGATGGCGAGGTAATCGTCGCGCGCTGGCGCATCGCGACCGATCCGCGACGGACGGCGGACGAATATGCGGTATGGCTGAGCCAACTGCTCGCATTAGGCGGTCGTGACCGGTCGGTGGTAGCGGCAGTGATCATCGGCACGGTCGTTCCGCGCGCGCTGCATAATCTCGAAGTGCTCGCCAGCAAATATTTCGGGGTCGAGGCCCTCGTTGCCGGGCGCGGCGCGGCGACATTCGGCATCGCGCTCGATGTCGAGGAGCCGCATACGGTCGGTGCCGATCGCGCGTTGAATGCGATCGCGGCGCATGCGGCCCATCCGGGCGATTTGATCGTCGTCGATTTCGGCACGGCCGCGACGTTCGACGTGGTGGATTATACCGGCGCGTATAAAGGCGGAATCATCGCGCCGGGCATCAACCTGTCGCTCGATGCGCTGGTGACGGCGGCGGCCAAGCTGCCGCGCATCGCGATCGAGGCGCCAGCGTCGAAGACGGTGATCGGCCGCAACACCGCCGATCAGATGCACATCGGCATCTATTGGGGCTATATCGCGATGATCGAGGGGCTGGTCGCGCGGATGAAGGCGGAAATCGGCCGCCCGGTCCGCGTGATCGCGACCGGCGGGCTGGCGATCCTGTTCGAGAAACATACGCAGGTCTTCGATTCGATCGAACAAGACCTGACGATCACGGGACTGGCGATGCTGTGGCGCCGCACCCATATTTCTGCAGCAACGTACTGAACGAAACCCAACCCGCGAATGGGCGCGGGCATTGAAAGAGATTGAGTGACACTAAAGAAAGAACTGTTGTTCGTCGCGCTCGGCGGGTCGGGCGAAATCGGCATGAACGTCAACCTGTACGGGACCGCCGGCAAATGGCTGATGGTCGATTGCGGCGTGACGTTCGCCGATCCGGGCTATCCTGGCATCGACGTGATGCTACCCGACCTGCAATTCATCGAGGAACGCGGCGACCAGCTGCTCGGCATCGTCATCACGCACGGGCATGAGGACCACATCGGCGCGCTGCCGTATCTGGCCGCCGATCTGGGCGTACCGATTTATGCGACGCCGTTCACGGCCGGTCTGATCCGCGGCAAGCTGGACGAAGAAGGCATTGCCGATCGGGTGAAGCTGAAGATCGTGCAGATGGGTGGTGACGTGAATGTCGGTCCGTTCGGCGTCCGTTTCGTGCCGATGGCGCATTCGATTCCCGAATCGACCTCGCTGGTCATATCCACGCCGCATGGGAAGGTATTTCATTCGGGCGACTGGAAACTCGACGATCAACCAATGGTCGCGACGCCGGCCAGCCCGGCCGAACTCACCGCGATCGGCGACGAGGGCATCCTTGCGCTGGTGTGCGATTCGACGAACGTCTTCAACACCGAGGCATCGGGATCGGAAGCCGATGTTCGCAAGGGGCTGTTCGAACAGATCGCCTCTGCCGAGGGTCGGCGGGTGATGGTCACCAGCTTCGCGTCCAACGCCGCGCGCCTGCATACGCTGGGCGAGGTTGCACGCGACACCAACCGCAAGGTTTGCGTAGCGGGCCGTTCGCTCGACCGGATTCTGAAGGTCGCCAAGGCGACGGGGTATCTGAAGAGTTTCCCGCAGACTGTCGATTTCGACACCGCGATGCGGCTGCCACGCGATCAGGTCCTGATCATCGCGACCGGCGGGCAGGGCGAACAGCGCGCGGCACTGGCGCGGATCGCCAATCGGGAGCATCAGCTCAGCCTCCAGTCCGGTGACCGGGTCATCTTCTCGTCGAAGCAGATCCCCGGCAACGAAGTCGCAATCGGTCGCATCCAGAACCAGCTTGCCGCGGCCGGGATCGAAATGATCACCGATCGGCAGGCACACGTCCACGTCTCGGGCCATCCCGGTCGGCCGGAACTGGCCAAGCTTTATGGTTGGCTGCGTCCGAAGGTCCTCGTGCCGGTCCATGGTGAGATGCGCCACCTGATGGAGCATGCCCGGTTCGCGCTGTCGCAGGGCATCGGTCAGACACTGGTCCAGACCAATGGCGATATCGTGCGTCTGGCACCGGGCAATCCGACGAAGGTCGGACAGGCGGCCGTTGGGCGACTGGCGCTGGACGGCGATGTCATTCTGCCGGCGGACGGGACGACGATCAACGAACGGCGCAAGCTGGCTGCATTCGGCCATATGTCGGTGGCGGTCGCGATCGACCGGCGCGGGCAGTTGATCGGTCAGCCGCAGATCCGGGTGCAAGGCGTGCCGGTCGAGGAAGACCGCGAACCCTTTCTCGAGGAAGCGGTCGATGCGGCGGCAGAGACGGTCGCGGCGAAGGGGCGGGAGCGGTCCAAGCTGCCCGAGGCGATCCGCCTTGCGGTTCGCCGCGTCGCAACGCGCTGGACCGGCAAGAAGCCGGTCGTCGACGTGTTGATCATTCCGGCCTGACGAGCGGCGCATGACGTGGCAATCGGCACTCGCCATCTACCTGCTGTTCTGGGTGCTGGCGATGTTTCTGGTGTTGCCGTTCGGGGTTCGCACGACGCAGGAAGCGGGCGAACCCCCGGTGCCGGGACAGGCCGACAGCGCACCATCGGGGTTCCGCTTTGTGCAGATGGCGTGGCGGACGACGTTGGTATCCGCAGTGCTGTTCGGCGGCTTCTACCTCAACTACGTCTATGGCTGGGTGACCGCCGACATGCTGAATTTCTATAATTAGGCAACGTTCAATCGATCATGGTTTCGACCAGGTCGTGCGTGCGGGTCGCGAGTGAACTCCCGATACAGGCGAAAATGGCTAGTTTCCTCCAGCGTCGTCGGGCGCAGGCCGAAGTGCTCGACCTGCCATGGATCGGCGTCGGGCAGCGCCATCAGGATCGGCGATTGAGTCGCCATGATGACCTGACAGGTGCCCGTTGCAGGGCGCGAAGTAGCTTCAGGAAATCGAACTGCCTGGTCGGGGACCATCCCGAGTCCGGTTCGTCGAGAAGGAACAGTCCCCCTTCGCACAATCGTTCCTCGAAGAAATGGAGGCAGCCTTCGCCGTGCCCTGCGCACCGCCGCCTTCGCCAAAACCGGCCATCGTCGCGATCGCTTCGAGCAGCGTCGACTTTCCCGAACCCATCTCGTCGACGAGAATGGTGATCTGCTTTTCGAACGTCAGATCGAAGAGTCCGTTTGAGAAGGCAGCGCCTGCGAAACTCGCTATACCGCGAATTTTCAAACAATCTCGAAGCCGCCGTCGAACATGATCGGCAGCGAGAAGGGATAGGCGCTCTGGTCCTGTGCCGCCAGCGCATCCTCGGGCAGCCAGACGCGCTTCAGAAAGGGCGGGCGGAGCGAGGTCTTTCGCGTTCGGCGTGCCATCACGTCCCCCGCAAAACCCGTTAGTTTCGCAACCGCTCGATCGCCTGCGCCAGCACGACGTACAGTTTGCCCATGTCCGACGACAACAGGGTCACACCCATCGGCGATCCGTCGCGCAGGCCGAGGATCTGTCGCAGCATTGCCTCGAAATCGTGAATGTAGCGGTTCACCTGATCGCGGAAGCCGGGATCGGCGTCGTACAAGGCGGCGATCTCGCGTGCCTGCGTCCCGTCGACCAGCCGCACCGCACGCCGGGTGAAGACGCCGCGATCACCCTTCAGATAAGCGGCCCACGCCGTATCGGAGACATCGGTCGACAGCGACCGTGCGATGTCGATCGCGGCCGAGTTCATCGCCTCGATCAACAGCGAAACGCGGCGCGAAAATTGGTCGCTGTTGGCGGTTTCTTGTTCGGCGCGGGCCGTGGCCATGCGTTCGTCAAATTGTTTACTGTTGTCGACGATGTCGAGCATCTGCCGCGACAGCCGTTCCGATGCCTCGATCGCCGAGGCGACGGCGTGATTGGCGATGGCGGACAATTCCGCGACCTGTCCCGTCACCGCGCTGTCGACCGCGTTGGCGAGCGCGCGCGCACCCTGTACTTCCAGATCGCGGGCAGCATCAGGCAGGACCTTCGCCAGCGTCTCGCGCGCCTGTTCGCTCGCCGCTTCGGCGGTATCGCGAATGCGGAGCATCGCTTCGGTCAGGCGCGGCGCGGCGTCTTCGGCGAAGTGAATCGTCGTCGCAATGGTCTCGTCGACGATGGTGCGGACATTCTCGATCCGGTCGGCACCACGGTCGAGCGTGTCGAGCAGCGATTGCTGCACCGTCGACAGCGTGTCGCGCTGCATCGCCACGACCCCGGCAATCGCCTCGATCGCGTCATGGGTGCTCTCGGCGGCGGTGACCAGCGCGAGCAGTTCGGGCTTGGACTGGGCGACGACGGCGCGACTGGCAGCGATGCGACTGTCGAGCCGGTCGAGCGCACCCGGCAGCGTTTCGTCCATCTCGCGCGCCGCCGCGTCGAGTGCGGTCAGGACTTCCTCGGCACTGGCGATCACGCGCCGGGCGGTACCGTCGCCATTGGCCAGCGCGTCGGCAAGGGCATCGGCCACCTGTGTCAGGGCAGCGACCGATCCGGCCACCGCCTGGGTCCGTTCGACCCCGGTCACGCGCAAGCGTTCGAAGCGATCATCGACCCCGGCCAGCCCGTCGTTCAGCAGGGACAACAGCGCCTCGCCATCGCGACGCCGATCGTCTAGCCGTTCGGCGAGCAGGTGGATGGCGGCGTCGATCCTGCCGACACGATCGGCGAGCAGTTCGGCACCCTCGCGTCCGGCGCGTTCGATCGCCGATCCATTCGCCTCGATCATCGCGATCGTCGCATCGCCCTGCGCGGTGATTGCCTTGCGCGATTCGTCGATGGCGGCGGCAGCGCGTTCGAGCACCGCGTCGATCGCTTCGGACATGGTGGCGATGACCGATTCGAGGCGGACGCCGGCACTTTCGCTGGTCGCTTCCATCCGGTTCATATGTGCCGCCAGCCGCTGCGCCGCGCCCCCGGCCAGTTGATCGGCCTCACGCGAGCGTTGCGCGACGACGACCAGTTGCGCGTCGAGCGCCGCGACCCGTTCGCTCGCGGACAGCCCGGTCGCCTCGACCAGCGCGGCCATTTCCGCGGCTTCGGCACGGGCGCGGGGCAGGGAGGACAGCACCGTTGCCAGCCGCTGTTGCGTGGCATCGGCCACCCGATCGAGCCGGCCGGCGGTCGTGCCGATCGCCTCGACCTGTTCGCCCATCCCGGCACTGACGCCGCGCAGCCGATCGGTCGCACTGTCGCCCAGCGTCAGCAGCGATTGCGTCTGTTCGGCCAGTTCCCTGCGCGATTCCGATAAACTCTGTCGAACGCGGGCGATCACGACCTCCAAGGCTTGTGCCTCGGCCCGCATCGCCTGCGCGGTGGCGGCGAACCGCCGTGCCTCCGCCCGGCTGTTCCGACGAAGCAGCAGCCAGCCGACGCCGAGCAGCATCGGCGGCACGCACAGCGCGGCAATGAACGATACCAGCCCGATCGGCCCCAGCGCCGGCAGCGACGGCGCGCTCCATGCCAGCATCCCGCCGGTCCAGCCGAGCACCGCGATGCCGGCAAGCGTCGGTCCGATCCAGTTGCGCCGGATCGGTTCGGGTTCGGGGACAGCCTCCGCCAACCAGTGTTGCGCCTCGTCCTGCGCGACATGTTCGCCGTCGGAATGCTGGTGGTGCTGTTGCAGCTCCGTGATCGAACCCCCATTCATAACTGACCGTCTATCATGGTCGTCATCCGAACGACAGAGCGGTCGAACCGGTGGCCCGGTAACCTTCTTTTAACCTTTTGGGGCGTATTCTTAACCCATGGTCTATGATCCCGGAGCAATCGATGCGGCGCTGGCGGCGGCGTTGGGCGACGAACCCCAACTGATCGCGGAGCTTCGCCGTGCCTTTACCGAAAGCGCGAAGAAGGCGCTCAGCGCGTTGGATGCCGCCGATGCCGAAGGGTGGCAGCCGGCGGCACTCCGGCTGAAGGGACTGGCGGCGAGCTTCGGCGCGGTCGACCTGATGGGGCTGTCGGCGGCGGCTGCGGCGGCTCCGGCCGGCGATACGGTCGTGCTGGCGAAGCTGCACGAGGCGATCGACGATCTTTAAGGCCGGTCGACATTCAGCGATAACCACGGAATTTCGTCATTCCCGCGCAGGCGGGAATCCATAGACGCCGACGGTTGGGCTCTATCCGCGACGCTGGCGTATATGGACTCCCGCCTGCGCGGGAGTGACGAGAGGGAATGGAGCGCTATTCCTGCGCCCAGCGAACCGAATGTCGATCCTGCCTAGGGCCGATCGACATTCGGTAAGGTTTCAACTTCTCCGCTCCCTGACAAGGGAGGGGTCGGGGGTGGGTTGGCCCGCGAGGGAGCGTACCGCCAGCCCCAAACCTACCCACCCCCAGCCCCTCCCTTGTCAGGGAGGGGAGCAGTTTGCTGGCCTGACACCTGACTGTCGATCGGTCCTGGGAGTTCGTTTGGAAACGCGCTTCGGCGCGTTTTCAAACAGCATCTCACGCTTATCGCCGGCGCGATAATTCGCGCATGGCGGCGTCGAGCCCGTCGAGGGTCAGCGGGTACATCCGATCGGCGAACAGGTCGCGGATCAACTGCGTCGAGTGCGACCATTGCCAATGGTCCGGCGGCGCGGGATTGATCCACGCCGCCGATCGCCACTGGGCGGTCAGGCGTTGCAGCCAGACCGCGCCGGCTTCGGCGTTGGCATGTTCGACCGATCCGCCGGGCTGAAGGATCTCGTAGGGGCTCATCGCCGCGTCGGCGACCACGACAAGGCGGTAGTCCGGACCATAGGTCCGCAGCAGGTCGGCGGTCGGGGTCCGTTCGGTCCAGCGACGGCGGTTGTCGCGCCAGACGCCTTCGTAAATGCAGTTGTGGAAATAGAAGAAGTCGAGATGCCGGAATTCGGCAGTGGCGGCGGAGAACAGCTCCTCGACCTGCTCGACGAACGGGTCCATCGATCCACCGACATCGAGGAACAGCAGCAGCTTGACGGCATTGCGCCGTTCCGGCCGCATCGCAACGTCGAGAAAGCCGCGTCGCGCCGTTCCCGCGATCGTCGCGTCGAGATCGAGTTCGTCGGCGGCCCCTTCGCGGGCGAAGCGTCGCAGGCGACGAAGCGCGACCTTCAGGTTGCGGGTGCCGAGTTCGCGCTGGTTGTCGAGGTTGCGAAACTCGCGCTGTTCCCAGACCTTGACCGCGCGGCGATGGCGGCTCTCTCCGCCGATCCGGACGCCTTCGGGATTATAGCCGCCATGGCCGAACGGACTGGTGCCGCCGGTACCGATCCATTTCGATCCGCCTTCATGCCGTTCGTGCTGGTCGGCCAGCCGTTGCCGCAACCGGTCCATGAGTGCGTCCCAATCGCCCGTCGCCGCGACCTTCGCCATGTCGTCGGGTGAGAGATAGCGTTCGGCGATGCGACGCAGCCATTCGTCGGGCATGGAGACCGGATCGACGCCCGCCGTGCCGTCGATGCCGGCAAAGGCATGTCCGAACACCCGGTCGAACCGGTCGATCAGGCTCTCGTCCTTGACGAAGGTCGTACGGGCTAAATGATAGAAGCTGTCCAGCGTCCGGTCGATCACGCCACGCTCGATCGCTTCGAGCAGGACCAGATGCTCGCGGATGCTGACCGCGATGCCGGCGGTGCGCAGCGCCTCGACGAACGAATGGAACATGGCCGATGTCTTAGAGCATGACCGGACCATGTTGAACCACCGTCATCGCCCTGCGGGCGACCGCTGCGCGGCGGGCTGCTGTCGACGTGATGCTGCGTTGCTCGTCGGTTACGATGCTTCGGCATCGCTCCCTCCTCGCGCCTTGCCGCACGCCGAAATCACCGCCGTGCCGATGATCCAACATGGTCCGGTCATGCTCTAGCGCGATCGGGCGTAGAGGCGCCAGTGGCTGCCCGACAGGCCGTTCGGGTCGCCGCGCGCGATCTCCTCGAATTGCCGGCCGCAATGGACGAGCGGATCGGGGAAGCGATTGCCGCCGTCGCGTTCGATAAAGCGAAACGGCGCGCAGCGGCTGTCGTCGATGGTCAGTCGATAGCCGCGCGACCGTGCGGCGGCGATCAGGATCGCGGTCGAACGCGACAGCGCGACGGAGACCCGTGCGCCGTCCGGTGCCACTTCGGTCAGCTTCGAAATCGCCTGACCGGGGTCTCCCCGCAAATTGGTCACCAATGCTCCGTCGCGTTCGACCGCAGTCCAGACGAAGACCGTGCCGGCAATCAGCACAGGCAGACGCCAGACGCCCCGCCTCGCCCACAGGACGGGCAGGATGCACGCGGCCGACAGGAGCAAGGGCGGAACGGCGACGATATAGTAACGGGACGCGCCGCTGTTCGGCAGCGCGAGCAGCGCGACCATCAACGGTAGCGCGACTGCCGTCAGCAGGACGAGGCCGGTGAACCGGTCGCGGACGAACCAGCCGGCGATGGCGACTGCCGGGGCGATGACCCACAGCCCGCAACTCCATGTCCACAACTGTTCGAGGCCGAGCAGCATTCTCCAGTCGTCATGCGGTTCGCGCGCACCGAACTGAAACCCGGCCTTGCTGGTCGCGGCCGCCGTCCACGCGATGGCGATCAGCAGCATGACCGCGATGGCGGCCGGGACGAACAGGCGGGCGGTGTCGCGTACCGCAGATCGCCAGCCCGCCGCGCGCCATCGCTGGATCGCAACCCATGGACCGAGTGCTGCAAGGGCAAAGACCATCGTCGCCTGTGACAGGCACCCGAAGATTGCAGCCAGCGCGATGGCGGTCGCCGGTGATCGGGCGGCAGGATCGGCAAGCCAGCGGTCAGCCACGCCGATCGCGGCGACCCAGGCAAACAGCATCGGCGCATAGCCGCGCGCTTCCGATCCGAAGGTCACCAGAAACGGCGAAACGGCGAAGGTAATGGCGGCAAGGATCGCCGCCGCTTTCCCCCGTCGTAGCGCGATCGTGGCGGCCAGCGGGATGGTCGCGCTGCCGGTGGCGATCGACAGCGCGCGCTGCAGCAGTGGCGGGGCACCGCTACCTACCCATTGCAGCCACAGGCTGTTGAGATGGTGGTTGTTGTCGTGATTAATCCCGACGAACACCCCGGCGGGGGTCCCCACGTCCTGCGCGGTCACCGCCGACCATGCCTCGTCGAGCCACAAGCCGCCCCGCGCGGCGAGAATGCGCAGGATCAGGCCGGCAATGGTGATGAGAACGACCGCCGTCCAGACGCCGCGCTGCTTCCCGGTCGTCATCGCGGCAGTCCCTAAAGAACGGTGGCGGGCGGGCGCGGCGCGCTCAACGGCCGTAGGCGTCGATCAGCGACCCGACATAATCGGGAGCCTTGCCGCCCAGTTCGGCAGCGGGGCGGGGGCCGTAGATGAAGCCGTGCGTCGGATATTCCGAACCGCCCAGCCCCTGCGTATCGCGATACCATACCTTCACCCGCGTCCAGTCGCCCTTCGCCGAGACGTCGAATACGGTGACGTCCTGCTCGACTCCGCCGCGTACCCCGTTGATCCGCGACCAGTTCGCATGGGTGACCATAGCGACGCGCGGTTCGACGACGTGGCTGATGACGAGGACATGGCCGAGCGGCAGGCGATCGGTTTTGGCGAAGGCGAGAACGGCACCGACCTTCGGCCTGTGCCCGCGCGGATAGCGGCCGTCCGCCTGCTCCCACCACGTCCACGCGTCGCCATAGATTTCGACGCCCGACGCCGCCCGCGCAAACGGAACGCATTGTCCGACATAGTCGAGCAGCGAACGCGCGCCGACCGGGACGCTGACGATAGCGGCAAAGGCGAGGAGCAGCGTGCCCCGGAGAAGCGAACCGAACATGATGACGATCCTGCCGAACGATGGTCGCCAATTGATGAGCGAACATGGTTACCGGATCGTAAAGTCCACGCAACCCTTCACGCGATCAGCCGCCCTTGCGCCGATGCAGAAACGCCAGCCGTTCGAACAGCATCACATCCTGTTCGTTCTTGAGCAGCGCGCCATGCAGCGGCGGGATCGCCTTGGCCGGATCGTGCGACGCCAGCACCTCCAGCGGCATGTCGTCGTGCAGCAGCAGCTTCAGCCAGTCGAGCAGCTCGCTGGTCGACGGTTTCTTCTTCAGCCCCGGCGTCTCACGCACCGCGAAGAACAGGTCGAGCGCGCGGTTGACCAGCAACGTCTGGATGCCCGGGAAATGTACGTCGATGATCGCCTGCATCGTCGCGCGGTCGGGAAAGCGGATATAGTGGAAGAAGCAGCGGCGCAGGAACGCGTCGGGCAGCTCCTTCTCGTTGTTCGACGTGATGACCACGATCGGCCGCTCGCGCGCCGTCACCCGCTCGCCGGTCTCATACACGTCGAACGCCATCCGATCGAGTTCATGGAGCAGATCGTTGGGGAATTCGATATCGGCCTTGTCGACCTCATCGATCAACAGCACCGGCAGGGTCGGGCTGACGAACGCCTCCCATAATTTCCCGTGGCGGATATAGTTGGCGATGTCGTGGACGCGGGGGTCGCCCAATTGTCCGTCGCGCAGCCGCGCCACCGCGTCATATTCGTACAGGCCCTGCTGCGCGCGGGTGGTCGATTTGACGTTCCATTCGATCAGGGGGGCACCGATCGCGCGGGCGATCTCCTGCGCCAATACCGTCTTGCCGGTGCCCGGTTCGCCCTTGACCAGCAGCGGCCGGCGCAGCGTCACTGCGGCATTGACCGCGACCTTCAGGTCGTCGGTCGCGACATAGCCCCTGGTTCCCTCGAACCGCATCGCCTGTTCCTGACTCATGGCCAAGCGATACGGACAGATTCTGCCGAACGCTAGCCGCGGCTTTCGGCGCGCGCGGCGATCAGGTCCCACAGGCCGCGATGCTGCGCCAGCAATTGCTGGATGCCGAAGGTCATCGCGCGTTCGACCGCTGCGTTCATGGCGACCGCTGCGATCAGCTGCCGGGTCTGCGCCGGCGAGGGCAGGGTGCAGGGGATTATGTCGATCCCCATCCGCTCGGCGGCGGCATCGAGAGGGCGGCGGATCACCGGCCAGTCGAGGGTCACCGCAATCGCTGCACCCAGCGCGCAGCCGGGTCGCACCGAGCGCGACAGCAGGTCGATGGCATTGCGTTGCGTCGCCAGCGCCGCTTCCGTCGCGGCCTGACCGGGGGTCCCCGGCGGTGGTCCCGCCGCGGCGGCGACCCGGATCAGATAGGCGCGTTCCTCGACGAACGCGGCACCGGCACGGGCCAGCCAGTCTTCCGCCGCCGGGTTGTTGGTGGCATTGCTTGCCAGATCGACCACGCCCGGATGGCGTCCGTGCAACGTACACAGTTGATGCAGCGCATCGGCGATGTCGCGCACGGCGACGCCGGCATGCGCCAAGCGTTCCGGTGTGGCGTGTGTGCCGCTTCCATCGGCATGAACGATCTGCGCCAGCCTGTCGGCTACCCCGCTGTCATTCGTGTCGTTCGCAATCGCAACTATCACCGACGGCCCCCATTTTCGTCTGACCGGGTAATCCCCGCTCGACCGATGGTATGCCCGCAAGAGATAACTCAAGCGCGTAGGAACAGGGTTTCCAGCACTTTAACCGCGCTTAACGCCGCTATTCGGGCTTCGGTCTGCCGCCGAAACGAAACGCCCCGGCGCTGGTGAAGCGTCGGGGCAGAGAAACCTACTGGTCGAGGAAGGACCGCATTTTCCGGCTGCGGCTCGGATGTTTCAGCTTACGCAGCGCCTTCGCCTCGATCTGGCGAATACGCTCGCGGGTCACGCTGAACTGCTGTCCGACTTCTTCGAGCGTGTGGTCGGTGTTCATGCCGATGCCGAAGCGCATGCGCAGCACGCGTTCTTCGCGCGGAGTCAGGCTGGCAAGGACGCGGGTGACCGTTTCCTTCAAATTCGCCTGGATCGCGGCATCGACCGGGATGATCGCGTTCTTGTCCTCGATGAAGTCGCCGAGATGCGAATCTTCCTCGTCGCCGATCGGCGTTTCGAGGCTGATCGGCTCCTTGGCGATCTTCATCACCTTGCGAACCTTTTCGAGCGGCATCGACAGCCGTTCGGCCATTTCCTCCGGCGTCGGTTCGCGGCCCTGTTCGTGCAGGAACTGGCGGCTGGTGCGGACCAGCTTGTTGATCGTCTCGATCATATGCACCGGGATGCGGATCGTCCGCGCCTGATCGGCGATCGAGCGGGTGATCGCCTGCCGGATCCACCACGTCGCATAGGTGCTGAACTTGTAACCGCGACGATATTCGAACTTATCGACCGCCTTCATCAACCCGATATTCCCCTCCTGGATCAGGTCGAGGAATTGCAGGCCGCGATTGGTGTATTTCTTGGCGATCGAGATGACGAGGCGCAGATTGGCCTCGACCATTTCCTTCTTGGCGATCCGCGCCTCGCGCTCGCCCTTCTGGACCATGTTGACGATGCGCCGGAACTCGCCCAGCGCCATGCCGGTCTGCTGCGCGATCTCGGCGATCTCGGTGCGGATGCGATCAACGGCAGCGCCTTCGTTATCGACGAACGCCTTCCACTTCTTGTCGATCGTCGCGACCGAGGTCAGCCACTGTTCGTCCAGCTCGTGATCGACATAGCTGTCGAGGAACGCCTTGCGCGGCACCTTGTGACGCTCGGCCAGACGCAGCATCTGCCCGCCCAGCGCGGTCAGGCGCCGGTTATAGGCGTATAGCTGATCGACCAGATATTCGATCTTCGCCTGATGGAACTGGACGCTTTCGACCTCGGCCGTCAGCTCCTCGCGCAGCTTCTGATACTTGCGCTCCTCGGCATTGCTCAGACCATCGCCGGTCGCCATCGCGTCGAGACGCTGCGACTGCATCTTCGAGAATTTCTTGAAGATCGCGGTGATGTTGGCGAACTTCTCCAGCGCCTGCGGCTTGAGCTGTTCTTCCATCTGCGCGAGGCTGAGGGTGTTGTCCTCCTCGTCGTCGTCGCTCGGACGGGGCGCACGGCGTTCACCGTCCTCGTCTTCGTCGACCGACGGTTCCTCGGGCTCTTCCTCTTCCTTGAAGCTGGGACCAGCGTTCTTCGACGAAATCTCGCCATTGTCGTCGGCGTCCTCGTCGTCGGACAGCGATTCCGGCGCAGGGTCCTTCGACAGCATGGCGTCGAGATCGAGGATCTCGCGCAGTTGCATCGTGCCTTCGTTGAGGGCCGTCGACCAGCCGATGATCGCGTTGAACGTGATCGGCGATTCACAAAGGCCGAAGATCATCGTGTCGCGACCGGCCTCGATCCGCTTGGCGATGGCGATTTCGCCCTCGCGGCTGAGCAGTTCGACCGCGCCCATCTCGCGCAAGTACATCCGTACCGGATCGTCGGTACGGTCGACGGTTTCCTTTTTCTTGACCGGTTCGAACGCAGCCGACGCCTCGTCCTGTTCGGCGGCGCTGTCGTCGGCGTCGTCGTCTTCCTGCTTGGCGCGTTCCTCGCCTTCGCCGTCCTCGCCCGCGTCCTCATTTTCGACGACGTTGACGCCCATGTCGTTCAGCGCCGACATGATGTCCTCGATCTGCTCCGAGGTCATCTGATCCTGCGGCAGCATTTCGTTGAGCTGGTCGACGGTGATGTAGCCGCGCTTCTTCGCGCGGGCGACCAGCTTCTTGATCGACCCTTCGTTCAGGTCGATCAGCGGCGCGTCGCCGGTATCGATCGTGTCGTCGCCGCCACCATTCGCCTTGGCCATCAATAACCCTCAGAAATTTACGCAGCGCGTCTGCCCAGCGCGATTTTACCCGTCGTCTTCGTCCGACACCGCGGCTTTTGCAAGCCAAGAGCGCGCATTCCGGCGGTTCGATCGTGGATTTCGGGCAATTCTAAGACGGCGATATGGGAAACGGAGGCGAGGGATCAAGCCGCCTCGTCGAGTTCCTCCATCCAGCTGCGGATGCGCGCCTGCACGGCGGCATGGTCGGACCGGGCCTGTTGATACTCGGCGAAGGTCCGTTCGGTCGTTTCCTGACGGCACCGTTCGGCAGCCGCATTTTCGGCGCGGCGACAGGCCTGTTCGTCGACCAGGATCTGGATCACGCGCAACAGGTCGGTCTCGGCCGTTTCCCGCTCGGCGTCGCGCAGCCAGAAGGTGAAGGCGAGGTCGGTTTCCTTGTTCCGCCGCGCCATGTCGACCAGCTGCCGGTCGGCGGCGATCGTGTCGGTCAGCAGGCTTTCGCTCAGGTCGCTGCGATAGATGGCAAGGTCGATCAGGTGGTTGCGCCAACGCTGCAACTGCTGGTTCTTGATCGGCAGCTGCGCGATCAGCTCGCAGTGGCGGGTCAGCACGTCGACATGCTGCATCAGCCCCATCAGCACCGCCCGCTGGAACGCGAAGACCAGATCGACTTCCTTGACGTCCGCCGCCGCCGCCATGTCGTTGGCGACGATGCGCAGCCGCCGGTCCTTGGCACCGAACAGCGCGAAGAACTGGTCCTTGAAGGTGCGGAAATATTCCCGCCGAATGCCTTCGTGGGTGATCGTGCCGGCAAGGCGCGCGAGTTCATGCTCGAACGCGGCCCGCTCGTCGGGACCGGCCCCGGGCGGCAATGTCGCCAGTTCCAGCCGCCAGAGGAAATCGGACAGCGATTCGCGGCGCGCGAGCAGATCCTCGAACGCCTGCGGCCCTTCCGCGCGGACCAGATCGTCGGGGTCCATGCCGTCGGGAATGGTCACGATCGAGATGCTCTTGCCCGGTTGCAGGAGCGGCAGCGCGCGTTCGGCCGCACGGCGCGCCGCCTTGATCCCCGCCGCATCGCCGTCGAAACACAGGATCGGCACGTCCGCCATCCGCCACAGCCGTTCGAGCTGATGCTCGGTCAGCGCGGTGCCGAGCGGGGCGACGACCTCATCGAAACCGGCCTGCGCCAGCGCGATGACGTCCATATAGCCCTCGACCGCAATGACCCGCTTCGCCTTGCGCGCGGCCGTCTGTGCCCGGTCGATATTGTAGAGCGTCCGCCCCTTGTCGAAGAGCGGGGTTTCGGGCGAGTTCAGATATTTCGGTTCGCCATCGCCAAGGATGCGCCCGCCGAACGCCATCGTCCGGCCGCGTGCATCGCGGATCGGGATCATCAGCCGTCCGCGGAACCGGTCATAGGGCTCCTTGCCCTCGACCGAGATCAGCATCCCCGATTCGACCAGCATCGGATCGCCGTACGACGCCAGTGCCGCCTTCAACCGCCCGCGCGCATCGGGTGCGAAGCCCATTCCGAAGGCGCGCGCCGTTTCCGCCTTGATGCCGCGCTTGGCCAGCGCGTCGCGGGCGATGCCGCCTTCGTCGCCGAGCCGGTCGGCGAACCAGGTCTGCGCGTCGGCCATCAAGTCGTGCAGGCCCTTGGCGCGCTCCGCCTGTTTGGCCGAGCGTGCATCCTGCGCCGGCATTTCGAGGCCGGCGGCGGCGGCCAGTTCCTTCACCGCGTCGATGAAGGGCAGCCCGCGCTGGTCGGTCATCCAGCGGATCGCATCGCCATGCGCGCCGCAGCCGAAGCAATGGTAGAAGCCCTTGTCGTCATTGACCCAGAAGCTCGGCGTCTTCTCGGTATGGAACGGGCAGCACGCCTTGTGCTCATTGCCCGACCGCTGGAGCTTCACCGACTTGCCGACCAGCGCCGACAGCGTCGTGCGGGTGCGCAACTCGTCGAGGAACTGGGGCGAAAGGGTCATGGGACCATATGCCCCGAACGGAACGGGGTCGGCAACCGCTTATGCGTCAGCCCAGCGCCGCCTTCACCGCCGCGCTGGCCTTGCTCATGTCGAGCTCGCTGCCGTGGCGCGACTTCAGCTCGGCCATCACCCGGCCCATGTCCTTCATGCCCGTCGCGCCCAGATCGGCCTTGATCGCCTCGATCGCGGCGGCCGTCTGTGCTTCGTCCATCTGTTGCGGGAGGAAGCGTTCGATGACGGTCACTTCGCGCGCCTCGGCGGCGGCCAGCTCGGGGCGATTGCCCTTTTCGTACATCTCGATCGATTCGCGGCGCTGCTTGACCATTTTCTGCAACACTTCGACGACCAGTGCGTCGTCGCTGTCGGGGGCCTTGCCGGTGCGCGCCTCGATATCGCGGTTCTTGATCGAGGACTGGATCAGGCGGATCGTGGCCGTGCCTTCCTTGTCGCCGCCCTTCATGGCGGTGACCAGCGCGTCCTTGATGGTGTCGCGAATCATGCGGGTTCCAATGTCGTTCGTTCGGGTAAGCGATCACCCTTAGCTGCAATCGTCCGACGATCACAGGATTGACGGGGGGCGGGGTTGGGACTAGCCGCCACCGCTTAGCGACATCATCAGATTTACCCAGGAGTGCCCGCCCATCATGGCCGACGCCAAGCCATTCGCCATGCCCGACGGAGCTACGGGTGTTCTGGTCCTTGCCAATGGCGACGTGCTGTGGGGCCGTGGCTTCGGTGCCGAAGGCGCAGCGGTGGGCGAGGTGTGCTTCCACACCGCGATGACCGGGTATCAGGAAATCATGACCGATCCGTCCTTTGCCGGGCAGATCATCACCTTCACCTTTCCGCACATCGGCAATGTCGGCACCAATGTCGACGACGTCGAGGCGAACGACCCGCACGCGCTGGGCATGATCGTCCGCGAGGATGTGACCGAGCCGTCGAATTTCCGGTCGAACGAGCATCTGGATGCGTGGATGGCGCGGCACAACCGGATCGGCCTCGCCGGGATCGACACCCGCGCGCTGACCCGCCGCATTCGTCAGGGCGGCGCACCGAACGGCGTCATCGCCCATTCGGCGACCGGCGAGTTCGATATTCCCGTGCTGCTGGCACAGGCGCAGGCGTGGCCGGGGCTGGAGGGCATGGACCTTGCCAAGACCGTGTCGTGCGAGACCCATTATGGCTGGGCCGGGGGTGCGTGGCATCTGGGCAAGGGTTATGACGACAGCACGACCGCGACGCCGGAAGTTGGCGAAGGTGTCACGCGACAGGCCCGTCGCCCGCATGTGGTTGCGATCGATTATGGGAGCAAACGCAATATCTTCCGCAACCTTGTTCACGCCGGGGCTGAAGTAACCGTGCTGCCCGCCACGGCGACGTTTGCACAGGTTATGGCGGAAAGCCCCGACGGCATCTTCCTGTCGAACGGGCCGGGCGATCCCGCCGCGACCGGCGAATATGCCGTGCCGGTGATCCGCGAGCTGTTGGAAACAGGCAAGCCGTTGTTCGGCATCTGTCTGGGGCACCAACTGCTCGGACTGGCAGTGGGGGCGAGCACCACCAAGATGCATCAGGGCCATCGCGGTGCGAACCATCCGGTCAAGCGGCTGTCCGACGGATCGGTCGAGATCACCAGCATGAACCACGGCTTCGCGGTCGAACGCGACACGTTGCCCGCCAATGTCCGCGAAACGCATGTGTCGCTGTTCGACGGCAGCAATGCCGGGCTGGAACTGACCGACAAGCCGGCGTTCAGCGTGCAATATCACCCCGAGGCGTCGCCGGGGCCGCAGGACAGCTTCTATCTGTTCGAGCGGTTCGTGGGGATGATGAAGGTCGACTGATGGACGATCTGGTTCGCTTCCGTATCAAGCCGCAGCATGTTGAGGATGTCCTCGCAATGCTCGCTTCGGCAGGTATCGAGCCAGTCCGCATCCAGCATCGTGACGCTGAAGAAGTCGCGATTGAAATCAAGATGATTTCTGACCAGCAGGGCCGGCTCATCGCGACGTCTTTCCGGCCGGAATGGTCGGCTATCATTGGATTATACGGCGGAATACCGCCGGTTAAGGGGCAATAATGCCAAAACGCACCGACATTTCGTCCATCCTCGTCATCGGCGCCGGGCCGATCGTCATCGGTCAGGCCTGCGAGTTCGATTATTCGGGCGTGCAGGCGATCAAGGCGTTGAAGGAGGAGGGCTATCGCATCGTCCTCGTCAACTCCAATCCCGCCACGATCATGACCGATCCCGATCTGGCCGACGCGACCTATGTCGAGCCGATCACCCCGGCGGTCGTCGCCAAGATCATCGAGAAGGAGCGCCCCGATGCGGTGCTGCCGACGATGGGCGGGCAGACCGCGCTGAACACCGCGCTGGCGCTGGCGAATGACGGGACGCTCGAAAAGTTCGGCGTGACGATGATCGGTGCCGATGCCGAGGCGATCGACAAGGCCGAGGACCGTCAGAAGTTCAAGGTCGCGATGGACAAGATCGGCCTCGAATCGGCGCGCAGCCATATCGCGCACAGTGAGGCCGAGGCGCTGGCGGGCCTCGAGCATGTCGGGCTGCCGGCGATCATCCGCCCGTCCTTCACGCTGGGCGGGACCGGCGGCGGCGTCGCCTATAACCGTGACGAATTTCTGAAGATCGTTCGCGAAGGGCTCGACGCGTCGCCGACCACCGAGGTGCTGATCGAGGAATCGCTGCTCGGGTGGAAGGAATATGAGATGGAAGTCGTCCGCGACCGCGCGGACAATGCCATCATCGTGTGTTCGATCGAGAATATCGATCCGATGGGCGTCCACACCGGCGATTCGATTACCGTCGCCCCCGCGCTGACGCTGACCGACAAGGAATATCAGATCATGCGCAATGCATCGATCGCGGTACTCCGAGAAATCGGTGTCGAAACAGGCGGTTCGAACGTACAGTTCGCGGTCAATCCGAAGGACGGCCGCCTGATCGTCATCGAGATGAACCCGCGCGTGTCGCGGTCGTCGGCACTGGCGTCGAAGGCGACCGGCTTCCCGATCGCAAAGGTCGCGGCGAAGCTGGCGGTCGGCTATACGCTCGACGAGATCACCAACGACATCACCGGCGCCACGCCGGCGTCGTTCGAACCGACGATCGACTATGTCGTCACCAAGATTCCGCGCTTCGCCTTCGAAAAGTTCAAGGGGTCGCAGGCGGTGCTGTCGACCGCGATGAAGTCGGTCGGCGAGGTCATGGCGATCGGCCGTAATATTCATGAGTCGATGCAGAAGGCACTGCGTGGTCTGGAAACCGGGCTGTCGGGCTTCAACACCGTCGAGCGCCTTGCCGGTGCGCCGCGTGCGGAAATCGAGGCGGCGCTGGCCGTGGCGACCCCCGACCGGCTGCTGGTCGCGGCACAGGCGCTGCGCGAAGGCTTCAGCGTCGCCGAAGTCCACGCCATCGCGAAGTACGATCCGTGGTTCCTCGAACGCATTGCCGAAATCGTCGCGGCGGAAACCGAAGTCTGCACCAACGGCCTGCCGCAGGACGCCGCGGGGATGCGCCGGCTGAAGTCGATGGGATTCAGCGACAAGCGGCTGGCATGGCTGGCGCTGCAATCGGCCAATCTGCGCGGCATGGAGCGTGGCATCGCGCGTGGCTCGGGCCTGATCCACGAGGTCGTCAAGATGATGACTGGCGGCGTGACTGAGGAAGAAGTGCGCGCGCATCGCCACAAGCTGGGCGTGCGGCCGGTCTTCAAGCGGATCGATACTTGTGCGGCCGAGTTCGAGGCGAAGACGCCGTACATGTATTCGACCTACGAAGCGCCGACGTTCGGCGAGCCGGAGGATGAAAGCGCGCCGTCGGACGCGCGGAAAATCGTCATCCTCGGCGGCGGTCCGAACCGGATCGGGCAGGGGATCGAGTTCGATTATTGCTGCTGCCATGCCTGCTTTGCGTTGAGCGACGCCGGCTATGAAACCATCATGGTCAACTGCAATCCCGAAACGGTGTCGACCGATTACGACACGTCGGACCGGCTGTATTTCGAGCCGCTGACCGCCGAGGACGTGCTGGAAATCCTGCACGTCGAAGCGTCGCAGGGCGAACTGGTCGGGGTGATCGTGCAGTTTGGCGGGCAGACGCCGCTGAACCTCGCCCGCGCACTCGAAGCGGCCGGTATCCCGATCCTCGGCACCACGCCGGACTCGATCGATCTGGCCGAGGATCGTGAGCGGTTCGCCGATCTGGTCACCTCGCTTGGCCTGCTCCAGCCGGCCAATGGTCTGGCGCGCAGCCGCGACGAAGCGGCGGTGATCGCCGAGCGGATCGGCTATCCGGTGCTGATGCGGCCGAGCTATGTGCTGGGCGGGCGCGCAATGGAGATCGTCGATTCGCTGGGGCAGCTCGACGATTATATCCAGACGGCGGTGCAGGTGTCGGGCGATTCGCCGGTGCTGATCGACCAGTATCTGCGCGACGCGATCGAGGTGGATGTCGATGCGATCGCCGATGGCGACGATGTCGTCGTCGCGGGCGTGTTGCAGCATATCGAGGAAGCGGGCGTCCATTCGGGCGACAGCGCGTGTTCGATGCCGCCTTATTCGCTGACCGCCGACGTCATCGCCGAGATCGAGCGGCAGACGGTGGCGCTGGCCAAGGCACTGAACGTCAAGGGGCTGATGAACATCCAGTTCGCGGTCAAGGACGGCAAGGTCTATCTGATCGAGGTCAATCCGCGCGCCAGCCGCACGGTGCCGTTCGTCGCCAAGGCGATCGGCACGCCGGTCGCCAAGATCGCGGCGCGGGTGATGGCGGGCGAGAAGCTGGCCGACCTGCCGATGATCGACCGCCACATCGACCATGTCGCGGTCAAGGAAGCGGTGTTCCCATGGGGCCGCTTCCCCGGTGTCGATCCGGTGCTGTCACCGGAAATGAAGTCGACCGGCGAAGTCATGGGAATCGATAGCGATTTCGCGACCGCGTTTGCCAAGGCACAGATGGGCGCGAGCATCGTCCTGCCGACCGGTGGCACGGTGTTCGTCTCGGTCAAGTCGGGCGACAAGCCGGTGATCCTGCCCGGCGTGCAGTTGCTGGTCGAGATGGGGTTCAGGATCGTCGCGACCGCCGGCACCGCCGATTATCTGGCCGAACATGGCGTGCCGGTCGAACGCGTGAACAAGGTGGCGCAGGGCCGTCCGCATATCGTCGACAAGATTTTCGACGGTGCGATCGCGATGATCTTCAACACGACCGAAGGCTGGCAGTCGCTGAAGGACTCCGAATCGATCCGCGCGTCGGCGCAGTCGCAGAAGGTCCCGTATTTCACGACCGCCCCGGCCAGCGTGGCGGTGGCACAGGCCATTCAGGCACTGGCCGCCCGCTCCCTTGAAGTGCGGCCGTTGCAGTCCTATTATTCTTGATCGCACAACTGATCCCCATCAGCGAATAGTTGCGCACGGACGGGCAGGGAGGCCCGGCCGTGTGAGGGGGCTACTTACGAAAAGGGACGCGCGCGCGATGGCGACGGTCGAAAAGATGCCGATGTTGCAAGAGGGCTATGATCGCCTGACGGTGCACCTCAAGCAACTGAAGGTCGAACGGCCACAGATCATCGACGCGATCGAGGAAGCGCGCGCGCATGGCGATCTGTCGGAAAACGCCGAATATCATGCGGCGAAGGAACGGCAGGGCCAGATCGAGGCGTCGATCGCCGATATCGAGGACAAGCTGTCCCGCGCGCAGGTCATCGATCCAAAGGACCTGTCGGGCGACAAGGTCGTGTTCGGCGCGACCGTCACCCTGCTCGACGAGGATGACAAGGCGGTCACCTACCAGATCGTCGGCCAGACCGAGGCCGATGCCAAGTCGGGCCGCATTTCGTACAATTCGCCGATGGGCCGCGCGCTGATCGGGCGCAAGATCGATGACGATGTCGAGGTGACGGTGCCGTCGGGCGACCGGTATTACCAGATCTCGAAGATCGAGTTCATCTAAACGCCCATGTTCGAACGGCGTCCTTCCCCGTCGATCGTGGCGATCGGCGGGTTGATCGTGTGCATCAGCGCGTGGCTGATCCTGACTGGTGGCGTATGGAGCGCGGCGATCGCGGCGGGGTTCGTGCCGCTGCGGATGACCAGCAATGTCGCATCGATCGAGGGGTTTGCGCCGTTCGTGCCGGTGTGGCTGACGCCGCTCACCGCAGCGTTCATCCATGACGGGTGGTTGCATCTCGGCTTCAATCTGCTGACCCTCGCCATCGTCGGCACCCCGACGCAGCGCGCGGTCGGATTGCGCGGCGTGTTGGTGCTGTTGCTGGTCGGCGCCTATGCGTCGGTGGCGGCGCAGTGGCTGGCCGGACCGACTTCGCCCGCGCCGATGATCGGGGCGAGTGGGGCGATCTCGGCGCTGATCGGGGCCTATGCGCTGCTGTTCGGCGGCGGCAAGGCGAAGGCGATCGGACCGGTGCCGGCGCATGTCGTCCATGCGATATGGCTGGGGGTCAGCTGGACGCTGCTGAATCTGGCGATCGGCTGGGCGAGTGCGGGCAGCGGCATGCCGGTCGCGGGGGCGGCACATGCCGGCGGGTTCATTGCCGGAATGGTGTTGCTGCGGCCCTTGTTGCGGTGGCGCTGGGGGGTGCGGGTGGCTGAGGCCGACTGATCCGCGGTACCGTTCCCTGTCCACACCTCCCCATTTGCTTCGAGCGGAGGTTCGAGCCTGTCGAGAACCGTGGTCGAGAAGGCGATGCCCCAAACGACCAAGTTCTCGAGGGACGCTTCTCGACAGGCTCGAAGCTGCTCGAACCGAACGGGGTACAGGGAGCCGTTCGGGATCGCGACCCTTACGCCGCCGGCAGTTCCGGTTCGAGCAGGCGGTGGAGATGGACCACCACATATTTCATCTCGGCATCGTCGACAGTCCGCTGTGCGGCGGCGCGCCATGCCTTTTCGGCGCTGGCATAGTCGCCGAAGATGCCGACGACATCGATCGCCTTCAGGTCGGCGAAATCGAGCGTGCGCGGATCGGCGACGCGGCCGCCGAAGACGAGGTGGAGTTTGCTCATGATCGCTCCCGCAGTGCAAAAAAAAGATACGCCCCGTCGCATAGCGGACGGAGCGTACCCTTCAACCCATAAACTGGGATTCGTGGCGGAGGTCAGCCCTTGACGGCAGCCTTGCCGCTGTCCTTGGCCGCCTGCACCACCGTGCCGAAGGCGGCGCGGAGCTGTTCCTTGGCACCGTCCTTGCTCGGCAGTGCGGCGGTCAGCTGCTCCTTGCCGACGTCGCGTGCCGTCGCGGCAGCGGCGGTGGCGGCCGCGGCCAGCTTCTTGCCGAGCGGGGCGAGCGTCTTCGTTTCCTGCGCGGTGCGCGGCAGCAAGGCACCGACGACGGCACCGAGCGCAAGGCCGCCGGCGAGGACCGCGAGCGGATTGGTCTCGATCGTGTCCGATGCGCGCTTGGCGGCCTCGTGCGCCGCTTCCGACGCACGCTGGGCGGCTTCGTGTGCGGCGTCCGACGCGCGCTTCGCCGCGTCATGGGCGGCGTCGCTGGTCGCGTGGGCGGCGGTCGACGCCTTTTCCTTCAGCGTGTCGATGGTGCCAGCGGTTTCGTGCGGGACGGTCTTGAGTTCGCTCATGATGTCATTCCTTGTTCGGGACGGGCGGGGGCGGGGCGATGGGGGGCGGGGGTGGTGCCTTGCGGAACAGCCGGGCGATGCGCTTGCGGGCGAGCAGGGCGACGACGCTGGTCGCGATGCCGGCGGCGACACCCGGCCGTTCCATCACGATCGCGACGCCATCCTCCGCCTTGTCGCGCAGGTCGTCGGCGACGCCCGAGGCGATGGTCGACGGCGACAGGCGATGCTTTGCTTCGGCAACGCTGGCCTGCAACCGGGCACGCTTGATGAGCGCATCGGCACGGGCGGCGGCGAGGGTCGGCGGGATCATCAGCTGTCTCCCAACGGCGCGACGACGCGTTTGAAGCTCGACAACGCCACCTTGGCTAGGACCGCGGCGACGACCAGCGCCACGACGACGACCAGCAATGTAGCCCAGCCCGGCCCGATGATCGGCCGCAGCGACAGGATCGCCCCGACCAGTAAGGCGGTGACCGCCGACAAGGCGATAACCACCGCACCGACCGCTAGACCGACAGCGATGCCGGCCTGCGACCCGCGCGTGCTGGCCACCGTCTTCCACAGCGTCACCTCGGCCTTGGCGTAGGCCTTCGCGTCCTCGACGACCCGGCCGACAACCGTTCCCAGCCCCTCGTCCCCCATGATCGAGGTCAGCCCTTTACCACGGGGAGGGTGTCGGCATCGGTGCCGGCCTTCACGATGCGCGCCAGCAGGAAGCCGAGGGCTGCAGCAGTGCCGATGGCGACGGCCGGGCTTTTGCGGACGAAATCGCTGGCGTCGGCGATCAGATCGTCGACTTCCTTGCCGCGCAGATTGTCCGAAAAGCCCGAAATGGCCTTGGCGGCCGAGCGGGCATATTGGCCATATTGCTCGCCCAGCTTCTCATCGACGGTGCCGGCGGCATCTTCCATCAGCTTCGAGAATTCGTCGAGCGCGCCGGTGGCGCGTGCCTTGCCTTCGTCGGCGAGGCCGCGTGCCTTTTCGGTCGCCTTGGCCGACAGCTTCGATGCCTCGTCCTTCAGCGTCTGGGTGGTGCTGCCGGTCGCGCTTGCTTCCGAATCGAACGACGTCGTGGCGGCCGGCGAAAATTCTACGGTCCCGCCGGTGGTCGGGTTGATATCGGCATTGAAGTCGACAGCGGTATCGCTGGTGGCCGGCGAGCTGCCAGGCCGATTGAAGTCGGTCATAACGAATCCTTTCTTCGTTTCGGTAGGAAAACCATGTCGCACAGGTCGGGTTCCGTGCGGCACGCAAGGATTTGCGAGCGGCGGGCCGAATGGATAGAGGGGCGGCGACCACGCCGTCCCGCACGGATATCAAAGGAGTCGTTACGTGACCGCAATCATTCAGGTGCATGGCCGCCAGATCCTCGACAGCCGCGGCAATCCGACCGTCGAGGTCGATGTGCTGCTGGAGGATGGCAGCTTCGGCCGTGCCGCGGTCCCGTCGGGCGCGTCGACCGGCGCGCACGAAGCCGTTGAGAAGCGCGATGGCGACAAGAGCGTCTATCTGGGCAAGGGCGTGCTGGGCGCGGTCGAAGCGGTGAACGGCGACATCGCCGAAGCGGTGCTGGGCATGGATGCAGAGGACCAGAGTGACATCGATGAGGCGATGATCCAACTCGACGGTACCGAGAACAAGGGCCGGCTGGGCGCGAACGCGATCCTCGGCGTCAGCCTCGCCGTGGCGAAGGCGGCGGCGGATGCCCGTGGCCTGCCGCTGTACCGCTATGTCGGCGGCGTGTCGGCGCATCTGCTGCCGGTGCCGATGATGAACATCATCAACGGCGGCGAACATGCCGACAACCCGATCGATTTCCAGGAATTCATGGTCATGCCGGTCGGTGCCGACAGCATCGCCGAAGCGGTCCGGTGCGGTTCGGAAATCTTTCACACGCTGAAGAAAGGGCTGTCCGAAAAGGGCCTCGCCACCTCGGTCGGCGACGAAGGCGGCTTCGCCCCGGCGCTGAGCAGCACGATCGACGCGCTCGACTTCATCATGCAGAGCATCGAGCGCGCCGGGTACAAGCCGGGTGAGGACGTGATGCTGGCGCTCGATTGCGCCGCGACCGAATTCTTCAAGAACGGCCGCTATGAAATGGTCGGCGAGGGCAAGTCGCTGTCGCCGCACGAAATGGCCGATTACCTCGCCGATCTCGCCGCGCGCTATCCGATCCTGTCGATCGAGGACGGCATGGGCGAGGACGATTTCGAAGGCTGGAAGGCGCTGACCGACAAGATCGGCGACAAGGTCCAGCTGGTCGGCGACGATCTGTTCGTGACCAATCCGAAGCGGCTGGCGATGGGTCTGGAACAGGGCCTCGCCAATTCGCTGCTGGTGAAGGTCAACCAGATCGGCACGCTGACCGAAACGCTGGAGGCGGTGAACCTGGCGCAGCGCAACCGCTATACCGCGGTCATGTCGCACCGGTCGGGCGAGACCGAGGACGCGACGATCGCCGACCTCGCGGTCGCGACCAACTGCGGCCAGATCAAGACCGGCTCGCTGGCGCGGTCGGACCGGCTTGCCAAGTACAACCAGCTCATCCGGATCGAGGAAGAACTGGCAGGAGCCGCGCGCTATGCGGGGCGTTCGATTTTGCGTTGATTGGATGGCTGGTCAGGGAAGGGGGCGTCGGTGCGAGCCGGCGCTCCTTTTTCGTGGGGCGGGGGCAGCGCGTCGCGGTTCGGCCCGCCAAGAGCTTTTCGATATCGGATCAGCGCTGCTTTTTCACGATGGTCGCGGTGAAGTCGGGGTCCTTGTTCGCCACCCAGTCGACGAATTTGCGGACATTCGGGTTCGCGAGCAGCGTGTCGACGTCCATCCCGGCGCGTTGCAGTTCGGAATTGGTGAAATTGGCCATCAACGTCTGCTGACAGATCGAATGCATCGGCACGACGTCGCGGCCGCCCCGGCTTTTGGGGACGGGATGATGCCAGACGATCGTCTTGCCGGTGGGCCGGCCGCACAGCCAGCAGATGACGGCGGGGGCCGGCGCGTCGTCGCCGTCATCCGTCTGCGGATAGGGATCGTGCCGGTTGTTCTTGCGGGCCATGTCGTTGCCAATCTACCTACATTCGGTCGTCGTTGCCGACGTGCTGCTCAATCCTGATAGCGTAACAGGTTCGCGAACCCTTCGTTCGCCTTCGTCATCTTCGCGATTTTCCGCAGCTGGGCGCGGACGCTGCGGTCGAATCGCCGGTCGTCGTAGATGCCGGTGATCCGGTATTCGTCCTGCGCCAGCAACGCCTTCACGCGGCCGGCCAAGGCGGCCTGATCCGTCGTGCAATCGGTCGCGAGCAAGGCGCGGCTGACCCATTCCTCCGCTGCGGCCTTGTCATATTCGCCCTGCGCCTCGTAGCCGCGCCGGTCCGCCGCTGCCTGTTCCAGCTTCGCTGCGGACAGGCGGCTTTCCAGCCAGAGGCGGACCCGGCTTGCGTCCCATGCGGTGGCGGTTGCGTTGCTCATCCGTGTTCCTTCAAGCGGGATGCGTTCGCCGCCCCCGGATATGGCCTGTATCGGCAATGCGGGGCGGATGCACCCGTCATGACCGGTCCCGCGCGCCGATCAGAACAGCCGCCCGCCGTCCGGTACCTGCCGGTCCGGCGCGAAGAGCACGACCGCGCCGGCTTCGTCGGGAAAGCCCAGCGTCAGCACCTCCGACACGAACCTGCCGATCTGACGCGGCGGGAAGTTGACCACTGCGGCGACCTGTCGTCCGATCAGTCCGTCGCATTCATACTGCTCGGTGATCTGCGCGCTCGATCGTTTGTGGCCCAGCACCGGGCCGAAATCGATGACCAGCTTGATCGCGGGCTTGCGCGCTTGCGGATAGGGTTCGGCCGACACGATCGTGCCGACACGGATATCGACCTTCAGGAACGTATCGAAGTCGGTTGGGTCGGTCAGGGTCGCTGGATCGTGCAGCAGGTGCATATCGGCTCCTTGGCACCGGTTGGTGGCTTGCGTGGGCGCAGGCTATAACCGACATACGCGCCATGTCGCGACCCTCGCCCCTTCGTCAGATGCTGAAACGTGCCGGATGGCCGGCGCTGGTGATCCTCGTCATCGGGTTCTTCGCCTATCACGCGGTGTTGGGGCCGAACGGCGTGCTGGCGTACCGCGACTATCAGCGCAAGCTGGCGGTGCGGAAGGCGCAATATGCGTGTCTGGAAAAGGTGCGTGCCGAGCTGCGCAACCGGGTCGAGCTGCTCGATCCGCGCCATGCCGATCCCGATATGGTCGACGAACTGGTTCGGCGGAAGCTGAACGTCGCCCACCCGGATGAATTCATCGTGCCGATCACCGGCGAGGCGGCGGCGCGAAGCCGCTGCGGGATTCGCATCGACGACTGAATCCGGCCCGGATCGGGCGGGTTCGGTTGCGCGGGGGCATAATTCGCGCCATAGGCGGCGCTTCCTTCCCATCCTTTCAGGAACGAGGCATCCGAACCGTGGCAAAAGCACCGGCGCCAGGCCGCACCAGCGAACCCGTCATTCCCAATCGCGAACGGCCGGGTGAGCCAACGCGGTATGAGGCGTCGAAAGAGGAACTCCTGTCCTTTTACAAGGAGATGCTGCTGATCCGTCGTTTCGAGGAGAAGGCGGGCCAATTGTACGGCCTCGGCCTGATCGGTGGTTTCTGCCACCTGTATATCGGGCAGGAAGCCGTCGCCGTCGGGCTTCAGTCGGCACTCGAGTCCGGCAAGGACTCGGTAATCACCGGCTATCGCGACCATGGCCACATGCTCGCCTATGGCATCGATCCCAAGGTCATCATGGCCGAACTGACCGGGCGCGAGGCCGGCATCAGCCGCGGCAAGGGCGGGTCGATGCACATGTTCTCGACCGAGCATAAATTCTATGGCGGCCACGGCATCGTCGGTGCGCAGGTGTCGCTGGGCGCGGGCCTTGCGTTCGGGCACAAGTACAGCAACGACGGCGGCGTCTGCATGGCCTATTTCGGCGATGGTGCGTCGAACCAGGGGCAGGTGTACGAATCGTTCAACATGGCCGAGCTGTGGAAGCTCCCGATCATCTTCGTGATCGAGAACAACCAGTATGCGATGGGCACCAGCGTCAACCGCTCGTCGGCCGAGGACCAGCTGTATCGCCGCGGCGAGAGCTTCCGCATTCCGGGTATCCAGGTCGACGGCATGGACGTGCTGGCGTGCCGCGGTGCCGCGGAAACCGCGCTCGAATGGGTGCGTGCGGGCAAGGGTCCGATCATCCTCGAGATGAAGACCTATCGCTATCGCGGCCATTCGATGTCCGACCCGGCCAAGTATCGCAGCCGCGACGAGGTGCAGGCGATGCGCGACAATTCGGACCCGATCGAGGGGCTGAAGCGTGAGCTGACCGCCGCCGGCGTGCAGGAGGACGAGCTGAAGGCGATCGAGGCCGAAATCCGCAAGGTGGTGAACGCCGCCGCCGATTTCGCCGAAAGCGCGCCCGAACCGGACGCCAAGGAACTGTACACCGACGTTCTGGTGGAGACCTACTGAGATGCCGATCGAACTGAAGATGCCGGCGCTGTCGCCCACGATGGAAGAAGGTACGCTGGCCAAGTGGCTCGTCAAGGAAGGCGACACGGTCAAGTCGGGCGACATCATGGCCGAGATCGAGACCGACAAGGCGACGATGGAATTCGAAGCGGTCGACGAAGGCACGATCGCGCAGATCCTGATCGCCGAGGGCACGGATAACGTGAAGGTCGGCGCGGTCATCGCGATCCTTGCCGCCGAGGGTGAGGATGTCAACGCCGCCAAGTCGTCGCAGCCGACCGAGGCGCGCGCCGGGGACGCCGCGGCCGCTACGCCGAAGGCCGACGAGAAGAACGACGACAAGGGCCCGCCGGCTCCCGAAGGCACGACGCAGCAGCACGCCGAAACCGGCGCGCGCCAGCTGTTCGACGCCGCCGATCAGGAAGGCGAGACCGACCCGGAAATCCCGGAAGGGACCGAGATGGTCAAGACCACGGTCCGCGACGCGCTGCGCGATGCGATGGCCGAGGAAATGCGCGCCGACGACCGCGTGTTCGTGATGGGCGAGGAAGTCGCCGAATATCAGGGCGCGTACAAGGTCACGCAGGGGTTGCTCGCCGAATTCGGCGACCGTCGCGTCATCGACACGCCGATCACCGAATATGGCTTTGCCGGCATCGGTACCGGTGCGGCGATGGGCGGCCTGCGTCCGGTCATCGAATTCATGACGTTCAACTTCGCCATGCAGGCGATCGACCACATCATCAATTCGGCGGCCAAGACCAACTATATGTCGGGCGGCCAGATGCGCTGCCCGATCGTGTTCCGCGGTCCCAATGGTGCGGCCAGCCGCGTCGGTGCGCAGCACTCGCAGAATTATGGTCCGTGGTACGCTTCGGTCCCCGGCCTGATCGTGATCGCCCCCTATGACGCGGCCGATGCGAAGGGCCTGTTGAAGGCGGCGATCCGCTCGACCGATCCGGTCGTCTTCCTCGAAAACGAACTGATGTACGGTCGCTCGTTCGACGTGCCGAAGCTCGACGATTTTGTCCTGCCAATCGGCAAGGCGCGGATCATGAAGCCGGGCAAGGACGTGACGATCGTCAGCTATTCGATCGGCGTCGGCCTCGCGCTCGAAGCCGCCGAGAAGCTGGCCGGCGAGGGCATCGATGCCGAAGTGATCGATCTGCGCACGCTGCGCCCGCTCGATACCAAGACGGTGCTGAAGTCGCTGAAGAAGACCAACCGGCTGGTCGTGGTCGAGGAAGGCTGGCCGACCTGCTCGATCGCGTCGGAAATCGCCGCGGTGGTGATGGAGCAGGGCTTCGACGACCTCGACGCGCCGGTGCTCCGCGTCACCAACGAGGACGTGCCGCTGCCCTATGCCGCCAATCTCGAAAAGCTGGCGCTCATCACCAGCGACAAGGTCGTCGCGGCGGTGAAGAAGGTCACGTACAAGTAAGCCACGGCGCCGCTGCGGTATCCTCCGCAGCGGCGACTGCTCGCCGCGTCGGTTCGGGAATGTGCCGGACCCGCGACGTGCCGATCACGCTACCGGTTTCCGGATCGGACGGCCTTCAAATCCGCCTTCGCGTGAATTTCGGGTGGACCCTCAGACGGTGTAGCGGTCGCAGGTCATGCGTTGCTTCACCTGCGGCACCGGATCGCGCACGCCGTCCTCCAGCAAGCGATTGTCGCGCACGATGAAGGCGGCGGTCTGCTGTAATTTCGGGTTGCCGAGGAAAAAGGTCGGTAGCAGCGGCTGATAGTCGAAATTGATCTCGACGAAGATCACGGCCGCGCGATCGGGTGCCTGCACCGGCTTGGCCGGGTCGCCCATTCCCCGAAACGTGCTGCCCGATGTTCCGCCATCGCCTTCGCGGCCGAAACTCGAATCATAGCCCGGACCACGTTTCAGCCCGACGCAGCGCTGCCAATGAATCCACTGCGCGCCATCCTTCGTCTCGAGGCTGGAAATCGTCACCCGGCCGTTGGTGGTGACGCCCAGTGCTTCGGTTTGCCGGCGCAGCCCGCCGATCACCTCGTTCACGTCGGCCTCGCGCAGCTGTTGCGTCGCAGCGTTGGTGTCGACGCCGACGCGCGAGATATTGTCGGCGAGTGTCTGTGTCGCCTGACTCAGCCGAAGCTGCTGGACGCCGAAATTGCACAATTCGACCGCGCACAGCCCGATGGTAAGGACGACGGGCAATGCCAGCGCGAATTCCAGCAGGGCGACGCCGCGCCGGGCATGGTGCAGATCGTGCAATCGGCGGGCCGCGATCCTCAGCATATCCGCTCCGGTGTGGCCGCGCTCTGCGTATCATAGGGCTGGTTCTTGAGTGCGCTGGACGCCGAGATTGTCTGATCGGAGGACCAGCCCATCAGCCCGGTCAGCGGAAACAGGCGGGGATAGGTGATCTCCACGGTATAGACGGTGATGTCGTTCGCACCGCCCTGACCGGTGGTACCCGGATCGGAATCCCACAGGCCATTGCCGTTGGTGTCGGTGAAGCATTCCCCGGGATCACGGCGATTGTTGCTGTTGACGTCGTCGAACGGTTCGGCTTCGACGCCGTCATAGTTGCGATAATGCAGTCGCTTGCTGATCCAGGTCAGGTTCGGCGCGACCGGTCGCACCTGCTGGATGACCGCTTCGTCGATAGCCTGCGAGGCGGCCGTGGTCGCATTACCCTCCAGCGCGCCCTTGCGCGCCGCGGCCTGAAGCGCACCCGTCAGGATCGATTGGGCATAGGATCGGTAGCACAGGTCGAACAGGCCCATCAGCAACAGCAGCAGGACAGGCGCAAGCAACGCGAATTCGATGATGGTCGCACCGCGACGATCGCGCGCGATCCGCACGATCATCTTGACACCCGCAGCTTGGCGATCTGGGCGGCGATGTTGCTGAACGCGGTGTTGAGCTGGGCCGTGTTTCGCGCCTCGAACGAACGCCCCTCCGTCGTGCAGTTGCTGAGCAGCGGGGGCATGTTCAATCCGAACGCAATGACCCAGACGGTAATGTCCTTGCGCCGCGCGACCTGGCACAGCGCGAGCAGGCGGTTGGCGACGATGGTGTCCTGATCGCTATTCTGCGCGTCGTTGGTCGTGAAGGCGGTCGTGCGCCGACGATCCAGCCCCGACAGGCCATAGGCTTCGTACACCGTGTTATCGGTATCGGTTTCGCCGTCGGTCATGAAGATCAGGTGCTGCGCATTCCTCGCGCCATTCAACCCGCCGTTGACGACATCGCCGAAGATGCCGTCGCGCGACATCAGTCGCAGGCCCCATAGAAACCCGATATCGTGATGGGTCTTGCCCCCCACGATCAGGCTGTTGACGTAGCTCTGCAGGTCGGCACGCGTGAAGGCCTGCAACAGCTTCGCCGGCGAGGGGCAGGGAGCGTTCTGGCCGCTGTTCACGTCCTGAAGGTTCGTGAAGTCGAGGTTCGAGCGCACTGCGGGAATGGACCATTTGGTGAAGCTTTCCCGGGCGAACACCGCCGCCGGCAGCCACGGCTTCCAACGGGTGTCGTCGTTGGAAGGATCGGGGACCATGTCGATGTTCAAATCATATGCGCCCGACGGAATGGGATCATAGGTCGACTGCCGGACGGTCTTGCGCTCCTCGATGCAGCCATTCTGCTGATTCCAGGTGATCGTTCGCGACTTGCCCTGTGCGGCGATGTTCATGGAAATCGATCCGCCACTGACGCGGGCACCTGTGCCCTTCAATCCCGAAACGGGTACGTTGACCGGCTCATACGACCACCAATGAGTAGTCGTCGGGGTACCGGCAACGGGCTTGCCTTTATTCTTGTTTGGAACGCGGGTGTCGGTCCGTGTTTCGACATAATTGCGGTACGACGTTTCGGTGATTTCACACCGCGCATTGACGATTTTCGTCGAATAGGCGCTGCCGGTCCGGGTCCGGGTATAGGTAATCGTCTGGCTGCCGTCCCCCTTTCCAGCGTCTTTCCACGTCGTATCGGTTTGCGATGTGTTCACGGCGTTTGCTGGCGGGCTACAATCCTCCGGCCTGCCGAAGCTTTTGCTCGTTACGGTCGAACCGCTCTTTTTCTGCCATGATCCGGCAGTCGTCACCCAATCGGCGTTGTCCACCGTATCCGGACCCTTGGTCGTCTCGGGGCCCAGATAGCGGCGCGATTGGTAATCGGCCTTATCGACCATCCATTCGGGGCGCAGCAACATGCCGACATTGACGTTGGCCGAATAGGGTACCGCGCCATAGCGGATCAGTGTTCCGGGCTTCTTGGCGCGGTCGAGCGTGTCGTAGAAATTCATCACCGCCTGACGCAGGCCGGTGATCCGGTCGGCGCTATCGCCGGGGTTGATGTCGCTCATCGATCCGGTGGTATCGAGAACGAACATGATATCGAGATTGGGAATTTCGAGCTTGGCTTCGCAGGCGACCGAGACCGTGACCGGTTCGAAGCCGGCCAACTGCATCACCGTCATCGGGACGGTGACCGATGCGGTCGCGGCGACCTGTCCCGCGTCGGTCTTGACCGGCGTGAAGACGGGGGCGTTCGACCCCATCGATCCCGTCTGGAAATTATTCGCGAAGAAGGCGCGCGCCTGCGATACGGCCGCGTCGTTGAAATCGTTGCCGTTCATGAACTTCCGGCCCGCCAGCGCGCCGGCATCGCACGCCTGTTGCAGGCGAACCTTGACGTAATAGACCCGCGCGGTGTCGATCGCCGATCCCGCCATGCCGAGGAGCGGGATCATCGCGACCGCCATCATCGCCAGCGTATTGCCGCCGCGATCGTGCGCCAGCCGCGAGAGAAAACCGCCCGATCGTCTCCGATCTCGTCCGCGTCCGATCATTGCCCGTCCATTCCAGCGCCAAAGTCGCGCAATCAATGGTTTGTTTGCCAGATCGGGGTTGACGGAGCGTAAAGACCCGCGCTGACGGGATCGATGCCCATCGATCCAGATCCCGAACGCAGCCTTGCGCTGACCTATGCCCCCGCCGACCGCCGCGCGGCATTGTCGGCGCTGCTGGCGCTCGACGCCGCGCTGGCCGATGTCGTCCGGACCACGACCCAGCCCGCGATCGGCCAGATCCGGCTTGCGTGGTGGCGCGAACAGCTTGCCAAGCTGGACCATGCGCCGCCGCCCGCCATGCCGGTCCTGACCGCGCTCGCCGAAACTGTGCTGCCACATGGTGTCACCGGCGCGGCGCTGGTGAAGGTGGTGGAAGGCTGGGAGGTGTTGATCGAGGAGGACACGCTCGACCGCGAGACGCTGCGCCGGTTCGGGGCGGAACGGGGCGGGCGGCTGTTCGCGCTGGCGGCCGCGATCCTCGGCGGCGATGTCGACCGGGCGACGATGCTGGGGCAGGGGTGGGCGCTGGCCGACCTGTTGCACCATGTCGACGATGCCGCGACCGCCGAAACCGCCGGTGCGCTGGCTGGCGAGGCGCTGGCGACGCCGCTGCGCCGGGTCGCCCGGCCGCTCGGCCTGCTGGCGCTGTCGGCGCGGCTCGATCTGGCACGCGTGGCACCGGGCGGGCCGAAAAGGGCGGCGCGACTGGCGTGGTTCGGACTTGCCGGGCGATAGCGGCTGACCGATACAGAGCGTCGGCAATCGGGGGGTGAGCGATGTGGCGGTTCCTGGCGGGGGTAGGGTCGGCCTTGGCGCTGGTCGCGGCGGGGCTGTTCCTGTTCCGCGGGGTCGCGGCGACCGAGAAACTGCCGCCGCCGCCGGCACCCCCGGCGACGGCGCAAACGGCGGACGCCGAAATTCCCGAACCGCCCGCCGCATCGCCGCGCACCCGCGAACAGAAGCGGTTCGACCGATATGACAAGGACCGCGACAGCCGCATTACCCGCGACGAATATCTGGCATCGCGGCGCAAGGCCTATGCGAAGCTCGACACCAATGGCGACGGGCGGCTGACCTTCGACGAATGGGCGATCAAGACCAGCGGGAAGTTCGCGGCAGCCGACAAGGGCCGCGACGGTGCGCTCGACGCCGCCGAATTCGCGACGACCGCGGTCAAGCGCAAGCCGGCGAAGCGGGTCGATTGTCCGCCCGCGCCGACGACTGGCGACGAAGGTTGACGTTCACGTCAACGTAAACTAGTCAAGGGTCATGCAACTCGCAGTCTCCATACCGCCTCAGTCGCCCGGGCAAGCCGATCGCTTTTCGATCACCGACCTGTGCAACGAATTCGGCGTGACCGCGCGCGCGCTCCGCTTCTACGAGGATGAGGGCCTGATCGCACCCGAACGGCGCGGCCTTGCCCGCATCTATTCGCAGCGCGACCGGGCACGGCTGGCGTGGATCCTGCGCGGCAAGCGGGTCGGGTTCAGCCTCGCCGATATCCGCGAGATGATCGACCTGTACGATATCGGCGACGGCCGCGTCGTACAGCGGCAGGTCACCGTCCAGAAATGTCGCGACCGGATCGCGCTGCTCGAAAACCAGCGGCGCGACATCGATGCCGCGATCGCCGAACTCAGCGACTTCGTGACGACCATCGAAACGCTGCCGTACCAGACCGCCCCGTCAGAGGGTGCCTCCCCGGAGAAGGATTGACCCGATGCCCAGCTATACCCCGCCGGTCCGCGACACCCGCTTCATCCTCGACCATGTTCTCAAGATCGGCGATCATGCCGCGCTGCCCGGTTTCGCCAATGCCACGCCCGACACGGTCGAGGCGGTGCTGGAAGAGGGCGGTCGCTTCGTCGCCGAAGTGCTGTTTCCCTTGAACGCATCGGGCGACCAGCAGGGCTGCACCCGCCACGCCGATGGCAGCGTGACGACGCCCGACGGGTTCAAGCAGGCGTATCGTCAGTTCGTCGAATCGGGCTGGGGCACGCTGTCCGCGCCCGAACAATTCGGTGGGCAGGCGATGCCGCATGTCGTCGCGACCGCGTTCGAGGAATATCTGATCTCCGCCAACATGGCCTTCGCCATGTATCCCGGGCTGACGCACGGCGCGATCGCCGCGCTGCTGGTCAAGGGCAGCCCCGAACAGCAGGCGATGTATGTGCCCAAGATGGTGTCGGGCGAATGGGGCGGCACCATGAACCTGACCGAGCCGCAATGCGGTACCGATCTGGGCCTCATCAAGACGCGCGCGGTGCCCAACGACGACGGGTCGTGGGCGATCACCGGCACCAAGATCTTCATCTCGTCGGGCGAGCATGACCTGACCGACAACATCATCCACCTCGTCCTCGCCAAGACGCCGGGCGCGCCGGAAAGCTCGAAGGGGATTTCGCTGTTCGTCGTGCCGAAGTTCCTCGTGAACGACGACGGGTCGCTCGGCGCGCGCAATCCGGTGACGTGCGGATCGATCGAGCACAAGATGGGCATCCACGCCAATTCGACCTGCGTCATGAACTATGACGGCGCGACGGGTTGGCTGGTCGGCGACGAGATGAAGGGGCTGGCCGCCATGTTCATCATGATGAACGCCGCGCGGCTCGGCGTCGGGTTGCAGGGGCTGGGCGTGGCCGAGACCGCGTATCAGAATGCGGTGATCTATGCCGGCGACCGGCGGCAGGGGCGGGCGCTGACCGGCCCGGCGCAACCGGACGAAAAGGCCGATACGCTGTTCGTCCATCCCGACGTCCGCCGGATGCTGATGGAGGGCAAGGCGCTGACCGAAGGGTTGCGGGCGCTGTGCCTGTGGGGCGCGTTGCAGGTCGATCTGGCGCATATGAGCGAGGACGCGGCGACCCGCGAGCTAGCCGACGATCTCGTGTCGCTGCTGACCCCGGTCATCAAGGGCTATGGCACCGACAAGGGCTATGACGTCGCGACCAACGCACAGCAGGTTTATGGCGGCCATGGCTACATCGCCGAATGGGGCATGGAGCAATATGTCCGCGATGCCCGGATCGCGATGATCTATGAAGGCACCAACGGCGTGCAGGCGATGGATCTGGTCGGGCGCAAGCTGGCGCAGAATGGCGGACGTGCGATCCAGCATTTCTTCCGCATCGTTGCGCAAGAGATCGCGACCGCCAAGGGTGCCAACGCGACGCGCGATTTCGCCGAGCGGCTGGAGCGCGGACTGAAGGACCTGCAGGCCGCGACGATGTGGTTCATGGCCAACGGCATGCAGAACCCGAACCATGTCGGCGCGGGTGCGCATTCGTACATGCACATCATGGGGATCGTCGCGACCGGCCTCATGTGGCTGCGGATGCTGACCGCGTCCGAGGCACTGGCGGCATCGGGCGAGGGCGATGCGACGTTCACCGAGGGCAAACGGGTAACCGCGCGCTTCTATGCCGAGCGGATCATTCCCGACACCGGCGCCCTGCGGCGCAAGGTCGAGGGCGGGGCCGACGCCGTGATGGCACTCGACCCGGCGCTGTTCGCGCGGGGGTAGGGAGGCGGCCCGCCGGTTTGATCCAGGCAACCGATACCCGAGCCCACTCGTCACCCCGGGCTTGACCCGGGGTCCCGCTCCTCACTTCGGTCGGCAGAAGAAGCGGGACCCCGGATCAAGTCCGGGGGGACGACGAACAGAAGGATGCGGGCGCACACGTCCGCACCGGCTGCGGGGCTGTTCTTCCATGCCCATAAAAATGCCATCCCAGCGCAGGCTGGGGTCTCTCGCATGGGCACCGCAGCGGCCAACCGAAAGGGACCCCGACCTATCCTGAGGTGACGGTAATCGTCAGTCGATAGCGCGCTTACTTCTCGCGCTTCTTGCGATGCGTCTCGAGGTCGAGGACCGCTGAATCCGCGCCTTCGGGCATCAGGCCCAGCCGGCGGGCGACTTCCTGATAGGCTTCGACTTCGCCGCCGAGATCGCGACGGAAGCGATCCTTGTCGAGCTTCTCGTTGGTGGTCATGTCCCACAGGCGGCAGCCATCGGGGCTGATTTCGTCGGCCAGGATGATCCGGCTGAAATCATTGTCCCAGATGCGACCGAATTCGAGCTTGAAGTCGACCAGCCGGATGTTGATCCCGGCGAACAGCCCGGACAGGAAATCGTTCACGCGGATCGCCATGTCGGCCATCTCGTGCAGTTCGTCCTGCGCGGCCCAGCCGAAGCACAGGATGTGTTCGTCCGATACCATCGGATCGCCGAGCGCATCGTCCTTGTAATAATATTCGACGATCGTGCGTGGCAGCTGCTGGCCTTCCTCGATGCCGAGCCGCTTCGACAGCGAACCCGCCGCGACGTTGCGCACCACGACCTCGATCGGCACGATCTCGACCTGGCGGATCAACTGCTCGCGCATGTTCAGCCGGCGGATGAAGTGGGTCGGCACCCCGATATTGCCGAGCAGCGTGAAGACATGCTCGGAAATCCGGTTGTTCAGCACGCCCTTGCCGTTGATCGTACCCTTTTTCTGGGCGTTGAAGGCGGTGGCGTCGTCCTTGAAATACTGGATCAGCGTACCCGGCTCCGGACCCTCGTAAAGGATCTTTGCCTTGCCTTCGTAGATCTGGCGGCGGCGAGCCATGCGATTCCCTTCGACGAAACGGGCCGGTCCGGGGAATGCCCGTGGCCGGTGTAGAAAGCCGCCGCATAGCCCAAGGGGGCCGGCCGCGCAATCACGCCGCCGGCGCGATCCGCCGCCGCACGAACCGCCGCCCGGCAACGAACAGCCCGGCTATAATCGCCGCCAACAGCATCGGCGGCAGCAGCAGCCCGAGCAGGTTGAGCAGCGTGCTGAACGTTACGCCCGCCGACCAGCCGAGCAGTTCGCCGGCCTGTGCCAGCGGCGACTGGGTTTCGAAGCCCGGCGCGGCTTTGCCTGATTCGTAATGGAACGCGACCGCCGTTGCATTCAGGAGCGCGAGTTGCCCGGCGGTCTGCGCATCGACGTCCCGGATGGTCCGCCCCAGATCGGCACGCTGCCGCTCGAGTTCGACCGCGGTCGAACGGTTGCCGTCGGCGATCCGCTTCTCGACGGTGGCGCGTTCGACAATGGTGGCGTTGCGCGCGGTTCTGGCGGCGTCGATGGTCGCACCGACGTCCTCGCCGCTGACATTGACGCTGCGTACGCCGCCTTCGCTGCGCTCGACCACACCGATCGCATCGCGGCCGAAGCTGCGCGCGAGGGCGGGGACGATGCTGAACTGAAGATCGGCGGTGACGTCGTTCTTCGGCGAGCGGAGATAGCGCATTCCCGTGATCCGGCAGCGGTCCGGACCCAGCCGCTCGCACGCGTCGGCATGGCGTTCCTGGGCTGCCGCGATCCGCTGCGCCGGCAGGCGAAACGCATAGTCGTACCGGAAGGCGACACCCGGCGCGGCCGTCACCTCGACGCCGGGCGGAACATCCTGATCGGTCGATCCCGTCTCGCCGGCGGTATCGGGCCGGCCGCAACCGGCGAGCGCAGCGGAAACGGCGGCCATGATGATGAAGGTCGAACGCGGACGGGACATCGACAACTCCTGCCTTATTTGCGGCCACAATAAGGCAAGAATAAGGCAGGTGCAATCCGGCTCTATGCGACAGGCCCGGCGATCGGTAAGGCGCGCCGGATAGCAGCTTTGGCGGTGGCCCATGCCGGCGTTCCGGGTGCGATCAGTTCGACATGGCCGGTATCCGTGATCCGCTGCGTTCCCACCCGGTCGCCGGCGGTGCGGGCGGCCGCGGCAAAGGCCGGTGCCATCGCGGCGGGGACGATCGCGTCCTGCGCGCCGTCGATCAGCTCGATCGGCACCCCGACCGGCAGCAGCTCGACGACCGAGGTGTCGGCGAAGCGATCGGCCCGGTCGCCCCCGACCAGCTGCGCGATGACCTCGGTCCCGCAGCCATTATCGGGGCTGGCCTCGACCGCGGCGAGATCGGGCAGGCCGCCCAGACAGACGACCTGCGCGATCGGCAGCGGATCGCCGGTCGCCAGCGGACTATGCTGGCTCAGGCGATGGCGCGCGGCGAGCCACAGCGCCAGATGCCCGCCCGCCGAATGCCCGACCGCGACGATCCGCGACAGGTCGAGCGCATATGCCCCGGCATGGTCGCGCAACAGGTCGGCCGCCGCCGCTGCGTCGAGAAACGTCCCCGGATAGCCGCCGCCGTCACGGTCGACGCCGCGATAGTCGATATTCCATACCGCGATCCCGTCGGCACGCAGATCGGCGGCGACCCAGTCCATCAGCCGCCGGTCGGCGACCGAACTCTGCCAGCATCCCCCATGCACCATCAGCACCGTCGGCCAGCGCGAGGGCGAATCGCCCGCGGGCAGCCACAGATCGACCACCTGCAACCGGTCCGTGCCATAGCGGAACGTCCGGTCCGGATCGGGGCGGGGTCGCCGGGTCAGGTCCGGCCAGGTCATCGGGATGAAAGATGTGACGCATTCCACCATTGCCGCAGTCCGATCGAAAGTCGCAACCGTACCCAATATGGATAAATCGTATAATAAAGTCGCGCGTGCGGATATTTTTGAGCTACAGGGAGACGGGGACGGGAATGGCCGGCGATATGTCGGCCGCAAAGGGGCGTTATTGTGGGACGAACTCGTACGATTGAGCGTGACAAGCTGTTGGATGCCGCCGAATCGGTGACGCTGGAAAAGGGTCCGGTCGGCCTGACCATCGCCGCCGTCGCCGAACATATGGGCATCACCAATGGCGGCGTGCAATATAGCTTTCGCAGCAAGGAATCGCTGATCGCCGCGATGTTCGAGCGGTGGCAGGACGAATATGCCGACCGCATCGCCGAACTGGGTAGCGTCGACGACAACTGCCCGGTCCGGGCCCATATCGATTATGCCGCCGACTATAACGACCGTTCGCGACGCGGCGCGCCCAGCCTGCTGGTCTCGGTCCTCAATTCGCCGCAGCACATGGTGCTGGTGCGCAAATGGTATCGCGAGCGGATCGATCTGATCGACGTCACCACCGACGCGGGTCGCCGGCTGCGGCTGGCGTTCCTCGCGATGGAGGGCGCGTTCCTGATGCGGCTGTTCGGCCTGATCGAAATGGGCGACGCCGAATGGCAGGGCATCGTCGCCGATGTGGTGGCGCTGGCCGATGGCGAGCCGGCGGCCGGGCGCGAATCCGACGGGCGACAGGCGGCCTGATCCCGGTTCGTTCCATTTCACCTATCGCAGGAGCGGGGTTCGCCTGCTATCGCGGTCGCGATGGCAAGTGAACTGACCGACCCTTCGACACCGATCGGCATCTTCGATGCACCGTTCGACAGCGCCTTGTCCGAGCGGTACCTCGTCTATGCGCTGTCGACGATCACGGCCCGGTCGCTGCCCGACGTCCGCGACGGGTTGAAGCCGGTGCATCGCCGGCTGTTGTGGGCAATGCGGCTGCTGAAGCTCGACCCGGCATCGGGGTACAAGAAATGCGCGCGCGTCGTCGGCGACGTGATCGGCAAATACCATCCGCATGGCGATCAGTCGGTCTATGACGCGATGGTCCGGTTGGCGCAGGACTTCGCGCTGCGCTATCCGTTGGTCGACGGACAGGGCAATTTCGGCAATATCGACGGCGATAACGCCGCCGCCTATCGCTATACCGAGGCGCGGCTGACGCAGGTCGCGATCGACCTGATGGCGGGCCTCGACGAGGACGCTACCGATTTCCGCCCAACCTATAATGGCGAGGAGCAGGAACCCGAACTGTTCCCTGGCATGTTCCCCAACCTGCTCGCCAACGGGGCCAGCGGCATCGCCGTGGGCATGGCGACCAGCGTCCCGCCGCACAATGCCGCCGAACTGTACGAAGCCGCGATGGTGCTGATCGACCGGCCCGACGCAGATGACGCCGCCGTGCTCGCCCATGTACGCGGCCCCGATTTTCCGACGGGCGGCATCGTCGCCGATCCGCCCGCCGCGATCCGCGAGGCCTATGCCACCGGTCGCGGCGGCTTTCGCGTCCGCGCGCGCCATGGAATCGAACGGGAGAAGGGCGGCGGCTGGCAGGTTGTCATCACCGAAATCCCATATGGGGTGCAGAAGGGCAAGCTGATCGAACAGATCGCCGCGCTCATCAACGACAAGAAGCTGCCGATCCTGACCGATGTCCGCGACGAATCGGACGCCGAGATCCGCATCGTCCTCGAACCGCGCAGCCGCACCGTCGACCCGCAGGTGCTGATGGATGGGCTGTTCCGGCTCACAGACCTCGAATCGCGCGTTCCCCTCAATCTCAACGTTCTCGACAAGGATCGCACCCCGCGCGTCATGTCGCTGCGCGAGGCGTTGAAGGCATGGGTCGATCACCAGTTCGTCGTCCTGCGTCGGCGCAGCGAGCATCGCCTCGCCAGGATCGCCGACCGGATCGAACTGCTCGACGGCTATCTGGCGGCCTATCTCAACCTCGACCGGGTGATCGCGATCATCCGAACCGAGGATGAACCGAAACCGGTGCTGATCGCCGAATTCACCCTCACCGATCGTCAGGCCGAAGCGATCCTGAACATGCGGCTGCGCAGTCTGCGCAAGCTGGAGGAAATGGAGATTCGCGGCGAGCGGTCGAAGCTGGAAAAGGAGCAGGCCGAACTGACGCTGCTGCTGTCCAGTGAGGCCCGGCAACGGACCCGGATGAAGCGCGACCTGTCGAAGGTGCGCGACCGCTATGGCAGCGAAACGGCACTCGGAAAACGCCGTACCACGATCGAGGAAGCCGCCCCGGCACGCGAAATTCCGGCAGAGGCGATGATCGAGCGCGAGCCGCTGACCGTTATCCTGTCGCAGCGCGGCTGGGTGCGGGCACTTCGCGGGCATGTCGACCTCGCCTCCGCCGATACCGCCCGGTTCAAGGAGGGCGACGGCCCGGCCTTCGCGTTCCACGCCCACACGACCGACAAGCTGTTGCTGACCACCGATGGCGGGCGATTCTACACGCTGGGTGCCGACAAGCTACCGGGCGGACGCGGCTTTGGCGAACCGGTGCGGGCGATGATCGATCTCGACGGCGATGCGCGGATCGTCGGGTTGTTCCGCGCGGCGGCATCCGACCGGCTGTTGCTGGCGGCGACCGATGGTCGCGGCTTTGCGGTGCGGATCGCCGACGTGCTCGCCGAAACGCGCAAGGGCAAGCAGGTGATGGCACCGCGCCCCGGTGCGAAGCTGAAGATCGTCCGGCCGATCGGGCCGGAGGACGATTATGTCGCGGCGATCGGCGACAATCGCAAGCTGGTGCTGTTTCCGCTGTCCGAACTCGCCGAAATGGCCCGTGGGCAGGGGGTGCAACTGCAACGGTTCCGCGACGGCGGCCTGTCCGATGCGCGGACCCTGCGGTTCGTCGACGGGCTGACCTGGACGATGGGTGGGGAAACCGGGCGGGTCCGGACCGAGGGCGATCTGACGCCGTGGCGCGCGGCGCGGGGTGCAGCCGGGCGGATGCCGCCCAACGGCTTCCCCCGCGACAACCGTTTCTGACGCACGGCACCTGTCCACGCGAATCGATTGTCGGGTTTCAGAAGCTCTTAACCATCGCCGTGGTACGGCGATGCAAATGGCTTTCGGTCGGCAGTTCCTCTCCGCGTTCAAGGCGCATCCGGTTTCGGACGATTCGCTCGCCGTTGGCGCCGAACCGTTGGGGGTACCGGAAGCGTCGCACGATGCCGACACGGCGACGCTGGACCTGATCCCCGCGCCGACGGCGATCGTCGAATTGATCGACGGGCGACCGGTGTTCACCGCGAACAACCTGGCCTTCCGCGCGGTGGGCTTCGCGCGTGGCGGGGAAGCGGCGCTGCTCGATGCGATCGGCGATCGCATCGCGACCTTTCTGACCTCGACCGAAGCCCGCTGTCGCGTGCCGCTGCAAATCGGTGATTCGGTCGACAGCCACTATTACGACGTCACGCTGGCGCGCCGTCCCGATCGGGTCGCGATTACCCGCTGTCTGATGACGCTGCTCGACCAGACCGCCGAACAGCGCACCGAAGCCAGCCTGCGGCGGGAGATGAACACCGATTCGCTGACCGGCCTCGCCAACCGGATGGGCTTTGGCGATCTGGTCGACGAACGGATCGCGGACGGCAATCGCGCGCGCTACGCGGTGCTGGCGATCAACCTCGACCGGTTCAGCCGCGTCAATGCGTGCATGGGGTCGTTGTCGGGCGACGAATTGCTGATCTCGGTCGCGCGCCGCCTGAAAGGGGTATTGCGCGGCTGCGACGTGATGGCGCGCACCGGTGGCGACGAATTCGCGGTGCTGCTGACGCTGCGCGGGGGGCCGGACGATGCGATGCTGGTCGCCGGTCGCCTGCAACAGGCGCTGGTCCAGCCGTTCCAGCTGTCCGACTTCAGCATCAGCGTCGACTGTTCGATCGGTATCGCGCTGGGCGAGGATACCGAGGACGAAGCCGAGGACCTGATCCGCCACGCGCAATTCGCGGTGAAACGATCGAAACGGACCGGCCAGACCGAAATCTATCGCTTGCATCTGTTCGATATCGTCCGCAGCCAGTTTTCGATCGAGACGCGGTTGCGCACGGCGCTGGAGGAACGGCAAGTCCGCCTGGCGTTCCAGCCGATCTACGACCTGTCGAACGGCCGCATCAGCAGTTTCGAGGCGCTGGCACGCTGGCAGACGCCCGACGGGCAGCATATCTCGCCAGTCGATTTTATTCCGGTCGCCGAGGAATGCGGGCTGATCGTGCCGCTCGGCCGATGGGCGATGGACGAAGCGGCGCGGACGCTCGCATCATGGGATCGGAAATCCGGCGGCCATTGCGGTGCCAAGATGGCGGTCAACCTGTCGGCGGTGCAGCTGCAACGTGACGATATCGCGGCGATGTTCGCCGACGTGCTGTCGCGCCACGACCTGACCGGTGATCGCTTCACCATCGAACTGACCGAAAGCGCGTTCATCGTCGATCCCGACAGCACGTTGCGGACGATGCTGGCGCTGAAGGAGATGCACGCCACGATCGCGATGGACGATTTCGGCACCGGTTATTCGAACCTCGCCTATCTGCAGAAACTGCCGATCGACAAGTTGAAGATCGACCGCAGCTTCGTGTCGGGCATGCTGGCCGATCGCGACAAGGTGGCGATCGTGCGCGCGATCCTCAGCCTCGCCCAGGCGCTCGGCATGCGGACCACCGCCGAGGGGATCGAGACGCAGGAACTCGAACAGACCCTCGTCGCGCTCGGCTGCGCATTCGGACAGGGCTATTTCTATTCGAAGCCGATCGACGCCGATGCGGCCTATGCGATGCTGGTGGCGCGCAACGCCTGAACGACGACGTCATCGGCGATCGTGCTGGTCCGCGCGGCGTCGGGAAATCCTTCCGCGATCCAGCGATCCTCGACCATGCGCAACGCCTTGGCGACATCGGGACCGCGCGCCAGGCCGCGTGCGACCAGCGCACCGCCCGACAGCGGCAGGGCAGGGCGGGTCCAGCCGATCAGGCTCGCCGCTGCTGCGGGATCGCCTGTCATCAGCAACCGATCGATCGCGCCTTCGACGCCCAGCCTGTATCCCGTCTCCTGCGGGGGCCAGGCATCGTTGTGGCCCAGCGCGGTGCAGATCCGCTTGCGATGGGCATTCGACAGTTTCAACCGCGCGGTGACACCCTCGGCATTGCGAGCGTCGAGCAGCGCGGCGAGCCGGCGGACCGGATCGGAGGCAATGCCGGCGGCGGCTTCGGCGGCGGCCAGCGCGGCAAGGCGCTCGACCGCCGCCGCATCGATTTCCGGCAGCACCGGCGTCCAGATGCCATGCCCGACCATCAACCGCATCACATCGACCGCGTCGCGCGCGACCAGCATCTTCAGCAATTCCTCGGCGATCCGCTCGCGCGACAATGCCATCAGGTCGTTGGCGCGATCGATACAGGCGTTCAGCCCCTCGGCATCGGGCGTATTGCCGAACCGCGCGAGGAAGCGGAAGAAGCGCAGGATGCGCAGATGATCCTCGGCGATGCGCCGCAACGGATCGCCGATAAACCGCACCCGCCCGGCACGCAGGTCGACGATCCCATCGAAATAGTCATGCAGCCGATGGCCGCGCATATCGGCATAGAGCGCGTTCATCGTGAAATCGCGCCGCGCCGCGTCCGCCTGCCAGTCGTCGGTGAAGGCGACCTCGGCATGGCGGCCATCGGTCGCGACATCGCGGCGCAGCGTTGTCACCTCGACCACCGTTCCGTCGGCGACCGCGGTGATCGTGCCGTGGGCGATGCCGGTCGGCACCGCCTTGATCCCCGCCGCCTCCAGCCGCCGCACGACCTCCTGCGGCGGGTGGATCGTCGCGACGTCGATGTCGGCGACATCCAGCCCCAGCAACGTGTCGCGCACCGCCCCCCCAACATAGCGCGCCGCCCCGGCATCGGCGTCGAGCGCGTCGGCCAGCCGGTCGAGCCCGGGGCGCTGCATCCAGTCGGCGGGGGGAAGCGATTCGGTCAGGGCCATGTCAGTCGTCGTGCCAGATTGAGGATCATCGCCGCCGTCGCACCCCAGATGCGCCGCTCGCCGAAGATCAGTTCGTAATAGAATCGCTCGGTCCCCTCATGCCAGCGGCTGCCGACCTGATAGTTCGCCCGGTCGAGCAGGACGGTCAGCGGCACTTCGAAGATCGCATCGACCTCCAGCGGGGCCGGCATCAGCGGCAGGTCCGCCGGAACCGTGGCGAGGACCGGTACGACCTCGAACCCGGTCACCGTGTGATAGCGGTCGAGCGTCGCCACCACGGTCGCGGCCTGCGGTGGCAAGGCGATCTCCTCCGCAGCTTCGCGTAGCGCCGCCGCGACCGGCCCACCATCGGCCCGATCGATGCTGCCGCCCGGAAACGCCACCTGCCCCGCATGGGTGCGCAGGTCGCCGGTCCGCTGCGTCAGCAACACGCCCGGCTCCGCCCGCTCGGTCACCGCGATCAGCACCGCCGCCGCCCGCCAGCCGCCCTCCGGCATCGGTGCCGCGCCGTTCAGATCGCCGGTCAGCAAGTCCTCGACCGGGTCCGCCAGCCGCGCGCGCAGCCGGTCGGCCAGCGTCATGCCGGCTCGAACGGAAAGAACGCGCCCTCGCTCCACAGCCCGCGCCGGCCGTCCGGCCCCGTCGCCAGCATCTCCACCAGTTCATAGAAGACCGGACGCGCGATCAGCGCATCCATGCCGCCGCGCACGCGCAGATACGGGCGCGGCGCATCTGCGTCCCCTTCGATCCGGATCGGATGCTCGGCATCGGCCACCGCCAGTTCGTCGGTATTCAGCCGGAACGCGATCCGCCCCTGTTCGCCTTCGCCCGACAGCTTCGCCTCGACCGCCACGAACGGCGCATCGTCGACCGCGATCGACAGCTTTTCGACCGGCGTCACCAGCACATGCGCGCCATCGGCTTCCCGCCGCAGGATCGTCGAGAACAGCCGTACCATCTCGGCCCGCGTGATAGCGCTCCCCTGATGATACCAGGTCCCATCGGCGGCGATCCGCATCTCGCTGTCGCCGCAATGGGTCGGGTTCCAGCGATCGACCGGCGGCAATTTCGCTTCGGCGGCAAGGCGTGCGACCTCGGCGAGGGAGAGCGAGGCGAAGTCGGCGGGGGGCTGCATCGGCATGGGCGTCCGTTAGCTTGGACCGCGCGCCCACCACAAGGGGTTCACGCCGCCATTACGATCCGCGGACCCACCATGCCGCCGTGGTCGGGCACGGTTCCACGCGCCAGCAACCGCCGCTGCTCGTATGGACCCGGCATCCGCCACCCGCCGGTCCGCTGCGCACCAAAGCCGAACCGGCCATAATATTCGGGGTCGCCGATCAGCATCAGCGGCGCATCGCCGCCCGCCGCCGCGATCGCCTCGGCCATCAGCCGGTGCCCGATCCCGGTCCCCTGCCGGTCGGGCGCGACCGCGACCGGGCCGACCATCACCATCGGCACCGCCCGCCCGTCATCGGTGTCGAGCTGCACCGGCCAGCACTGGATGCACCCGGTCAGCCGCCCGTCCTCGACCCACGCGAAGCTGAGCGCTCCGATCGGTTGCAGCCCCGCGCGCACCTGATACGCCGTTCGCCGATGCCGATCGATCCCGAACGCCGCGTCGAGCAGCGCTTCGACATCGGTCGGGGACACGGCGGCAAGGGGGCGCAAGTCGGGCAATACGGGTCCAATCGAAACGGAATGCGCGCCTGTACCGCCGCGACGGACAGGCACAAGGGCCAAGATTCGCCGGTGCCCGCTTCCGCTGCCGGCACCTTCTGCTATCGCGCCGATATTCCCATATGATGACAGGTGCAGAGTGCGCGATTCGCTCCAGTTGGAAGTCCATGATGTCGAAGTGAATGTCCTGACCGGCATTTACTCTGAGGAAACGCACCTGCCGCAACCGTTGCGGATTTCGATGACGGTCGACCTCGACTGTCCCGAACGCTTCACGCCGGACACGCCGCTATCGGCTTCCAAAAGCTATATGGACCTCAAGCACGCGGCGACCGACGCGTTGCCGCCGGGGGTGCATTTCACCCTGATCGAGGGGGTGGCCGACCATATTGTCGACACCCTCTTCCTGTCCGATCCGCGCGTGCAGCGCGTGAAGATCCGCATCGTCAAGCTGGCCATTGCCGAGGCCGGCGAATCGATCGGCGTCACGATGGTCCGGCACCGGCGGTGACCCGCCCGCTGGCGCTGGTCACCGGCAGCTATCGTCGGATGGGCGGCCGGATCGCCGTCCGACTGGCGCAGGCGGGATATGACGTCGCGCTCCACGCCAGTCGCGCCGGCGAGCCCGATCGCTCGGTCGTGGAGGGGCTGAAGGACGCCCGCCACGCCAGTTTCGCTGCCGATCTCGCCGATCCGGCGGCGGTCGCCGCGCTCGTCCCGGCGGTGGCGGATCGCTTCGGCCGGCCGGTCGATCTGCTCGTCAACAACGCGTCGTGCTTCCGCGCCGACGATGACAGCTATCCCGCGCCCGAGTCACTGACCGCGCATTTCGCGGTCAACGCCGCCGCGCCGTTCGCGCTCGCCACGGCATTGGCGGGGCAGGGCGGGTCGGCGGTCGTCAACATTCTCGATCAGCGGATCGCCCATCCGCATCGCGACCAGCTGGCCTATACCCTGTCGAAACAGGCACTTGCCGAGGCGACCCGGACCCTTGCCCTCGCGCTGGCACCATCGGTCCGCGTCAATGGCGTCGCGCCCGGTCTGACCATCGCGACAGCTGATTACGCTCCCGACCAGTTGCAGCGGCTGGCGGCGATGATGCCGCTCGAACGCCTGCCGACCGCCGATCAGGTCGCCGAGGCCGTACTCTTTCTCGCCGGCGCTACCGCATCGACCGGTCAGGTGCTGTTCGTCGACGGCGGGGCGGGGCTGGTGCGGTTCGAGCGCGACTTCGTCCACCTCGGACGCTGATCGCTCAGCCGCGGCGACCGTCGTTGCAGGGACCCAGCTCCTCGCGCACGAACGCATAATCCTCGCGGGCGATCGTCACATTGTCGTCTTCCTGCGATTGCAGGCTTCCTTCGGGCAGGGCGTCGGGCAATCCACAGGCCAGCCGGTACCATGCCAGCGTGTCGCGCTGCGGCGCACCGCCCGCTTCGTCGATGATATCGCCCAGCGACAATGCCCAACGCTTCGCCTCGCCCGGCCGGCGCAGGACCAGCAGCGATACCGGATTGCCATCGGCGGTCTTCAAGAAGATCTGCGTCTCACCTTCGCCCGGCAGCGTTCCGGGCACGTGAAACGCGTTGCCGATCCCGGTCACCGCCGGCGGCGCATCGGTCGCGAGTACGTCGCGAACGACGCCGCGCACCCGCTGGTCGAGTGCGGGGCTCCACGCAAATTGCGCATCGGGCGTCAGCAATTGTATCTGATCGGGACGTCCGGCGACGGCACGGGCGAACGCGATGACGCGCTGGCGCTTCAGGTTGGGCGCTCGGCCAAGCGGGTCGAACGGAACGTCGACCAGATACCCGACCCGCGCCGGCAACGGTCCGTTCGCGCGAATCAACGCGCCGACATCGGCGGTGACGTAGAACCGGACATGCCCCGGTGCCAGCCCGGCGGCTTCGGCCGGCGGGATGCGCGCGGCCGAGCGAATCGTCGCGTCCAGCACGATGTCGCCGTCCAGCGTCAGGCTGGCCAACTGTGCATAAGGTGGGTCGGACGAATCGGTAACGATAACATTCGGCGTGCCATTCTGGCGCGCCATCACCGGGCCACACCCGATTAAAAACAGGGACATGACGGTCGCGATCAGGAAAGTGCGGTTCATGCGACCGGTCATAATCGCCGGAAATGCGGGGTTACAGACTTATTTCGGTAATGGCGCGATTGTACGATTGTTTCGTCCGACAAAGCGTTTGCGTCGTTTAAAAGGCCGCGATAGACAATCGCGTCCGGAATGCCGCGTAGCCCCGGACACGACGGTCGTTGCGCGCCGGTTTCGCCGGACGGACCGACCCAATGTACCGGGCTAGAGGAGTTTGGTTGCTGAATGGCTTACGCTGATCAAAAAGCAGGTAATGGCCGGATCGTCGCACTGATCATCGTGGGGTTGCTCCACGTTCTGATCGGCTATGCGTTCATTTCCGGTCTTGCCTATAAATACGTGAAGAAGGCGGTCGAAGACACCGAGACGTTCGACGTCGAGGAACCGCCACCCCCGCCCGAGGAGATTCCTCCTCCCCCGCCACCGCCGGATCAGCCGCAGCCGCAGTCGCCGCCGCCGGTTGTGACGCCGCCGCCGATCGTCCAGAATCCGAATCCGCCGCCTGTGCAGATGCAGACTCAGACGAATCCGCCGCCGTCATACGTGCCGATTCCGACTGCTGGTCCGCCTGCGCCGCCGGCACCGGTGGCGCCGCCCGCGCCGCCCGCTCCGGTGATCAGCAAGGCTGCTGGCCCCAGGAGTGATCCAGCTACGTGGTTCACGAACGACGACTATCCTGCATCGGCGCTGAACAGCGGTGATGAGGGCGTGACGGCGATCGCGTGGGACATCAACACGCAAGGGCGTGTCGAGAATTGTCGCGTTACTGCGTCCAGCGGTTCCGCCGCACTGGATCGTGCGACCTGTGCGACGCTCCAGCGCCGTGCACGGTTCACGCCGGCACTAGATCAGTCGGGCAATCCGATCCGTTCGACGGGTTCGCGCCGCGTGCGATGGACGATGCCGGCCGATCGGTAAGACCGGGTGCCTCGCGGCGAAAACGGCGCGGGGCAGTACCGGGGCAAATTCTTCAAGAACATATCAGCTCTAAGGAAACTATTCGATGCTCACTCCGATTCTTGCTGCCGGCGCACCCGCCGGGGCTCCGAACTTCGGCTTCTACGAAGCACTGCAGCAGGGCGGCGCGATCGCGATCAGCACGCTGGTCATTCTCGTCATCATGTCGGTCGGTTCGTTCTACATTCTCTTCACCAAGCTGTTCGAACAGCAGAAGATCATGAACCAGGCGAAGCGCGTTCAGGCTTCGTTCTGGCAGTCGAACTCGCTGCGTGAAGGCGCCGCGAAGCTCGACAAGAACTCGGCCTATCGCCAGATCGTCGACGACGGCCTCGCCGCGCAGGAACAGCATGGCAAGCTGACCGACCCGGTCGAAGCGCATGACTGGCTGCACGGTTCGCTCGCCCGTTCGGAAGCATCGATCAACTCGAAGCTGAACAGCGGCCTGCCCTTCCTCGCCACCGTCGGTGCGACCTCGCCGTTCGTCGGTCTGTTCGGTACCGTCGTCGGCATCTACCGCGCGCTGGTGAAGATCGGTGCCGCCGGTCAGGCCGCCATCGGTGACGTCGCCGGTCCGGTCGGTGAAGCGCTCATCATGACCGCCATCGGTCTGGTCGTCGCGGTTCCCGCAGTGCTCGCCTACAACTGGCTGCAGAGCCGCAACAAGTCGATCCAGAAGGATCTGTCGTCCTTCTCGAACGACGTGCTGGGCTTCCTGGCGTCGAACGGTGCGGTTCGTCCGGCCATCGCCGCTCGCGGCCCGGCACCCGTCGCCAAGCCGGCAGTCGGCAGCACCACCGCCGGCCAGGCCGGTGGCGTGCCGACCGCACCGCGCGTCTGATTGGACGCTGACACCGGCGGGGTCGTGACCGATCCCGCCGGTTCGATTGAGTAAAAGTGGATAGGATAGCCTCATGGCGATGAGTGTTGGCGGCGGCGGCGAAGAAGCCCCCCTCTCGGACATCAATACCACGCCGCTCGTGGACGTCATGCTCGTGCTGCTGATCATCTTCCTGATCGCGGTTCCGGTCGTGGTGCAGCAGGTGAGCGGTCTTAAGGTCCCGAAGGTCGTGTTCGAACCGACGACGACCAAGCCCGAAAACGTTTCGCTTTCGGTACAGGGCCTCGGCAACGAATGTGCGGTGTACTGGGGTCTGACCCGGGTCAATGCCGACGAGTTGCGTACCCGCGCGGTCAAGAAGCTGGAGGACGAAATCGCCCGTCAGGGTGGCGTCGGCAATCCGAAGCTGGAACTGCCGGAAGTGCACATCCGTGGCGACGTGAATACCCCGTATCGTTGCATCGGTGGTACGATCTACACGATGCAGTCGGCCGGGTTCGCGAAGGTCGGGTTCATTTCCGAACCGGACCCCAATACCACGCCGCGCGCGCGTCAATAGGAGTAGCCTGACATGGCAATGAGCAGTGGCGGTCGCTCAGACGACGAACCCATGATGGACATGAACACGACGCCGTTGATCGACGTGCTGCTCGTGCTCCTGATCATGTTCATCATCACCATCCCGATCCAGAGCCACGCGGTGAAGGTCGATCTTCCGCAGCCCAACCCGAACCAGCAGAACCAGCCTGATCCGGTCAAGAACAAGATCGCGATCAATGCGCAGGGTCAGACCTTCTGGAACGGCACGCCGGTCGATGAAGTCACGCTGACGCAGTTTCTCGATCAGACGGTGGCGATGACCCCGCAGCCCGAACTCCATTTCCAGCCGGACGCCAACGCGCGGTACGAAGTGGTCGACGGGGTGCTCGCGATCATCAAGCGTGCGAACGTGACGAAGCTCGGCTTCGTCGGCAACGAACAGTACCGCGCCGACTTCTGATCGCGCGCACCACTGTCTCGCAAAGGGGCGGCTTCGGCCGCCCCTTTTTTTGTGTCCATCTTGCGGAGCCGTCGTAAAAGTGAAACATTGATGTCATCACGATGTAACAAACAGGAGATGATGTCATGCGAATCGGAAAAATCCTGCTGCTTGCCCCGGCGCTGGCGGCCACGGGTATCGTCGCCAGCGCGAACGCCCAGGATGCGCAATACGCGCACGCGGCAATAGAGGCCGGCAAACTACCACAGGCCGAACGCGCCCTCGAACGCGACACCCGCGCCGGCAGCCGTGAACCTCAGGTTTTGCTGAACTTGGCGGCGGTGTACGCCATGACGGATCGTCCTGACGCAGCCCGCGCGTTATATGCTCGCGTACTGGCCGGCGAGGACGCGTCCTTGCTGATGCAGTCGGATCAGGTGGCGCGCGCGCATGACGTAGCCCGCCGCGGACTTCGAATGCTCGACCGTTCCGGTACGCAGCAACTCACCGCCCGGTGACCCGTAAGGCTACTTTCTAGGGCGTATGACGCTTGGTCGACGTAGTTTGCGTCGACGGGCTATGCTGAACAAAAAGCGCCGCCGGCTGACGCCGACGGCGTTTTCTTATTCTACCCAAAGCCTGTAGCGCTCACGCGGTAGCGCAGCGAGCACAGCTTGAGCATAGGGCTGACGCGAAGCCTTCGAGGGGTGACCAGAGCGGTTCCAAACGGCTCTCAAGGTTGTGTTTCCGAGCCATTCACAACCGGCGCTCAAGCGTGGCGAAAGATATTTCGATCGAATTTCGCTCGGAGTTAGAGGGTTTCGGCATGCAAGCCTCGACCTGAGCGGCGTCTACGCTGCGGTACTGCACACATTATCGGGTCACCACGTCACCGTTACTCGCGTCACCCGAAAAATTCCCGGGATAACGCAGGCAACGGCGCAGGCGGTGCTCAGCGAACCGTAAGGGTCGTCGTCTTCAGTGCCGTCGAGCTGTTGCCGGCGCTGATGGTGAACGTGCCCGGCTCGACGACGCGGTGCATCGCGACATTCCAGAAGGCGAAGTCCGACGGCTTCAGATCGAACGTCACCGTCCGCTTTTCGCCCGGCTGCAACGTCACGCGCTGAAAGTGCTTCAGTTCGAGCACCGGGCGGGTAACGGTCGCTTCGTCGTCGCGGACGTAGAGCTGGACGACCTCGTCCCCGGCGCGGCGGCCGGTGTTGGCGACGTCGACCGACACGCGTACCGTGTCGTCGCGGCCGATCGTCGCCTTGGCGAGGCGCGGCGCACCGACGTCGAAGCTGGTATAGGACAGGCCATAGCCGAACGGGTAGAGCGGGGCGGTGGTGTCGAACAGATACCCGCGCCGCGCGGTCGGCTTGTGGTTGTAGAAGATCGGCAACTGCCCTTCGCTGCGCGGGACCGACACCGGCAGCTTGCCGCCCGGATTGGCGCGACCGAGCACGACATCGGCGACGGCGTTGCCGGTTTCCTGACCCAGATACCAGCCCTCGACGATCGCGGGGGCATTCGCCTCCAGATAGGTCGCGGCGAGCGGGCCGCCGTTCAGCAGCACGACCACCACCGGCTTGCCGGTCGCGAACAGACGGCGGGCCAGTTCGTTCTGTTCGCCGATCAGGTCTAGATTCTGCCGGTCGCCGAGATGCGCGTCGGCCCATGCCTCACGACTCAATTGTTCGTTCTGGCCCAGTACCAGCAGGATGGTGTCGGCTTGCGCCGCCTTGCGCACCGCTTCCTCGATCAGCGGGGCATTCTCGGCCGCCGGGACGAGGTCGACCTTGTCGGCAGCCCATTGACGGCTGCGGGTCAGACGAACGCCCTCGGCGTAATCGACCGAGAAGCGGCCCTGTGCGGCTTGCTGCATGCCCTCCAGCACGCTGACGACGTGTTTCGGCACGTCCGAATAGCCGCCGATCGGGGTGTCGCGGGCATGGGTGCCGACGACCAGCATCCTGCCGACCTTGGCCGGGTCGAGCGGCAGCAGGTTGTTCCGGTTCTTCAGCAGGACCATCGATCGGACGGCGGCTTCTCGGGCCAGCGCGATCGCGTCGGGCGTCGCGGTCTTGGCCTCGGCGGTGCGGGCATCGGCATAGGGGTTTTCGAACAGGCCCATCTGGAACTTCATGGTCAGGATGCGGCGAACGGCATTGTCGACCTGTTCCTGTGGGACCTGCCCCGACTTGACCATCTGCGCGAGCGTCGACCAGCCCTCGGCATCGGGCAACTCCATGTCGACGCCCGCATCCAGTGCGCGGCGACCGGCGGCGGCCATGTCGCTGCCGTAAAGATGGTGGCGGGTATTCAGCTCCTTGATCGCGAAATAATCGCTGACCACCGACCCCTTATACCCCCATTCGCGGCGCAGCACGTCGTCCAGCAGCCATTTGTTGGCGTGGCTGGGGATGCCGTCGATCTCGTTATACGACGCCATCACCGCCTGCACCGGCAGCTCCTTGACCGCACGTTCGAACGGCGGGAAAAAATTCTCGCGCAGCGTCCGTTCGGAGATGTTGGCGGGGCCGACATTGGTCCCGTTTTCTGGCTGACCATGGCCCGTCATGTGCTTCAACGTGACCATGACCTTGGTCGGCGCGAGCGGCAGGGTCGTGCCCTGGAACCCTCGAATGGCGGCGAGGCCCATTTCCCCGACCAGAACCGGGTCCTCGCCATAGGTTTCTTCGATCCGGCCCCAGCGCGGGTCGCGGGCGACGTCGACGACGGGGGCAAGCGCGAGATTGGCACCGCGGGCGCGCATTTCGCGGGCGGCGACGCCGAACACGCGCTCGACCAGTGCCGGGTCCCATGACGATGCCAGTGCGATCGACTGCGGAAAGCTGGTCGCGCCGCGCGCGACATAGCCGTGCAGCGCTTCCTCATGCATGATCATTGGGATGCCGAGCCGGGTGTTCTCGACCGCCCAGCGTTGCGCGGCGTTGATATAGTCGGCGGTCTCCTGTGCGGTGCGGTTGACCGCGTCGGCGGCGACGCCGGCCGCATTGTTGCTGGCGGTCACGCCGCGCTTGTCGGAGGGGCGGGTAATCTGGCCGAGGCCGTTGGGAAAAACACGCGATGCCTTGGCCGCCGAGAAATTGCCCTTCGCGTCCTGGATATCACCCTTTTTTTCCCAAACGCCGATCATCTGGGCGACCTTTTCCTCCAGCGTCATGCGGCGCAGCAGGTCCTCGGCGCGGGCAGCGACCGGTTGCGACGCATCCTTGTACAGCATCCGCTCGGCCGATGCAGGACGGTTGGGGCGGGTCTGCGCGACGAGGGTACCGGTCGCGGCGGTCGCCAGCAGACAGGCAAGCGCAAGGCGTACGGGCTTGGCGCGAAGGGTCACAATCTCTCTCCCAGGGCATTCGGCATCCGGTAAAACCGCCGCCGCTATTTGGTAGCGCTATCAGCTATCTTGCGTTGAGAAATTCGTCAACCGATCGTCCCAATTGCATTCGTTCGTTCGGCACCATAAGCTTTGCACCAAGGGAGCCGTTTTTACCCATGGAAAAGCCAAGTCGTCGTAGCGGTGGCAGCGTGACCGTGCAGGATGTCGCGCGGTCGGCGGGCGTATCGGCGATGACGGTCTCGCGCGTGGTGAATGGCGGCGTGAATGTTCGTCCGTCGACGCGCGAAGCGGTGTTGGCCGCGATCGAGCAGTTGAACTACTGGCCCAACAGCGCCGCGCGTAGTCTGGCCGCGGGCGAGGCAGCGCAGATCGGATTGCTCTACGCCAACCCGTCGCTCGCCTATCTGTCCAATTTTCTGATCGGGGCGCTGGAGGGCGCGCGCAAGGTCGGCTGTCACCTGGTCCTCGAACCCTGTGACGGCGACAGCGCCGAAGCACAGGCCGAGGGCGCGCGGCGCTTCGCGTCGACGGCGGTGCAGGGTGTCATCCTGCCGCCGCCCCTGTCGGATTCGGTGCCGGTGCGCGACGAACTCGATGCGGCGGGTACGCCGTCGGTCGCGGTCGCGGTCGGCGTGGCGCAATCGGGGCGGTCGTCGGTGCGGATCGACGACTGTGCGGCGGCGCAGGCGATGACCCAGCATCTGATCGACCTCGGTCATCGCCGCATCGGTTTCGTGCGCGGCGATCCCAACAACGGATCGAGCGCCGAGCGGTGGCGGGGATTCGCCGCCGCGATCGAATCGGCGGGGCTCGATCTGGCCGACATGCCGGTCGAGCAAGGCTTTTTCACCTTCCGGTCGGGGATCGACGCGGGCGAACGACTGATCGATCGTGCCGACCGGCCGACCGCCATCTTCGCCTGCAACGACGACATGGCCGCGGCGGCGATCAGCGTCGCCCATCGTCGCGGGCTGCATGTCCCCGACGATCTGAGCATCGTCGGGTTCGACGATACGTCGCTGGCGACGACGACATGGCCCGAGATAACGACGATTCGCCAGCCGATCGCGGCGATGGCGGAGGCGGCGGTCGAGATGCTGTTGGGGCAACTGCGCGATCGTCGCATGGGACAGGCCGCCGCTGCCGGCGAGGACCGCGTGCTCGACCATGAACTGATCGTACGCGAGTCGTCGGGGCCGGTGCCGTTGATGGCCGGGCGTCCGGGAACGATGTAGCTGCTTCCGCTGGCGTAAAAGGCACGGGGCCTTTGTCGCGGACGCTTGCATTTGTCTTAATTATTCGCCACCGTTACCGCTAACACGCCGTTTCGAACGGCGGCGAAAAAATGGAGTGGATGGGGATGGTAGAGGCGACGGGGGAGCGCGTGAACATCGCGCTCGTCATCGCGATCGTTGCAGTGGCGACGATCGGGGGGCTGTTGTTCGGATATGACAGCGGTGCGGTAAACGGCACGCAGGAAGGGCTGAAAACCGCCTTCAACCTGACCGAGAATGGTTTGGGCCTGACGGTCGGTTCGCTGCTGGTCGGTTGTTTCGTCGGCGCGTTCCTTGCGGGCAAGCTGGCCGACACGATGGGCCGGCGCAAGGTGATGATGCTGGCGGCGATCCTGTTCCTGTTCGGCGCGATCATCCAGGGTTTTAGCCATCTGCAGATCATCTTCATCGTCGCGCGCTTCATGGGCGGCATGGCGGTCGGTGCGGCGTCGGTGCTGTCGCCGGCCTATATCTCCGAAGTCGCCCCCGCCAATATCCGCGGGCGGATGACCACCATCCAGCAGATCATGATCATCACCGGCCTGACCGCTGCGTTCGTCGTGAATTATTATCTGGCCGGTGCCGCCGGTTCGTCGACCGCGATGTGGTGGGGCGGATATGAGGCGTGGCGCTGGATGTACTGGATGCAGGCGATTCCCGCCGCCGTCTTCCTCGTCGCGCTGACCTTCATTCCCGAAAGCCCGCGCTTCCTGGTGCAAAAGGGGCGGCTGGTTGAAGCGCGCATCGTGCTGACCCGCCTGTTCGGTCCCGCCGCTGCGCAGCAGAAGCTGGGCGATATCGCGGCAAGCTTCGACAAGGACCATCGTCCGCGCCTGTCCGATATCAAGGACCCGGCGCGCGGCGGCATCCGTCCGATCGTATGGGCCGGACTGTTGCTGGCAGTGTTCCAGCAGCTCGTCGGCATCAACGTGATCTTCTACTATGGCGCGACCCTGTGGCAGCTCGCGGGCTTCACCGAGGATCAGTCGCTGCAGATCAACATCGTGTCGGGTCTCGTCTCGATCGCGGCGTGTTTCGTCACCGTCGGGCTGGTCGACAAGATCGGCCGCAAGCCGCTGCTGCTGATCGGATCGGCGGGCATGGCGGTCACGCTGTTCGCGCTCGTCTACTGCTTCCACAATGGTACGCTGGACGCGGCGGGCAAGCTGCAATTGTCGGCAGGCCTCGGAACCACCGCGCTGATCGCCGCCAATCTGTACGTCGTCTTCTTCAACGTCAGCTGGGGCCCGATCATGTGGGTCATGCTGGGTGAGATGTTCCCGAACCAGATCCGTGGGTCGGCGCTGGCGGTATGCGGGTTCGCGCAGTGGTTCGCGAACTTCGTCATCACCTGGACCTTCCCGGTGATGGCGGCCGGGCTGGGCCTCACCATCACCTACGGCTTCTACGCTACCTTCGCCGCGATCAGTTTCTTCCTCGTCCTGCGCTTCATCCAGGAAACGAACGGCAAGGAACTGGAAGAAATGCGGGGCTGAGCCCGGCCTTTTCCCGACCGTAACCCGCTCCTTCCGTATTCGTGCGGAAGGGGCATCAGGAAGAACCGATGACCCGCACTCCCGTCCGTCCGTTCCGATCGCGCGAATGGTTCGCCGCACCCGGCCGGCTCGACATGGCCGCGCTCTATCTCGAGCGGTTCATGAACTATGGCATCACGCCGAAGGAATTGACCGGCGGCCGGCCGATCATCGGCATCGCCCAGTCGGGGTCGGACCTAACGCCGTGCAACCGCATTCACCTCGAAACCGTCAAGCGGGTGAAGGCGGGGATCGAGGCGGCCGGCGGCATTCCGATGGAATTTCCGACGCATCCGATTTTCGAGAATTGCCGCCGCCCGACCGCGGCGATCGACCGCAACCTCGCCTATCTCGGGCTGGTCGAGGTGCTGAACGGTTATCCGATCGACGCGGTGGTGCTCACCACCGGGTGCGACAAGACCACGCCTTCTGCAATCATGGCGGCGTCGACGGTCGATATTCCGGCGATCGTGCTGTCGGGCGGACCGATGCTCGACGGGTGGCACGACGGCGATCTGGTCGGGTCGGGGACGGTCATCTGGCGGTCGCGCCGCAAGCTGGCGGCGGGCGAAATCACCGAGGAAGAGTTTCTGGAGGCGGCGACCGCATCGGCACCGTCGGCAGGTCATTGCAACACCATGGGCACCGCATCGACGATGAACGCCATTGCCGAAGGGCTCGGCATGTCGCTGCCCGGCTGTGCGGCGATCCCGGCACCGTATCGAGAACGCGGGCAGATCGCCTATGAAACCGGCCGCCGTATCGTCGAGATGGCCTATGACGACCTGCGCCCCTCCAAAATTCTGACGCGCCAGTCGTTCCTGAACGCGATCGCGCTCATCACCGCGATCGGCGGATCGTCGAACGCGCACCCGCATTTGCATGCGATGGCGCGCCATGCCGATATCGAGCTGAAGCCGTCCGACTGGATGGACTATGGCTATGACCTGCCGCTGCTGGTCGATGTGCAACCCGCTGGACGCTTCCTCGGCGAACGCTTCTACCGCGCGGGCGGCGTGCCGGCGGTGCTGTCCGAACTGATCGCGGTCGGCAAAGTCGACGGCGATGTCGCGACGGTTACCGGCAGGACGCTGGGCGAGAATGTCGCCAACCGCTTCGCCACCGACCGCGAGGTCATCCGGCCCTATGATCAGCCGCTGAAGGAGCAGGCCGGATTCCTCGTGCTGTCGGGCAATCTGTTCGACGTGGCGATCATGAAGACCAGCGTCATCAGCCCCGATTTTCGCGCACGCTATCTGTCGCAACCGGGCAACGAAGGCTGTTTCGAGGGGCGGGCGATCGTGTTCGACGGGTCGGACGATTATCACCACCGCATCGACGATCCCGCACTCGATATCGACGAAAACTGCATCCTCGTCATCCGCGGCGCGGGCGTGATCGGCTGGCCGGGGTCGGCCGAGGTCACCAACATGCAACCGCCCGCTGCACTACTACAACGCGGTATCCAGAGCCTGCCGACCATCGGCGACGGGCGGCAATCGGGGACGTCGGACAGTCCGTCGATCCTGAACGCCTCGCCCGAAAGCGCGGTCGGCGGCGGCCTTGCGTGGCTGCGTACCGGCGATACCATCCGCATCGACCTGAACCATGGTCGTTGTAACATGCTGGTGGCCGACGAAGAGATCGCGCGGCGCAAGGGCGAGGGCATCCCCCCGGTTCCGGCCAGCCAGACGCCATGGGAAGAAATCTACCGCGAGAAGGTCGGCCAGCTTGGTGACGGCGGCGTGCTCGACCTTGCCTTGAAATATCGCCGGACGTCGGAAACGACGCCGCGCCACAATCACTGAGGAAACGGACATGAAGAACGAACATGCCGCGCGGATGCTGCCGGTGGATCATGATCGGGCGCTGCTGGTCGGGCGGATGGAGTTGGCCGATGGCCCGACGCCGGTCGTCGTGAAGGGCGGTAAGGTCATCGACGTGTCGGCGCATGCCGCGACGGTCGCCGACCTGCTGGAACGCAGCGATATCGCGTCGCTGGACGGTCCGGTCGTGTGCGACACGGCGGCGCTGGCCGATCCGGCGGGCGAGCATCCGCCGATCCTGTCGCCGATCGACCTGCAATGCGTGAAGGCGGCGGGCGTGACCTTTGCCGTCTCGGCGCTCGAACGTGTGATCGAGGAACGCGCGCGCGGCGATGCCGATGCGGCGCAGGGTATTCGTGGCGATCTGGAGGCGCGTATCGGCGGCGGCATCCGTTCGGTGAAGCCGGGTTCGTCCGAAGCCGCCGAACTGAAGGCCGCGCTGATCGACGCTGGCATGTGGTCGCAATATCTCGAGGTCGCGATCGGTCCCGACGCCGAGGTGTTCACGAAGGCTCCCGTGCTGTCGACGATCGGCTGGGGCGGGGATGTCGGCATCCGTTCGGATTCGTCGTGGAACAACCCGGAGCCGGAAATCGTGATCGTCGCGACCAGCGACGGCAAGGCGGTCGGCGCGACGCTCGGCAACGACGTCAACCTTCGCGATTTCGAAGGGCGCTCGGCGCTGCTGCTCGGCAAGGCGAAGGACAATAACGCCTCAACCGGGATCGGGCCGTTCGTCCGTCTGTTCGACGGTACCTTCACGATGGACACGGTGCGCGACGCGGTCGTCGATCTGCGCATCGACGGTCCTGAAGGCTATGTCCTGACCGGCACCAGCACGATGCGCGAGATCAGCCGCGATCCCGAGGATCTGGTGCGACAGGCCTTGTCCGAACATCAATATCCCGACGGTTTCGTCCTGTACCTCGGCACGTTGTTCGCGCCGGTGCAGGATCGTGACGAACCGGGCCGCGGCTTCACCCACAAGCCGGGCGACGTCGTGCGCATCTCGACGCCGTCGCTGGGCGAACTGGCGAACACCGTCACCACCTCCAAGGCCGCCGACCCATGGGCGTTCGGCATCCGCGACCTGATGCGCAACCTTGCGCGCCGCGGCCTGATCGCCGCCTGATACCTCTTTGCTGGAAACTCCCATGTCGCCTGACGATTTCGCTTACCCGATCGCGCCCGAAGCCCGCGCCTCGTTTCCCTCGCTTGGCAACAAGCGCGTGCTTATCACCGGCGGCGGGTCGGGGATCGGTGCGGGCGTGGTCGAAGGGTTCGTGCGGCAGGGCGCGCATGTCACCTTCTTCGACATTGCCGAAGGCGATTCGCTGAAGCTGATCGAGGAACTGGCGGGCGTCGGCCCGACTCCGAAGTTCAAGCGGGTCGACCTGACCGATCTCGCCGCGCTCAAAACGGCGATCGCCGATGCGATTGCCGAGGGCGGCGAATTCGACGTGCTGGTGAACAACGCTGCCAGCGACGATCGCCACACGATCGAGCAGGTCGACGAAGCCTATTGGGACAACCGGATGGGCGTGAACCTGCGCCACCTGTTCTTCGCCGCACAGGCGGTGATCCCGGGCATGAAGGCCAGGGGCAAGGGCGTGATCGTCAACATGGGGTCGATCAGCTGGCATCTCGCGCTGGAGGAACTGACGCTCTACCAGACTGCCAAGGCCGCGATCGAGGGGCTGACCCGCAGCTTCGCGCGCGAACTGGGCGGCGATGGCATTCGTTCGGTCTGCGTCATTCCGGGCAATGTCCGCACCCCGCGCCAGCTGAAATGGTACACCCCGGAGGGCGAGGCCGAGATCGTGAAGGCGCAGTGCCTGAACGGGCGGCTGGTCGCGGGCGATATCGCGGCGATGATCCTGTTCCTTGCGTCCGACGATGCACGGCTGGTAACCGGGCACAGCTTCTTCGTGGATGCAGGGTGGCGGTAAGATGACGAAGGTACAGAAATCCGAACCGGTCAGCGTATGGGATCTGTCGGCCCCGTTGCTGGAAGGGCCGAACTGGGTCGACCGCGACCATGCGCTGTGGTTCGTCTGTATCAAGACGCCGCGCATCCACCGCTATGATCCGGCCAGCGGCGAGCGGCGTAGCTGGGCGGCACCGGGCCAGTGCGGTTTCGTGCTGCCCTCCGCCGATGGCAAGTTCATCGCCGGGCTGCAAAGCGGATTGCACCGCTTCGATCCGACGACCGGCGCATTCGCGCTGCTGGTCGATCCGGAACCCAATCTGCCGGGCAACCGGCTGAACGACGCGACGGTCGCGCCGAACGGTCAACTGTGGTTCGGGACGATGGACGATGGCGAGCGCGCCGCGACCGGTGCGATCTACCGCCTTGCCGCCGACGGGACCGCCATCGCGTCCAGCCCGCAGGTCGCGATCACCAACGGACCGGCGGTCAGCCCCGATGGCAGGACGCTGTATCACGTCGATACGCTGGGCGGGCATGTCTATGCCTGTACCGTCGCCGCAGACGGATCGCTGACCGACCGGCGACTGTTCGTGACGATCCCGAATGCCGAAGGGCATCCCGACGGGCCGGCGGTCGATGCCGAGGGTTGCGTGTGGATCAGCCTGTACGGCGGCTGGGGTATCCGCCGGTATTCGCCCAAAGGCGAGTTGCTGGAAACGATCCGGCTGCCGGTCGACGCGGTCACGAAGGTCGCGTTCGGGGGACCCGATCGCAAGACGGTCTTCGCCACGACGGCCAACAAACATCATGATGCCGATCAGGCGGCGGCGCAGCCGCTGGCGGGCAATCTGTTCCGCTTCGAGGTCGATGTGCCGGGCGTCGCCGGGCCGGAGATTACGGTCGGTATCTGATCCGGTCAGGCGGTGCGCAGCCGTCGCCAGTTGCCGATATGCGCCATGGCAAGCGCGAGGCTGCCGGCGACGGTCAGCGCGGTTTCCGCACCGGGCATGCTGCCGAACACCAGTCCGGCGGCAAGACCGGCAAGTCCCACCCCGCCCAGTAGCAGCGGGACCACCGCGCCATGCGCCCGCCATCCGCCGACCAGTGCCAGTCCGCTGATCGGGATCGCGGTCAGCAGCAGCGCCAGATGCAACCATTCCGACGACGGCAGGCCGATCGTCGCCAGCGCGGGCAACAGCGCGAACAGGATCGGCAGGCCGATGCAATGGATCAGGCAGAGCAGGGACGCACCGATCGCGGCGCTGTCGAGAAAGGTCGAACGTTGCATGCTGACGCAAATGTTACTTTATATCATCATCCGCAAGGGGCTCAGGTTGATTTTCGAACGACCAGTTCGGGCGGCAACAGGGTGGGTGCCGTCGCCCGCCGATCGATCTGCCGGATGAGCATATCGACCAGCAATTCGCCGGCGCGGGCATAATCCTGTCGGATGGTGGTCAGCGGTGGCTGGGCCAGCGAGGCGGCGGGAATATCGTCGAAACCGACTAAGGCGACATCGTCGGGAACGCTCCGCCCCGATTCCACCAGCGCGCGGACCGCGCCCAGCGCGATCATGTCCGACGCGGCAAAGATCGCGTCGAACGCGATGCCCCGCCCGATCAGCCGGCTGGCAGCGTCATAGCCCGACGCTTCGCTCGACAATGCGTCGACCTGCAACCCCGGATCGATGGGCAATCCGGCGTCCTGCAACGCTGCGGCAAGCCCGCGAAAACGGTCGCGCGATTCCGGATACCGGCTCGACGCATCGCCAAGAAACGCGATCCGCCGCCGTCCGCGCTCGATCAGGTGCCGGCCCGCATCATGCCCGCCCGCGAAATTGTCGCAGCCGATGACGGTGCCGGGATGCGCCGGATCGGCCGATCCCCAGCGCACGAAATGCGTCCCCTGCGCCACCAACTGGTCGAGCCGTCGCGAATAATCGTCGAAATCGCCATAGCCGAGCAGGATCAGCCCGTCCGCCTTGCGGCTGTCCTCGTAATCGACGTGCCAGTCGGCCGACAAATGCTGGAACGAGGTGAGCAGGTCATAGCCGCGCGCGCCGCAGGTGTGCAGGATCGACCCCAGCATCGACAGGAAGAACGGGTTGATCCGCGATCCGTCGGGCGCGGGGTCTTCGAAGAACAGCAGCGCGAGCGTCGACGTACTGCCGCGCCGCAGCGCCGACGCGTTCTTGTCGACCTTGTAGTTCAGTTGCGCGGCGATCGCCTCGATCCGCAGCCGCGTCGCGGCGCTGACCGTCCGGTCGCCGCGCAAGGCACGGCTGACGGTCGGCTGCGATACGCCGGCCAGCGCCGCGATATCGAACGAGGTCGGCTTGTCGCCCGCCGCCATGACTGGTCCTTTGCGGCCGGTGGTCGGCCCGATCGATCGAGAGGAAGTACCGGTGTAGCGGGGCCGACCCGCCACCGGCAAGCGTCGACTGAATACGTATGCTGTCCGCTTCTCAAGCGTCTCCGAAGGTTTCAATAGAAGGGTATGGACGAACCGGGCGAAAGAACCGGGGAATCGAATAACGTTGGGGAGGATTGGGATATGCGGTATTCATCGCAGGCGCTGACGTGCGCCCGGCTGGCGCGCGGCGCGAGTATCACGGCATTGATCGCGGCAGGCGTACTGGCCGGAACCGGCAGCGCGTTCGCACAGGCGACGACCGCAGCGGAGCCGACCGCGGTTCAAACCGACGGCACCGATCCGACCGAGCCCGCGGCGACCGCGGACGAGGATATCGTCGTCACCGGTTTCCGCGCCAGCCTCGAAAATGCCGTCGCGGAAAAGAAGAACCGCGATCAGGTCGTCGAATCGATCAGCGCCGAGGATATCGGCAAGCTGCCCGACGCATCGATCGCCGAATCGATCGCCCGCCTGCCGGGTCTGACGTCGCAGCGCGTGTCGGGTCGTTCGAACTCGATCTCGATCCGCGGCTTCGCACCCGATTTCTCGACGACGTTGCTTAACGGTCGCGAACAGACGTCGACCGGCGACAATCGCGCCGTCGAGTACGACCAGTATCCCGCCGAAATCATGAGCCAGGTCCTGGTCTACAAGACCGGTCAGGCGAACCTCGTCGGACAGGGGCTGTCGGGTACCGTCGACCTGCGCACCGTCCGTCCGCTCGAATATGGTCGTCAGGCGATCTCGATCGGGGCACGCGGCACCTATGCCGACCTCGGCAAGCTGAACGCCGGATCGCGCGACAAGGGCTATCGGGTCAGCGGCACCTATGTCGACCAGTTCGCCGACGACACGATCGGCATCGCCCTGTCGGCCAACTATCTCGACGAACCGTACCAGATTCAGGAATTCAACGCCTGGGGCTATGCCGGTTTCAACGGGCAGGGCGTCATCGGCGGGTCGAAGTCCTATGTCACCTCGACGCGTCTGAAGCGGCTCGGCCTGTCGGGCACGCTGCAATACAAGCCGGTCGATAATCTGACCGTTACCGTCGACGGTTTCTATTCGGACTTCAACGACGATCAGTTGAAGCGCGGTATCGAACTGCCGCTCGGCTATGGGCAATCCTTCAACGATCCGACCCAGCCGCAGGGCGTCAAGCTGACCGGCACGACCGCCAATAGCGACGGCTTCGTCACCGCCGGCACGTTCGGCAATGTCGAGGGCGTCGTTCGCAACGACGCGTTCGAGCGCAAGGCGAAGCTGTACGCGTTCGGCTACAACATGGCATGGCGCGGCGACGATGGCTGGAACGCTACGCTTGATGCCAGCTACTCGCGCACCGACCGTGAGGAGATCATCCTCGAAAGCTATGCCGGCACCGGCTATGGCCAGAATGTCGGCGCAAAGGACACGATCGGCTTTACCAGCGGCAAGACCGGCACGCGGTTCAGCCCGACGCTGAACTATTCCGATCCGAACCTGATCCTGCTGACCGATCCGCTCGGTTGGGGTGGGTCGAACCTGCAGGCCGGCTATTTCAACGACCGCAAGGTGCAGGACCGGATTGCGCAATATCGGTTCGAGGTCGAGAAGGAGCTCGACGGCTTCTTCGGTGCGGTCAAGGCCGGGCTGAATTATACCGATCGCGACAAGTCGCTCGATCCGCGCGAAAGCCTGTTGGCGTTGAGCGGCGGCCTGCGCTCGCTGCGTATTCCCGACCAGTATATTCAGGAACCGACCAGCCTCAGCTATCTGGGTCTCGGACCGATGCTGAGCTACGATCCACGCGACCTGTTGGCAGGCGGCGTCTATCAGCTGAACGCCAACACCAGCCCGGACGTGCCGGCAAAGGCGTTTCGTATCGAAGAAGACCTGATGACGATGTACGTCCAGGCGGACATCGATCAGGAAATCGGCGGATCGGTCCTGACCGGCAACGTCGGGGTGCAGGCCGTGGCGACCGAGCAGAAGTCGTCGGGGCTGATCGCCGCCAATCAGGTGCTGTCGCCGACGACGCGCGGTGCGGATTACTGGGACCTGATGCCCAGCCTGAACCTGTCGCTGCGGATGCCGGGCGACTGGGTGATCCGTGCGGGTGCCGCTCGGCAGGTACAGCGGCCGCGGCTCGACGACATGCGCGTCGCCTTGGGCTTCGGCTACAATCCGCAGGAAGGGCTGATCACCGGCGGCGGCGGCAATCCGTCGCTGCGGCCGATCCGGTCGAACTCGTTCGATCTGACGCTGGAGAAATATTTCGGGCGTGCGGGCTACATCGCGGCACAGGGCTTCTACAAGGACCTGAAGTCGTACGTGTACAACCAGACGCTGCCGTTCGACTATTTCGCGTTCCCGACGCCGACCGGCACGCCCGCAGGCACTCCGACCCTCGGTCGCGTCGATCGGCCGATCAACGGTGAGGGCGGCAACATCTACGGCGTCGAACTGGCCGCCACGCTGCCGCTCAGCACGTTCGTATCGTTCCTCGACGGGTTCGGCGTGACGGGGGGCGGTTCGTGGACCAAGACCCAGATCAAACCCGATCCCAACTCGCCGCCGGAAAATATTCCCGGCTATTCGAAATGGGTGGTCAACGGCACCGCCTATTTCGAAAAATGGGGGTTCAGCGCGCGGGGGTCGGCACGGTACCGCTCGACCTTCGTCGGCGAACTGTCGGGCTTCGGCGGCAATCGCCAGCGTCGCCGTGCCTTGGACGAGACGATCATCGATGCGCAGGTCGGGTATGAATTCCCGAAGGGAACGACGCTCGAAGGGCTGTCGCTGTTCGTGCAGGGCCAGAATCTGACCGACGAACGCTTCGCGACCGTCGATCCGTCGTACGATCTCGCGGTGATCGATTATCAGAGCTATGGCCGGCGCTTCCTTGCCGGGGCATCGTTCCGGTTCTGATGTTACATGCCGCCCGTCCGCAACCGGACGGGCGGGGGTGACGTGACGGGAGGCGTTGATGGCGATCGATCAGGTACCCGTCCGCAGCGTGGCGATCGTCGGTGGCGGTTCGGCGGGATGGATGACGGCGGCGGCGCTCGCGCGCTTCCTGCCGGCGGATACGCGGGTGACGCTGATCGAATCCGATGCGATCGGGACGGTCGGGGTGGGCGAGGCGACGATCCCGCAGCTTCGCCTGTTCAATCAGCATTTGGGGATCGACGAGGACGACTTCGTCGCGCGCACCGGGGGCAGTTTCAAACTCGGTATCGAGTTCGCCGGCTGGAATGGCGCGGACAGTCGCTACCTCCACGCGTTCGGCACGATCGGCCGGTCGCTGGGGCTGGTGCCGTTCCACCAGTATTGGCTGGCGGCGGGCGGCGGCGATGCGCCGGAATCGCTATGGTCGCACAGCGCGTGTGCGGCCGCGGCGTCGGCGAACCGGTTCGATCGCGATCCGGGCAATCCGCAGGCACCATCGGGCATCGCGTGGGCCTATCACTTCGATGCGGCGCGCTACGCCGCGTATCTGCGCGAACGCGCCGAGGCGGGCGGGGTCGAACGGGCCGAGGGGCGGGTCGTTGCGGTCGGTCTGAACGACGTCGGGATCGACACCGTCACGCTGGACGACGGACGGACCATCGCGGCCGACTTCTTCGTCGATTGTTCGGGGTTTGCCGCGCTGCTCATCGGGCGGCTGGCCGGCGATCGTTGGGACGACTGGTCGGCGCTGCTGCCGTGCGACCGGGCACTGGCGGTCCCCTGCGCCGCGACACAGCCGGTTACGCCCTATACCCGCGCCACTGCCCGGTCGGCGGGATGGCAGTGGCGCATCCCGTTACAGGCGCGGACCGGGAACGGGCTGGTCTATTCGAGCGCGCATCTGTCCGACGACGAAGCAGCGGCGACGTTGCTCGGCAACCTCGACGGAGCGGCGCTGGCCGATCCCAGGCCGCTGCGCTTCACCACCGGGCGTCGCCATGCGCCGTGGATCGGCAATTGCGTCGCGCTGGGACTGGCGGCGGGGTTTCTGGAGCCGCTCGAATCGACGTCGATCCATCTGGTCCAGTCGGGCATTGCGCGGCTGTTGTCGCTCTGGCCCGCCTCCCGGCCGCGTCCCGCCGATATCGCCGCGTTCAACCGCCAGTCGGAACGCGAATGGCTCGGCGTTCGCGACTTCCTGATCGCGCATTATGCGCTGAACGGTCGTGACGAACCCTTTTGGCAGGAACGCCGTGCGACGCCGCTGCCCGATAGTCTGGCGGAACGCATCGCGCTGTTCCGTGAATCCGGCCGGATCGTTCGCGACGAACACGAATTGTTCGCCGAAGTCGCATGGGTGCAACTATTGGTCGGGCAGGGGGTGCGGGCCGGCGGCTATCATCCGCTCGCCGATGCGTTGCCCGCCGAACGCCGGAGCCAGTTTCTCGACATGAGTTCGAAACATGTCGCCGCCACGGTCGCGCGGATGCCGACCCATGACCAGTTCCTGCGCGCCCACTGCCCGGCGCCCGATGCAAAGGTTGCCGCGTGATCCGATCCCTGCTCCTCGCCCTGACGCTGGGTGCCAGCGCGCTGCCTGCCGCCGCGCAGGATTTCCGCGCCCGTGCGCCCGAGGACGAGGTAATCTATTTCGTGCTGCCCGACCGGTTCGAAAATGGCGACCGCGCCAATGATCGCGGCGGCCTGACCGGCGACCGGATGGTCCATGGCTATGATCCGACCGCCAAGGGCTTCTACCATGGCGGCGACCTGAAGGGGCTGACCGCGCGGCTGCCCTACATCCAGTCGCTCGGCGCGACCGCGATCTGGGTCGGGCCGATCTTCAAAAACAAGCCGGTACAGGGCGGGCCGGGTCAGGAATCGGCGGGTTATCACGGCTATTGGATCACCGACTTCACCCAGGTCGACCCGCATCTCGGCACCAACGCCGATTTCAAGGCGCTGGTCGACGCAGCGCATGCCCGCGGGATGAAGGTCTATATGGACATCATCGCCAACCACACCGCCGACGTGATCCAGTATCGCGAATGTGCCGACAAGAGCGCGTGCGTCTATCGCAGCCGCGCCGACTATCCCTATGCGGCAAAGGGCAAGAACAAGGGGTTCGCCGGCGACGCCGTGCAGACGCCAGAGAATTTCGCGAAGCTGACCGATCCGTCCTTTGCCTACACACCCTATGTGCCCGCACCCGAAAAGGCAGTGAAAGTGCCGGCATGGCTCAACGATCCGATCTATTACCATAATCGCGGCAACACGACCTTCACCAACGAAAGCTCGCAGATGGGCGATTTCGTCGGGCTGGACGACCTGATGACCGAAAACCCGCGCGTCGTCGCCGGCATGATCGACATCTTTGGCGGGTGGATCGACCGGTTCGGCATCGACGGATATCGCATCGATACGGCGCGGCACGTGAACCCCGAATTCTGGGCGGCGTTCGTGCCGGCGATGCTCGACCGTGCCCGGGCAAAGGGTATCCCGAACTTCCATATCTTCGGGGAGGTCGCGATGTCGTCGCTAGACGCCGGCGGGCTGGCGGCGTGGACGAAGACCGGCAAGTTTCCGGCGGTCCTCGACTTCTCGTTCCGCGAAGCGGTGTTGCAGACCGTCGCCGGCAAGAAGGGTACCGACGCCTTCGAAACCGTGTTCGACGGTGACGTGCTATATGCGGGTGGTGAGGCCATGGCGCGGCAATTGCCGACCTTCACCGGCAATCACGATAACGGCCGCTTCGCTTTCTATGTCCGGCAGGCGCGGCCGCAAGCGAGCGATGCCGAAATCCTGTCGCGCGTGATGCTGTCGAACGCGATGCTGCTGACCCTGCGCGGCGTGCCGACCATCTATTCGGGCGACGAACAGGGGTTTGCCGGCGACGGCAACGATCAGGACGCACGCGAGGATATGTTCGCATCGCAAGTCGCGTCGTACAACGACAACAGGTTGCTCGGCACGACCGCCACTACCGCGACCGCGAACTTCACCCCGACCCACCCGCTGTATCGGCAGATCGCCAACCTCGCGAAGCTGCGCACGACCACCCCGGCGCTGACCCGCGGACGGCAGGTACTGCGCGCCCGTGAGGAAACGCCTGGCCTGCTTGCTATCTCGCGCTTCGATCCGGCCAACAACGCCGAAGTCCTGCTGCTGTTCAACACCTCGACCGCGCCGATCACCCGCAACGTGCAGGTCGAAACCGCCTCGACCCGCTTCCGTGCGCTGGCCGGTCGCTGCGGCAGCGTGACCGCACCCGGTGCGATCCGTGTCGACCTTCCCGCCCTTGGCTATGCGGTATGCGCCGCGGAGACCCGATAATGACCGAGACTGCGAACGCCCGTCGCTGGTGGCACGGCGCGACCATCTACCAGATCTATCCGCGCAGTTTCGCGGACAGCAATGGCGACGGTATCGGTGATTTGCCGGGAATTACCGCGCACCTCGATCATGTCGCGTCGCTGGGCGTCGAAGCGATGTGGCTGTCACCCTTCTTCACCTCGCCGATGAAGGATTTCGGCTATGACGTTGCGAATTATTGCAATGTCGATCCGATCTTCGGCACGCTCGCCGATTTCGACGCGCTGATCGCGCGCGCCCATGCGCTCGGGCTGAAGATCATCATCGACCAAGTCTGGTCACATACCAGCGACGAACATCCGTGGTTCGTCGAGAGCCGGTCGAGCCGTACGAACCCCAAGGCCGACTGGTATGTCTGGGCCGATGCCAAGCCCGACGGTTCGCCGCCCAGCAACTGGCAATCGGTGTTTGGCGGCCCGGCATGGACATGGGATGCGCGGCGCGGCCAATATTATCTGCATAACTTCCTGAAGGAACAGCCGCAACTCCATGGCCACAATGCGGAATTGCAGGAGGCGCTGCTCGACACCGCGCGCTTCTGGCTCGACCGCGGTGTCGACGGCTTCCGGTTGGACGCGATCAACTTCGCGATGCACGACCCCGAACTGCGCGACAATCCGCCGATGCCGAGCAACGGCAAGACCCGGACCCGCCCGTTCGATTTTCAGCGCAAGCTGTATAATCAGGGGCATCCGGACATTCCGGCCTTCCTCGAACGGGTGCGCGCGCTGCTCGACAGCTATGACGGCGACCGCTTCACGGTAGCGGAGATCGGCGGCGACGACGCGACGCGCGAAATGAAGCTGTTCTGCGCAGGGGATACGCGGCTCAACACGGCCTATGGCTTCGACTTTCTCTATGCCCCCGAACTGTCGCCACGCATCCTGCGCGACGCGATCGAGCCATGGGACGACGGCTCGCCATGGCCGAGCTGGGCATTCGAGAACCATGACGCGCCGCGTGCCGTCTCCCGCTGGTTGCCCGCAGGGGCGGACGCCGATGCGTTCGGCCGGATCAAGATGCTGCTGCTCGCCTGCCTGCGCGGCAATATCTTCCTGTACAATGGCGAGGAACTGGGCCTGCCGCAGGTCGAGATCGCTTTCGAGGATCTGCAGGACCCCGAAGCGATCGCCAACTGGCCGCTGACCCTGTCGCGCGACGGGGCGCGGACCCCGATGCCATGGGCGGCCGACGCCGACAATCTCGGTTTCGGCGCGGGCAAGCCGTGGCTGCCGGCCGGCGAGGCGCACCGGCCGCTGGCGGTCGACCGGCAGGAGGGCGATGCCCGCTCGTTGCTGAACTTCACCCGCCACGTGCTGCGCCTGCGCAACGCGCATCCGGCGCTGCGGTCGGGCAGCATGACCATCGTCGAGGCGTCGGATGCGATCCTCGCCTTCGAGCGTGAACTTGAGGGGCAGCGGCTTTTGTGTGTCTTCAATCTGTCGAACGACGAAGCGACGTTCGCAGCGAGCGCTGACTGGCGCGTCATCGAAACCATCGGCAACGTCGACGGCGACCGGTTCGGTCCGTTCGCGGCGCGCGTTGCTATTCGCGACGAAGCATGAGGAATATCGTGTTGAGGATGATGAAACTGGCACTGGCGCTGGGCGGCATGACCGCCATGGCCTCGCCTGCCTTTGCCGAGGTCGTCGCGCGTGCTGCGTCGCCCGACGGCAAGCTGACGATCGCCATCAGTCTCGATAACGAAGGTCGCCCCAGCTATTCGGTCGCGAAGGACGGCAAGGCGGTGCTGAACGACAGCAAGCTCGGCTTCCTGTTCACCGACGCGCCGAAGATCGAGCGCGGGCTGACGCTGGCGGGGACGAAGCGCGACCGCTCGGACTCGACCTGGACGCAGCCGTTCGGCGAGTGGAAGACGATCCGCGACAACCACACCGAACTGACGGTCACGTTCCGCGAGGCGAAGAACCTGAAGCGCGAGATGGCGGTCACCTTCCGCCTGTTCGATGATGGGCTCGGCTTTCGCTATACCCTGCCGAAACAAGCGAATCTGACGATGGTCAATATCGCCGACGAACTGACCCAGTTCGCCTTCGCCGAACCCGGCACTGCATGGTGGAAGCCGGCGTTCGAATGGAATCGCGAGGAGTATCTCTACAACAAGACTCCGCTCGACGCGGTTGGCACCGCCCAGACGGTGATGACGGTAAAGCTCGCCAGCGGGCGTCACGTTGCGATCCACGAAGCGGCACTGACCGACTATTCGGCGATGAACCTCGCCCGGTCGGAGGGCACGACGTTTCGCGCGGTGCTGACGCCCGGATCGAACGGTCCGAAGGTGACGCGCGCCGCCGGGTTTTCGACACCGTGGCGGACCATCGCCATCGCCGACGATGCCGCCGAGTTGTACGCGGCAAGCCGCATCGGACTGAACCTCAACGAACCCAACAAGCTGGGCGACACGTCGGGCTGGATTCAGCCGGGCAAGTTCGTCGGCGTGTGGTGGAACATGATCAAGGGCGACTGGACGTGGGCGCGTGGGCCGAATCACGGTGCCACCACCGCGAACGTCCGACGCTATATCGACTTCGCCGCCGCCAACGGCATTCAGGGGGTGCTGGTCGAGGGATGGAATGTCGGCTGGGACGGTGACTGGCTCGGCAACGGCAACGACATGAACTTCAGCGGCCCGACCGAGGATTTCGATGCGGCGGCGCTTGCCGCCTATGCGAAGTCGAAAGGTGTACGCCTGATCGGCCATCATGAGACCGGCGGTTCGGTCAGCCATTATGACGCGCAACTCGACACCGCGTTCAAATGGGCGGCCGACCACGGCGAACGCGTGGTCAAGACCGGCTATGTCACCGATGCCGGCCAGATCGAGCGCGTCGATGCCGATGGATCGAAGCATCGCGAGTGGCATGAGGGACAATGGATGGTGAATCATCACCAGCGCGTCCTGAACGCCGCCGCCCGTTACAAGGTGTCGATCGACAGCCATGAACCGGTCAAGGACACCGGCCTGCGGCGTACCTGGCCCAACTGGCTGAGCCGCGAAGGCGGGCGCGGTATGGAATATAACGCATGGGAAGGCGGCAAGAACCCGCCCGAGCATGAGGCCAACATGGTCTTCACCCAGTTTCTGGGGGGGCCGATGGACTTCACGCCGGGCGTGTTGAGCCTGACCGGCAGCAACGGCAGTGCGATCAAGTCGACCATCGCCAAGCAACTGGCATTATATGTCGTGCTGTATTCACCGGTCGTCATGGCGGCCGATACGCCCGAAAACTACGCGCGCTATCCCGCCGCGTTCAAGTTCATCCGCGACGTGCCGACCGACTGGTCCGACACCCGCGTGCTGAACGGCGAGGTCGGCGATTATGCGACGATCGTGCGCAAGGCGGCGGGCAGCAACGACTGGTATCTTGGCGCAATCGGCGACGAAGAGGCGCGCAACTCGACGGTGACGCTCGATTTCCTCGATGCGGGCAAGACCTATACAGCGGAAATCTATCGCGACGGGCCGGGCGCCGATTACCGGACCGACGCCCGCCATTCGATCACCATCGAACAGCGCCCGGTGAAGAAGGGCGATACGATGACGATCGCGCTGGCGCCCGGCGGTGGCGAGGCGATCCGGTTCGTGGCAGCGAAGCGCAAGTAAAGTTCCTCCCCGGAACGGGGAGGGGGACCGCAGCCAAAGGCGGTGGTGGAGGGGGATGGCCCCGCAACGCTACGGTGGCGGGTGGGGCGATCCCCCTCCACCGTCCTGCGGACGGTCCCCCTCCCCGTGAACGGGGAGGATTTATGACGACTACCAACCGTCCGACGCTCGGCTTCGCCCAGCTCTGGAACATCTCGTTCGGTTTCTTCGGCATCCAGATCGGCTTCGCGCTGCAAAACGCGAATGCCAGTCGCATTTTCCAGTCGCTCGGCACCCCGATCGACCAGTTGGGGCTGATGTGGATCGCGGCCCCGCTGACCGGGCTGCTGGTCCAGCCGTTGATCGGCCATTATTCCGACCGGACCTGGGGACGACTGGGGCGCAGGCGACCCTATTTCCTGATCGGTGCGATCCTGTGTACCTGCGCGCTGTTCTTCATGCCGAACTCGCCGAGCATTCTTGCGGCGGCGATGACGCTATGGATTCTCGACGCGTCGCTGAACGTGTCGATGGAGCCGTTCCGCGCGTTCGTCGGGGACATGCTGTCGCCCCGGCAGCGCCCGGCGGGCTATGCGTTCCAGACATGGTTCATCGGTGCCGGCGCGGTCGTCGCCAGCATCGCGCCCTATGTCTTTGAAAACGTCTTCGGCGTCAGCAACACCGCTCCGGCGGGCGCGGTGCCCGATGCCGTCCGCTACGGCTTCTATTTCGGCGGCGTGATGCTGCTGATCGCGGTGCTGTGGACCGTCCTGACCGTTCGCGAATACAGCCCGGCGGAACTGGCGGCGTTCGGGGAAGAAGCGCAGGAACCCGTCGACCATACCCCGCCCGTCATCCCCCAGCGCGGACCGTCGTGGATCGTCGGCGGCATCGTCGTCGCGCTGTTGATCGCATGGGCCGAACGTAGCGGCGCGTTGGCAAGCGGTCGCGAAGCCTATTTCGTCGCCGCCGGCGTCGCGCTGTATGGCGTGGCGCAGCTGATATCCGGCACGTTGGTCCGCGCCGGGCGTGGCGACAATGTGTTGAGCCACATCATCGGCGATCTGGCGACCATGCCCGACACGATGCGGCGGCTGGCGCTGGTCCAGTTCTTCACCTGGGGGGCACTCATCATCATGTGGGTCTATACGACCCCGGTGATCGCGCAGCAGGTATGGGGCACGATCGACCCGACTTCGGACGGGTATAATCAGGCGGGCAGCTGGGTCGGCATCCTCTTCGCGATCTATTCGGGCGTCGCGGCGGTGGCGGCGTTCGCCTTGCCGGTGCTGGCACGCCGGATCGGCGCGGCGCGGACGCATCTGCTGTGCCTTGCCATCGGCGCGGTGGCCTATATCGGCATCTTCCTGACGCATGACCGGACGGGCATGATCCTGCCGATGATCGGGATCGGCATCGCATGGGCCTCGGTGCTGACCATGCCCTATGTGCTGCTCGCCAACGCCCTGCCGCAGCGCAAGCTGGGCGTGTATATGGGCATCTTCAATTTCTTCATCGTCCTGCCGCAGCTGATGGTCGCGACCGTGATGGGCGGGGTCATCAAGACGTGGTTCCCGACCAATCCGGCCTACACCATGCTGGTCGCGGCGACGGTAATGGCGTTGGCGGCGGTGGCGATGCTTCGGGTGCGTGAGCCTATTGCAGGGTGACGGTTCGTCCGGCGCGGTCGATCCGGATCGATGCGCCGGGCAGCCGAAGTTCGAAGCCGGGGCAGTCGGGTGCTTCCCAGTTTGCCGGGGTCATCGGCTGCCCGTCGAGGGTCAGCCAGATCGCCTGATCGGGCACGTGCCGGTCGAACACCGCCGGTCGTTCGCGCCGCCAGCGTGCCAGTGCGGCGACATGATCCTCCAGCGCCACGTCGCGCGCCGCCCAGTCGACCCAGGTGATCGCATTGTCCTGCGCATAGGCATTGTTGTTGCCCCGCTGGCTGCGTCCGAATTCGTCGCCTGCGGTCAACTGGATATGGCCGCGCGTCGCGAACAGGGTCGCCAGCAACGCGCGCAGATCGGCGGTGCGCGCGGCGATCACCCTCGCATCGTCGGACGGCCCTTCGACCCCGTGATTCCACGATAGATTGTCGCCATGCCCGTCGCGATTATCCTCGCCATTCGCGTGATTGTGGCGATCGACATGCGATATCAGGTCGGCAAGGGTGAAGCCGTCATGCGCGGCAAGGAAGTTGACGCTGCGGGTGGGCGATCCGAAGATATCGGCCGACCCCATCAATCGCGTCGCCAGGGTCCCGACGCTGCCGTCACCGCGCCAGAACCGGCGGACATCGTCACGATAGCGGTCGTTCCATTCGATCCAGTCAGGTGGAAACTGCCCGAGCTGATACCCGCCCGGACCGATATCCCATGGCTCGGCGATCATCACCCGGTCGGCGAGCAGCGGATCGGCGGCGATGGCGGCGAAGATCGGGGCGTCGCGGTCGAACCCCGGCGACCGCGCGATGACCGGGGCGAGGTCGAAGCGGAATCCGTCGACGCCCAACGCCGCGAAATGCCGCAGCGACGCGAGGATCAGATCGCGAACCCCCGCGTCTCCGGCGTCCAGCGTGTTGCCGGTGCCGGTATCGTTGATGAGGCTCCCATCCGGTGCATGCGCATAGCTGCGATCGTCGAGCCCGCGCAGCGACAGGATCGGCCCATGCACGTCGCTCTCGCCGCTATGGTTGAACACCATGTCGAGGATCACGCCAATATCGGCAGCATGCAGCGCCGCGATCGTGTCGCGCAGTTCGGTGACGCCGCCGGGGGCAAGGCCGGGGTCGACCGCCATGAACGCGACCGGGTTGTACCCCCACGCATTGCCGAGCCCCAGCGGCGGCAGATGCCGTTCGTCGATCCAGGCGACGATCGGCATCAGTTCGACCGCGCCGACGCCGATCTTGCGCAGATGGGCGATGACCGACGGATGCGCCAGCGCCGCGATCGTCCCGCGTTGTGCCTCCGGCACGTCGGGGTGCAGCATGGTGAAGCCACGCACGTTCAGTTCGTAGATCGGCCGTGCCGGATCGATGCGCGGTGGCTCCGGCCGGATCGGTTCGGACGGTGCCGGGACGATCGCGCGCGGCACGATCGACGCCGTATCCGCCCCAAACCGCGACAGGGCCGGATCATGAACGAACCGCCGGTCCAGTTCGACGGCATAGGGGTCGACCAACAACTTGGCCGGATCGAACCAGCGCCCCGCCCCGGGTGCCCAGTCGCCGTCGGCGCGATAGCCATAATGCTGCCCCGGACCGACACTCGCGACATCGACGACGAACCAGTCGCCGTCGCGCGTCATCGCCACCCGGCGTTCTACGTCGCCGTCGAACAGGCATAGCCACACCGCCGCGGCATCCCGCGCGCGGACGGCAAAGCGGGTTCCGCCGTCGATGGCACTGGCACCGGCAATCACCGGGTCGTCAGTCCGCGATAGAGTTCGGCATAGCGGGCGCCGCTGCGCTTCCAGGAAAAGTCGGCGCGCATCCCCTGCTTCTGCATCGCCGTCCACAGATCGCTACGGGCATATAGTGCCATTGTCCGGCGCAGCGCGTGAAGCAGCCCGTCCGGCGTCACCGCTGCGAATTGAACACCGGTCGCGACCCCGGCCGCCACCGCCGCTTCGTTCGCGTCGATGACCGTATCGGCCAATCCGCCGGTCCTCGCCACCACCGGCACGCAGCCATAGGCCAGCCCGTATAATTGCGTCAGCCCGCATGGTTCGAAGCGCGACGGGATCAGGATCGCATCGCCGCCCCCCTGCAACAGATGCGAGACCGCTTCGTCATAGCCGATCCGCACACCGACGCGCCCGCCATGCCGGTTGCGCGCCGCCATGAACGCGCCTTCCAGTGCCGCATCGCCCGATCCGAGCAAGGCCAGACGTCCGCCCATCGCGACGAGCGCGTCGAGGCTGTTGGCGAGCACGTCCATTCCCTTTTGCCAGGTCAGCCGGCTGACGACGATGAAGATCGGTCCGTCACCGCGATCGAGGTCGAACGCCGCCTCCACCGCGCGCTTGTTCGTGCGGCGGCGCGACAGGTTCCGCGCGGAATAGCGGGCGGGGAGGGCGGTGTCATGCTCGGGCGACCATACCGCCGGATCGATTCCGTTGACGATGCCGCTCACCCGGTCGCGGCGCGCCTCGATCAATCCTTCCAGACCCATGCCGAATTCGCTGCGCCGGATTTCCTCGGCATAGCTGGGTGACACGGTGGTAATCGCATCGGCCGATGCCAGCCCGGCCTTCAACAGCCCGACGCCGCCATAATATTCGATCCCGTCGAGCGCGAAGGCGGCGTCAGGCAGGGCCAGCCCGGCGAATACGGCGGCGTCGTAGCGGCCCTGAAAGGCGATATTGTGGATCGTCAGCACACTGGGCACGGTCGCACCGTCATAACGCAGGTAAGCCGGCGCCATCGCCCCTTGCCAGTCATGCGCATGCAACAGGTCGAACCGCGGCGCGATATCCGCCGCTGCGCGCCCGAGCGCGGCGAAGCGCCGCCAATTGTCGCTCCAGTCGCGGCCCGTCGTGTCAGCATAGGGGCCACCGTCGCGGGCGAACAGTTCCGGTGCGTCGAGGACCAGCAGCGGATGGCCGTCGACCTTCCCGTCCAGCAGCCGCGCCGGTGTACCGAGCAGATCGTCCCAGCGATGGACCGGCTTCACCCTGCCCAGATGCTTCAGCACCGATGGATAGCCGGGCAGCAACGTCGTCGTCTCCGCCCCGTGCGGCGCGAGCGCGGCGGGCAGGGCACCGACGACGTCGGCGAGGCCGCCGGTCTTGACCAGCGGATACGCCTCCGACGCGACCGATAGAACGCGCACCTACGACTTGCCCATGATGCGCGAAGGGGTGGAGCGCAACATCACGCCTCCAGCCGGTCGATCATCGGCTGGGTAATCAGGCAAATTCCCCGTTCCGTCCGGCGGAAGCGGTGACCGTCGATCACCGGGTCTTCGCCGATCACCAGCCCGTCGGGGATCGTCACGCCGGCATCGACCACGCACCGAGTCAATCGTGCGCCGCGCCCGATCCGGGTCATCGGCAGGATCACCGATTCGTCGATGTTGCTGAAGCTGTGCGCGCGGACCCCGGTGCTCAGCAGACTGCGATGAATGCTGGACCCCGACACGATGCAGTCGCCCGATACCAGGCTCGACACCGCGCAGCCGCGCCGGCCATCGACGTCATGGACGAACTTCGCCGGGGGTGTGATTTCCGAATAGGTCCATAGCGGCCAGCTGCGATCGTACAGGTCGAGTTCGGGCACCACGTCGGTCAGGTCGATATTCGCTTCCCAATAGGCGTCGACGGTGCCGACGTCGCGCCAATAGGCGCGCGGCTCTTCCGGGCTGCGCACGCACGATGCGGAGAAGCGATGCGCCTGCGCATGGCCGTGCTTCACCAGCCACGGGATCAGGTCCTTGCCGAAGTCCCGGCTGGAGCCCGCTGTATCGGCGTCGCGACGCAGTTGCTCGAACAGCAAGGCGGTACGGAACACATAGATGCCAAGGCTGGCGAGCGCGAGATCGGGCTGTCCGGGGATCGCCGGCGGGTCCTTGGGTTTTTCGACGAAATCGATGATCCGGTCCTGTGCATCGACATGCATCACGCCGAAACCGACCGCCTCCATCCGCGGCACCTCCATGCACGCCACGGTCACGTCGGCACCGGTGTCGACATGCTGTTGCAGCATGAGCTCGTAATCCATCTTGTAGATATGATCGCCCGCGAGGATGACCATATATTCGGGATTATAGCTCTGGATGATGTCGATATTCTGGAACACCGCATCGGCGGTGCCCTCATACCATTGAAACTCGCTGATCCGCTGGCTGGCCGGCAGGATATCGAAGCTTTCGTTGCGTTCGGGACGCAGGAAGTTCCAGCCGCGCTGTAAATGCCGGATCAGGCTGTGCGCCTTGTACTGGGTCGCCACGCCGATGCGGCGGATGCCCGAATTGATCGCGTTCGACAGTGCGAAATCGATGATCCGGCTCTTGCCGCCGAAATAGACGGCGGGCTTGGCGCGGGTGTCGGTCATCTCGAACAACCGGCTGCCGCGTCCGCCCGCCAGAACATAGGCCATCGCGTCGCGCGCCAATGGTTGTCCCCGACGTTCCATGTACCTCTCCCAGATTATTTTTCGTTTTCGAACCAGAGTGTCGCCAGCGGGGGCAGGGTCAGTGTCACCATCCCGTCCGTTGCTTCGACGACGCCCATATTGCCCATGCCGCCGCCGCCATATTCAGCGGCGTCGCTGTTCAGCATCTCCCGCCAGCGCCCGCCCTGCGACACCGGCACGCGATAGCCTTCGCGCGGGATCGGGGTGAGGTTGCTGACGACCAGTACCGTCGCTTCGGCCGGTGCCCGCCGCTCCCAGGCGAATACCGAATTGGCGGCATCGTCGACCACCGCCCAGGCGAACCCGTCGCCTTCGCAATCGCGGGCGTGCAGGGCCGGCGTTTCGCGATACAGCCGGTTCAGGTCGCGGACCAGCGATGCCACGCCGCGATGGGCGGGCGCGTCCATCAATTCCCAATCGAGCGCGCGTTCCTCGGACCATTCGCGGCGCTGCGCGAATTCCTGCCCCATGAACAGCAGCTTCTTGCCGGGATATCCCCACATCAGCGCATAATAGGCACGTAGATTGGCGAATTTCTGCCAGTCGTCGCCGGCCATCTTGGTCAGCAGCGATCCCTTGCCATGGACCACCTCGTCATGGCTGAGCGGCAGGACGAAATTCTCGCTGAACGCGTAGGTCAGGCCGAAGGTGATTTCATTATGGTGATGCGACCGATGCACCGGCTCGCGCGCCATATAGGCGAGCGTGTCGTGCATGAAGCCCATATTCCATTTGAACCCGAAGCCCAGCCCGCCTTCGTGCGCCGGCTTCGACACGCCGGGCCATGACGTCGATTCCTCGGCAACGGTGAAGAAGCCGGGATGGTCGCGATAGACCGCACGGTTGGTGGCGCGCAGAAACTCGACCGCCTCCCAGTTTTCCCGTCCGCCGGCGTCGTTGGGAATCCACTCGCCGTCTTTCCGCGAATAGTCGCGGTACAGCATCGACGCGACCGCATCCACGCGCAGCCCGTCGACATGATAGCGCTCGGCCCAGAACAACGCATTGTTCACCAGGAATTGAGAGACTTCGCGGCGGCCGAAATTATAGATGGCCGTGTTCCAGTCGGGGTGGAAGCCCAGCCGCGGATCATCATGTTCGTACAGCGCGGTACCGTCGAACCGCGCCAATCCGTGCGCATCGGTCGGGAAGTGCGCGGGAACCCAGTCGAGCAGCACGCCGATACCGGCCTTGTGGGCACCATCGACGAAGCGCGCGAACCCCACTGCATCGCCGAACCGCGCCGACGGGGCATAGAGACCGGTCGTCTGATATCCCCACGACGGGTCGTAGGGATGCTCGCTGATTGGCAGGAACTCGATATGGGTAAAGCCCATCTCGACGATATAGGGGATCAGTCGATCGGCCAGCTGATCCCATGGCAGGAACCAGCCATCGTCGTCGCGCTGCCAGCTGCCGGCATGGACTTCGTAGATCGAGATCGGCACGCGGCGCGGATCGACCGATGCCCAATGCGCACGGTGCGCGCCGTCGCGCCAGTCGTGATCGAGCGGTGCTGCCGTCAGCGATGCCGTCGCCGGGCGCAATTCGCTGGCAAAGGCGAAGGGATCGGCCTTGTGCGGCAACCGCTGACCGTCCGCGCCGATGATCGCGAATTTATACGCCTGACCCGGTCCGACATCGGGAAGGAAGATTTCCCAGACGCCGACATCGCTTCGCCGCCGCATCGGATGGCGCTTGGCATCCCAATGGTTCCAGTCGCCGACGACGCTGACGACCTGCGCATTCGGGGCCCATACCGCGAAGTGCATGCCTTCGGCACCTTCATGCCGGATCGGATGCGCGCCGAGCTTGTCGTGCAGCCGCAGGTGCGTACCTTCGGCGATCAGGAAATCGTCGGTCGGCCCCAGCACCGGCCCGAACGAATAAGGGTCCTTGACCCACCATTCACCGGCACCGCCGCGCGCATAATAGAGCATCGGCTGGGGCGGGCCGTTGATCGTCCCCTCGACGATTCCGTCGCCGACCGGCCGCAATTCGCCGAGCAACTTGCCCGACAGGTCGTGCGCCAGCACCTTCTGCGCATTCGGCAACCATGCGCGTACGAACGTGCCCTCCGGCCCGGCGTGCGGCCCCAGCAGCGCGAAAGGATCGGCGTGACGCCCCGCGAGCAGCGCCGCGACGGCGTCGGCCGGCGGCCTCACATCACGTTCCAGATATCACGCGCATATTCGCTGATCGTTCGGTCGGACGAGAACCAGCCGACCCCGCCGACATTGCGGATCGCGCTGGCGTTCCAGCCGGCCCGGTCCGCCCAGCGCGCATCGACGTCGCGCTGTGCCTGCGCATAGCTGTCGAAATCGGCACAGCACAGGAACCAGTCGCTATTCTCCAGCCCTTCGATCAGCCCGGCATAGCGGCCCGGATCGTCATGGCTGAAGACCCCGCTCTTGATCGCCGACAGCGCCTGTTGCAACTCGCGCGAGGCGGCGATCGCCTCGCGCGGGTCATAGCCATTGGCTCGCTTCTCGGCGACCTGATCGGCGGTCAGGCCGAAGATGATGATATCGTCCGCGCCGACATGGTCGCGGATTTCGACATTGGCCCCGTCCAGCGTGCCGATGGTCAGCGCGCCGTTCAGCGCCAGCTTCATGTTGCCGGTGCCCGACGCTTCCATGCCGGCGGTGCTGATCTGTTCGGACAGGTCGGCGGCAGGCATGATGAGTTCGGCGAGCGAGACATTGTAATTCGGCACGAACGCCACGCGCAGCAGCCCGCGCACCGCCGGATCGGCGTTGACCCGGCGCGCAACGTCATTGGCCAGTTTGATGATGAGCTTGGCGTTATGATAGCTCGACGCCGCCTTGCCCGCGAACAGCTTCACGCGGGGCGTCCAGTCCTTGTCCGGCTGGCTGCGGATCTGGTCGTACAGCGCCACCGTTTCGAGGATATTGAGCAACTGGCGCTTATATTCGTGGATGCGCTTCACCTGCACGTCGAACATCGCGTCGGGATCGAGGCGGACGCCCATCACCTCGCGCAGATGCTGCGACAGCCGCACCTTGTTGGCGCGCTTCACTTGCTCGAACCTTTCGCGGAACGCTGCATCGGCGGCGAAGGGTTTCAGGTCGGCCAGCCTGGTCGCATCGTCGAGGAAGGCGTCGCCGATCGCCTCCTGGATCAGCGCCGTCTGCCCCGGATTGCTTTCGAACAGCCAGCGGCGCGGGGTGATGCCGTTGGTCTTGTTGTTGATCCGGTCGGGATACAGGCGGTGCAGGTCGGCGAACACCGTCTGCTTCATCAGGTCGGTGTGCAGCGCGGCGACGCCGTTGACGCTATGGCTGCCGGTAAAGGCGAGGTTGGCCATTCGCACCCGCCGTTCGCCGCCTTCGTCGATCAGGCTGATCGCGGAGATCGCACGGTCGTCCTGCCCCTGCGTCCGCGCCTCGCGAAGCACCTTCGCATTGATCGCATAGACGATCTGCATGTGCCTCGGCAGCAGCCGTTCGAACAGCGGGAGCGGCCAGCTTTCGAGCGCCTCGGGCAGCAGCGTGTGGTTGGTATAGCCGAACGTCGCCTTGGTAATCTCCCACGCGCCGTCGAAATCGAGCGCATGATCGTCGATCAGGATGCGCATCAACTCGGCGACCGACACCGCCGGATGGGTGTCGTTCAGCTGGATCGCCGCCTTGTCCGGCAGGGTGCGGATGTCGCCGAAATACTGGACGTGGCGACGGACGATGTCCTGGATCGATGCCGAGGAGAAGAAATATTCCTGCCGCAGCCGCAATTCCTGTCCGGCCGGGGTCGAATCCGCCGGATACAGGACGCGGACCAGCGTATCGGCCCGCACCGAAGCGGCCAGCGCGCCTTCGTGATCGCCGGCGTTGAACCGGTCGAGCCGGATCGGATCGCGCGCCCGCGCGGTCCACAGCCGCAACGTGTTGACCCGCGCCCCGCGCCAGCCGATCACCGGGGTGTCGACCGCCACCGCCTCGACGCTCTCGCTCGGCATCCAGTGAATGTCGCCATTCTCGTCGCCGACGACTTCACCGCCAAAACCGATGCGATAATTGCTCTCGCGCCGTTCGAACTCCCATGGATTGCCGTGACGAAGCCACGTTTCGGGCAGCTCGATCTGCCAGCCATTGTCGATCCGCTGGCGGAACATGCCGTTCACATAGCGGATGCCATAGCCATAGGCAGGCAGGTCGAGGCTGGCGAGGCTTTCCATGAAGCATGCCGCCAGCCGGCCGAGGCCACCATTGCCGAGGGCGGCATCGGGTTCCTCACCCTCCAGATCGGACAAGTTGACGCCCAGCGACGCCAGCGCCTCGCGCACCTCGTCGGTCCGCGACAGATTGGCGATCGCATCGCGCAGCAACCGCCCGATCAGGAATTCGAGGCTGAGATAATAGACTTTTTTCGCCCCGGCGGCATGGGCTTCCTTGCTCGACGCCATCCAGCGTTCGATGATGTCGTTGCGCACGGTCAGGATCGTCGCTGCCAGCCAGTCATGCGGCAGCGCGGCCTGCGCATCCTTGCCGATGCGATGGACCAGCGTTTCGAGGATCGCGTCGGCGAGCGGCGGGGACGTAGGGGAAACGGCGGAGAGGGCAGGCTGAGTCACGCAGGTTCCTCTGAACAGGGTCGGAACGACAGTATCGATTGTCGAACGCTTGTCACGCGCAATACGTATGCGTGCGATGCGTCGTTCCGGTTACCATCGGGTGAGCGCGCGATTAATGCCGGGTGACTCTGTCGGGCGGCCGTTTCCATCTTCCTGCGAACCTCGTCGAGAACGGGTCGCTCGGGGCAACCCCCTTCTCGACTTCGGTTCTCGACAGGCTCGAACCTCCGCTCGAACCAAACGGGAAAGAGGGAATTGTCGCTTTCAGCCAATCAGTACGACATGCAAAAACCGCGGCCCATGCGCCCCGCGGACATATTGCCCTTCGATGTCGGTCGTCCCCGACACCCCGGTCACCCAGTAATGCGCCCGGTGCCCCGCCAGATCGGCTGGAATATCCTCCAGCGTCGCGATCATGTCCGCTTGCGCCAGCACGACGATATGATGGAGCGTCAGAAAGTTCGGCAACATCGGGGCCTGCGGTCCGGTCTCGAACACCAGCGACCCGCTCTCCGCCACTCCCGCCTTCGCCACCGCCAGCGCAGCGACCTGATCGGGGGCGGCTTGGTGATCGATCCGAAAACCGCGCCAATCGAGCGCGGCGACGTGCGGATCGGGCGGGAGATAGAGCGCGGCGGGTAGTGCCTGCGCCGCCAGATAGCGCCGAACAGCATCGGGCAGGGCATCGGCAGCATCGATCCGGTCGAACGTCGCCGACACGCTCGGCCCCGCCAGCCGTGCCACGAAGCGTTCGACGAGCGAACCGCCGGGCTCGGGGGGGCGCTCGCTCCCCGCCACCAGCGCCGCCGCCTGTACGGCCAGATCAAGCGGCACCGGTGCGCGCAGCTTGCCGAGGATCGCGTCGCGCGCGCTCATCGCCGTCGCCCCCTGGCATATTGCGCCATGAAGGTACCGCCTTCGGGCGCAGGCATGTCGCGATACTTGGTCCACGCGGCGGCGAAGGGCAAGCGGGTGATCCAGCCCTGTCGCGCCAGGACCCGCATCGCGCGCACCGCCGCGCCGCTCGCCAAGCGATACAGCCGCGGCCGCAGCACCGCCCGCCGCCAGATGCCGAGGCCCTGCCGCATCGACACCGGCTCCAGCCCCTCGCGCCAGCTCTTCTCGCGCCACCCGCGCAACAGCGTGGGGAGGGGGATCTTGACCGGGCAGACCTCCTGACACCGCCCGTTCATCGTGCAGGCATGGGCCAGATCGCGATTGGCCGACAATCCGTCGAGCGCCGGGGTCAGCACCGCCCCCATCGGCCCCGGATAGGTACCGCCATAGGCGTGGCCGCCGACCTGCCGGAATACCACGCAATGGTTCATACATGCACCACAGCGGATACAGCGCAGCATCTCCTTCAACGCCGCATCGGCGGCCATCGCACTGCGGCCGTTGTCGACCAGCACGATGTGCATCTCCTCCGGCCCGTCGCGATCACCAGCGCGTTTCGGCCCGGTATAGAAGGTCGTATATTGGGTCAGCGCCGCGCCGGTCGCCGATCGCGCCAGCATCCGGAGCATATGGATGGCATGGGGCAGTGCCGGCACGATCTTTTCGATCCCCGCCGTCACGATATGCACGCGTGGGGGCACGATCGACAATTCGGCATTGCCTTCGTTGGTGACGGTGCAAACACTGCCACTGTCGGCGATCAGGAAGTTCGCGCCCGATATGCCGACATCGGCCCCCAGCATCCCGGCGCGCAGATGCCGCCGCGCGCTTTCGGCCATCGCCGCGATCGTTTCCTCGACATGCGGGTCGCGATGCTTCGCGCGGAACAGCGCCGACACCTGCTCGCGGGTCTTGTGCATCGCCGGCCACACGATGTGCGATGGCCGCTCGCCCGCCAGCTGGATGATGTGTTCGGCCAGATCGGTCTCGATCCGCTCGATCCCGGCCTCGGCCAGCGCATGGGGCAGGCCGATTTCCTCCCCCAGCATCGATTTGGAGCGCGCGACCGACTTTGCCCCGGCCTTGCGGCACAGATCGATGACGATCGTCGCGGCCTCGTCGGCGGTGCGCGCCCAATGGACCTGCGCGCCCGCGGCAATCGCGTTACCCTCGAACATCTCCAGATAATGGCCGAGATGGGCGATCACATGATCCTTGATCGCCGCCGCCCGGGTCCGGGCTTCCTCGAATGCCGGAAACGCCTCGACCGCCGCCGCCCGCTTCGTCTCTGCGGTGCCGGCGGTGCGCTCGACCGCGACCTTCAGCACCGGATCGGCCAGTGCCAGTTCGACGCGTCGGCCAAAGCTCATGCGGGCTCGCCGATCGCCGGACCGTCGCCCATGCCGGCGAGGATTTCGACGGCATGGAATGCCCGGACGCTACTGCCGCGCCGGTGCAGCTTGCCCGCCATGTTCATCAGGCACCCCAGATCGCCCGCCAGCAGCAGTGCCGCGCCGCTGTCCTCGATCGCCTGCGCCTTTTCCTCGACCACCGCGTTCGAGATCGCCGGATATTTGACGCAGAACGTACCGCCGAACCCGCAGCAGGTCTCGGCCCCCTTGAGCGGCCGCTGGTCGAGCCCAGCGACCGCCGACAGCAGCGTTCGCGGCTGGCGCTTGATGCCCAGTTCGCGCAGGCCCGAACAACTATCGTGATAGGCGGAGGTCGTCGACAGGCCGACCCCGTCGGGCCGCCACCCTTGCGCGTCGAGGAACGACAGGATTTCGTGGGTCTTGGCAGCCAGAGCCTCGGCCCGCCCCAGCCATGCCGGATCGTCGGCGAACAATTCGGGATAATGGACCTTGATCGTCCCGCTGCATGATCCGCTCGGCACGACGATCGTGTCATAGGGTTCGAGGCACCGGATCGTCGCCTTCGCGATCGCCACCGCCCCGTCGCGGTCGCCCGAATTGAGCGCAGGCTGCCCGCAACAGGTCTGGCCCGGCGGCACGATCACCTCGAACCCTGCCTCCTCCAGCACCTTCAGGCTGGCAAAGCCGATCGCCGGCCGCATCGCATCGACCAGACAGGTGACGAACAGTGCGACCGAAGACCTGCTCATAAGCCGTGCCGTTTCGCGAAGGCGAAGAACAGGTTCGTCCACGGGGCCGGCTGGCCATCCAGCATTACGCCGAAACCGTGGCCGCCGACCTCCGGCAGATACGCTTCGGCGGGCCGCTTCGCCCGCCGCAGCGACGCCAGCAGTGCGAGGCCGTTGTCGACGCTCACCACCCGGTCATCGATCGCATGGGCGATGAAGGTCGGCGGGCTGGCCGGGTTGATCCGGGCATCGGTCCGCGCGCGCAACGCCTTCTCCGGCGTCGGCTTCTCGCCGAGCAACTGATCCTGCGACCCCTTGTGCGCGCCCGGCACCCCCATCAGCGCCACCGGATATAGCAGCCCGGCCACGCGGACGCCCAGCGGTTGTGCATCGGCGGCATCGACCGGACGATAGGTTTCGTCGCTGCGATAGGCCAGCATCGCTGCCAGATGCCCTCCCGCCGAAAAGCCCATTACCCCGATCCGGTCGGTCGCGACGCCAGTGGCCTTCGCCTCGGCCTTGATGAGCCTGAGCGCGCGTTGCGCATCCTGCAGCGGTGCATCCGGGCCGGCCGTCCACGGATCGCCGGGCAGGCGGTATTTGAGCAGATAGGCGTGATAGCCGCGATCCGCGAAGAATTGCAGCAGCGCCCGCCCGCCATTGCCGATCGCGACGCGCAGATAACCGCCGCCGGGGATCAGCAGGATCGCCGCGCCATTGGGCTTGGCGGGCGCGATATGCGCCATGGTCGGGGTGCGGACGTGCAGGAACGCAGTGTCGTCCTTCGGCCCGGTCGGGGAACGGGGAATTTCCTGTTCCGGCTCGGTTACCTTCTCTCCGCCCGGTGCCACACCGGGCCAGATCGGTTCGAAGGTGAGGGGGGCGGACCCCGGTTGGCCGAAGGCGGGGAGCGCCGTGGCGATGCCGAGTGCCGCGCTCAGACCTAGCAGGGTTCGGCGCGCCACACCCGAAGCGTATCCCCGCGCAGGCGGGGATCCAGGGTTGCAGGCACCGGACGGCAGTGGCCGGGGCTCTGGATCCCCGCCTGCGCGGGGATACGGATCGGCTTGGATCACCGGCATCCCATCGTCCCCAACGGCGTCGTCCGCGTCAGGTCGGGGCGAACCTTCGCAACCTTCGCCGCGACCGGCAGTCCCGTCCGCGTCAGATCGGCGGCGATCAGTTCAGCCACGCCGCGCGCACCCAGTTCGCTGAAATGCGTGTCGTCGGCGATGCCGTCCTTGAACCCCGGATACCGTCCGGCGGGATAGTGGAGGAACAGCGCTTTCGATCCCTCGACACCCTTGGCATCGACCCAGCCACGCGAAGATGCTTCGAGGTCGATCAACTGCGTTCCCGTCGTCGCGGCGATGTCGCGTACCACCGCCGACCATGCGGCGAAATCGGCTTTGCTCTTGCCATCCGGTCCGAACGATCGGCGGGTCACCGGCGTGATGAGGATCGGCGTCGCGCCATGCCCCTTCGTCTCCCACACCATCCGCAACAGATTGTCGCGGTACAGCGTCGCGGCCGGGGCATAGCGTTCGGGCTTGTTCTGGCTCGCGTCGTTATGGCCGAACTGGATCAGCACGACGTCGCCCGGCTTGATATCGGCCATGATCTTGTCCCACCGCCCCTCGGCGATGAAGCTCTTGGTCGATCGCCCGCCCATCGCCCGGTTCTCGACCTGCACGTCGCCGGTCAGACCGCACGGCAGCATCTGCCCCCAGCCGGTCTGCGGATAGCGATCCTGCTTATAGGTCTGCGCGGTCGAATCGCCGGCGATGAAGATCGTCTCGGCGGGCAGTTGCGCACCCATCAATATCCCCGCGCAGGCGGGGATCCAGAGCCGCAGGCGACGGCGCTTGCTGCCCTGGACTCCCGCCTTCGCGGGAGTACGCTTCGGTGCGGACCTCATTGCAGGTTCACGAACATGCCGCCATCGACCAGCAACGCCGCGCCGGTGACATAGGCCGCCATGTCCGACGCGAGGAACACGATCGGCCCGACCATATCCTCAGGCTGACCCAACCGGCCCAGCGGCACGCGGCTTTCCATATATTTGCGCTTCCCCTCATCGGCGAGGTCGTCCTTGTTGATCTCGGTCAGGATCGTCCCCGGCAGCACCGAGTTGCAGCGGATGCCGTACCGCCCCAGCGCGATCGCGGTCGACTGCATCAGCGAATGCACGCCTGCCTTGGTCGGGGTATAATGCGTCTGATATTCGCCGCCGACCAGTGCCGAGATCGACGACACGGCGATGATCGCCCCGCCATCGCCCTGTTCGACCATCGCCTTCGCCGCCGCCTGACACATATAATAGGCACCGTGCAGGTTGACCCGCAGCGTTCGCTCCAGCGTGTCCGCCGGCATCTCCAGAAAGCTGTGGAACGGGCAGATGCCGGCGTTCGACACCATCACGTCGACCCGCCCGAACGCGGCCACGGCCTTCGCCACGAAGTCGGTCGCGGTCGCCGCCTCGGCGACGTCGCCCTTGATGGCGAGGCCACGCTGCCCGGTCGCCTCGATAGCGGCGATGCAGGCGTCGGCATCGTCGTCGCGGCTGTGATAGTTGATGACGACGTTCGCGCCATGCTGCGCCGCGCCGATCGCTGCCGCCCGGCCGATGCCCGTCGACGCACCGGTGACCAATACCGTCTTGCCTTCCAACAGCTTCATCTCAGTCCTCGTCCTTATCGCTTGCGACGCTTTTGCAGCGCCTGTGTATCGGGTGACCAGCCGAGATCGCGGCTGATCCGTGCGGCGGTGCCGCGCACGTCGGCGCTCAGCGTCGCCATGCGGGCGTCGTCCATATATTGCGCCGCGCTCGACACGCTGATCGCGCCGACGATCCGGCCCGACGCATCGCGCACCGGTGCCGCGACGCAGCGGATCAGGTCCTCGTTTTCCTCGAGATCGTACGCATGGCCGCTGGCGACATAGCCGCGCATCCGCTCCATCCACACGTCGAAGTCGGGACGTCGCGTACCCGGCGGATGCTCGGCCTCGAAAATCTCGATCCAGCGCGCCTCCGAATCATCGAGCAGCAACGCCTTGCCCAGACCGGTCGACGACAGCGGCTGTCGGTCACCGATCCGGCTGGAGATATCGACGCGGCGACGCCCCGGAATCTTGTCGAGATACAGCGCCAGATCGCTGTCGAGCCGCCCGAAATGGACCGTATCCTCGGTCTGCGCCGCCAACTCCTCGATCCGGGGGCGGGCGATCTGCACGATGTCGGCCTGACCCTGCGCCAGGAAGCCGAGCTGCAACAGCTTCGGCCCCAGCAGATACCCTTCACGCGGCAGGAAGGTCAGAAAACCACGATCGATCAACGCGTTGGCGAGCCGGTGCGTCGTCGATCGCGTCAGCCCCATGCGCTGCGACAATTCGGCCAGCTTGACCGGCCCGTCGATGACCTGATCGAGCAGGTCGAGTCCGCGCAACAGCGTCTGACTGCCCTGCGCCTTGCCGCTACCCTTGGTCTCGGGCTCGGTTCCGCCATCCGACGCGATCGGCGATTCTTCGTTTGACGGTTTATGTCTCATCTAGTAGCACTCTATCCCATAAAGTGAGAAAGTAAACCAGTCGGAGCGGATGTTCGCGGGTTTTCCCGCTACGGGGTTTTGCAACATTTCAGACCGCATGGCGCAGGCGGCATACCACATGATGGTACGCGGGCGCGTGTGGATTTCGGGTTCAGTCGGCGGCGGACCATGGCCGCGCGCGTAACGAAGGTGGTGGCAATGAAGGCGGCGCTTCCCAGGATCAAACATGTCCGTGCGTTTACCGTACGCGGCGGCGGGGCGGACTATCACGACCAGCAAGGCTATCACTGGATCGACGATCACATCGCGACGCCGATGAGCCGCTATCCCGAATATCGCCAGTCGCGGCAGAGCTTCGGCATCAACGTGCTCGGCACGCTGATCGTCGAGATCGAGGCGGAGGACGGCACGATCGGTTTCGCGGTGACGACCGGCGGCGAACCGGCCTGCTTCATCGTCGAGCGGCATCTGGCCCGCTTCCTCGAAGGGCGCTCGCCGACCGAGTATGAGAAAATCTGGGACCAGATGTATTTCTCGACCCAATATTACGGGCGCAAGGGGTTGGTGGTGAACGCCATTTCGGGCGTCGACCTCGCGTTGTGGGACCTGCTCGGCAAGCTTCGCGACGAACCCGTCTATCAGATGCTGGGCGGTGCTGTGCGCGACGAACTGCAATTCTACGCCACCGGCGCGCGGCCCGATCTCGCGAAGGACTTGGGCTTCATCGGCGGCAAGATGCCGTTGCACCATGGTCCCGCCGAGGGCGTCGAGGGGTTGAAGAAGAATATCGCCGAACTGGCCGAGATGCGCTCGCGCGTCGGCCCCGACTTCTGGCTGATGTGGGATTGCTGGATGGCGCTCGACGTCGACTATGCGACCCGGCTGGCCCATGCCGCGCACGACCACGGCCTGAAATGGATCGAGGAAGCGATCAGCCCCGACGATTATTGGGGCTATGCCGAACTGAAGCGCAACGTGCCGCGCGGGATGCTGGTCACCACCGGCGAGCATGAGGCGACCCGCTGGGGCTTCCGGATGCTGCTGGAGATGGACTGCTGCGACATCATCCAGCCCGATGTCGGCTGGTGCGGCGGAGTCACCGAACTGCTCAAGATTTCGGCACTGGCCGATGCGCGCGGCAAGCTGGTCGTGCCGCACGGCTCGTCGGTCTACAGCTACCATTTCGTGGTCACCCGCCACAATTCGCCCTTCGCCGAATATCTGATGATGGCACCGGAAGCCGATCATGTGCAGCCGATGTTCCATCCGCAGTTGATCGGCGAGCCTATTCCTGAAAACGGACGGATGCGGACTTCGCGGCTCGATGCCCCCGGTTTCGGGGTCGAGCTGAACCGCGACCTGACCATGCACCGTCCCTTCGAACACTGAGAGAACGAGACCATGAAATTCTGCCGCTACGGAACCCAGGGTGACGAGAAGCCCGGCATCGTCGATGCGAACGGCCAGATCCGCGACCTGTCGGGCGTGGTCGACGACATCACCGTCGCCAGCATCGTCGGCCTGAACGTCGATATCGACAGCCTGCCCGTCGTCGACGGCACGCCGCGCTATGGCGTCCCGGTCAAGGGCGTCGGCAAGATCGTCGCGATCGGCTTGAACTATGCCGACCATGCCGCCGAATCGAACCTGCCGGTGCCGGCCGAACCGATGATGTTCATGAAGGCGCTGTCGTCGCTGACCGGGCCGAACGACGAGGTCATGATCCCCAAGGATTCGACCCACACCGATTGGGAAGTCGAACTGGCGGTCGTGATCGGCAAGACCGCGCGCTATGTTTCGAAGGAAGACGCGCTTTCGCACGTCGCCGGCTTTGCGATCGCGAACGACGTGTCGGAACGCTTCAACCAGAAGCAGCGCGGCAGCCAGTGGTCGAAGGGCAAGGGCCATGACACCTTCTGTCCGGTCGGCCCCTGGCTGGTGACGCCCGACGAGGTGGGCGATCACCAGGATCTCGACATGTTTCTCGACGTGAATGGCGAGCGGATGCAGACCGGCAATACGAAGACGATGATCTTCGACGTCGCCGAACTGATCTCGTACGTCAGCGAATATATCACGCTCTATCCGGGCGACGTGATGATCACCGGCACGCCGCCGGGTGTTGGCGAGGGCAAGAAGCCGAACGCCATCTATCTGAAGGCGGGCGACACGATGAAGCTGGGCATCGCCGGTCTTGGCGAACAGAACCAGCAGGTCGTCGAATGGCGCAACCTTGGCGATGCGGTGCTCGGATGACCTATTCGGGGCGGTTCGCCGGACGCAGCGCGATCATCACCGGTGGCGCATCGGGCCTCGGCCTGGCGGTCGCCGAACGTATCGTCGCAGAGGGCGGGCAGGTATCGGTGTGGGACATGAACCCCGCGCTGGAGGAAACCTGTCGGCGTGTCGGTCTGCACGGCGTCCGCCTCGACGTATCTGACGCGGCGGCGGTCGCCGCCGCTGCGTCGGACAGCGTGGCCGCGCTGGGCAAGGTCGATATCCTGATCTGTTCGGCCGGCATCACCGGTGCGACCGTGCCGGTGCATGAATTCCCGATCGACAACTGGTTGCAGGTCGTGAACGTCAACCTGAACGGCCTGTTCTATTGCAACCGCGCCGTCGTGCCGCACCTGCTGGCGAACGGATTTGGCCGGATCGTCAACGTCGCCTCGGTCGCGGGCAAGGAAGGCAACCCCAATGCCAGCGCCTATTCGGCGACCAAGGCAGGCGTGATCGGCTTCACCAAGTCGCTCGGCAAGGAACTGGCCGGCAAGGGCGTGATCGCCAACGCGCTGACCCCCGCCACGTTCGAAAGCCCGATCCTTGCACAATTGCCGCAGAGCCAGGTCGATTACATGCGCTCGAAAATCCCGATGGGACGGCTGGGCGAGGTCGACGAAAGCGCGGCGATGGTGTGTTTCATGGCCAGCGAGGAATGCAGCTTCACCACCGGGTCGGTGTTCGACACGTCGGGCGGGCGGACGACGTATTAATGTAAACCTATCCCCACCCACTCCGTTCGGTTCGAGCAGCTTCGAGCGAAGTCGAGAAGCGTCCGTCGAGAACGGGTCGTTTTGGAGCACCGCCTTCTCGACTTCGGTTCTCGACGGGCTTGAACCTCCGCTCGAAGCAAACGGAGTGGAGGGGGGCAGGCGGGCAGGGGGCGACAGTAAACCGGGAGCAGGACCATGAACAAACTCCCCTTCATCGACGCCCATGTCCATCTGTGGGACCTCGACCACATCCGTTACCCATGGCTGACCCCGCCCTTCGCGGAGGACGGCCCCAACGGCTCGGTCGAGGCGATCGCGAAGACCTATCGCCTGAACGAATACCGCGCCGACGCCGGCGACTGGGACGTCTGCGGCATCGTCCATGTCGATGCCGGCGCGGACCCCGCCGCCGCGCTCGACGAAACGCGCTGGCTACAGTCGATGGCCGACCGCGAAGGGTCGCCGAACGCGATCGTCGCGTTCGCCGACCTGTCCGATCCGAACGTCGACGCCCTGCTTGCCGGCCATGCCGCGCATCCCAACGTTCGCGGCATCCGCCATATCGTCAACTGGCACCCCGATCCCCGCCGCACCTACACCCCCCGCGACGTGACGCAGGACGCGGCATGGGGCAGGGGCTATGCCCGTCTCGCGGCGCACGGGCTCAGCTTCGACCTGCAAGCCTATCCCGGCCAGTTCCCGGGTCTCGCACGGCTGATCGAATGCCATCCCGAGACACCGGTGATGCTCAACCATATGGGCATGTGCGTTCCGGGCGAGGAAGCCGAATGGCGCGACGGCCTGGCCGCGCTCGCCGCGTTGCCGCATGTCGCGATCAAGCTGTCGGGCATCGGCTTCACCCATCGCCCGTGGACGCTCGAACAGGCGCGCACGCTGGTCCTGACCGCGATCGACTTGTTCGGCACCGACCGGGCGATGGTCGCCAGCGACTTTCCGACCGACAAATTGTTCGGCAGCTTCGCCGCGACGCTCGGGGCCTATGACACCATCACCGCCGACTTCACCGACGCCGAGCGTCGCGCGATGTTCGCCGGCAACGCCAACCGGCTCTATCGCCTGGGGCTGACCATATGACCCCCAATCCGCTGACCGGCGTCGTCTATCACTGGCTCGGCGGGCTCGCGTCGGCCAGCTTCTACGTTCCCTATCGCGGGGTACGACGCTGGTCGTGGGAGATTTACTGGCTGACCGGCGGAATCTTTTCGTGGGTGCTCGCACCATGGTTCTTCGCGAGTATCCAGACCCACGACCTGCTCGGCGTCTTGGCCGCGACGCCGGTGTCGACGCTGTTGTGGCCGATCTTCTTCGGCGTGCTCTGGGGGTTCGGCGGGCTCGGCTATGGGCTGGTCATGCGCTATCTCGGCCTGTCGCTCGGCATGGCGGTCGTGCTGGGGCTTTGCACCGTCTTCGGAACGCTGATCCCGCCGCTGTTCGCGGGCGAGTTCGCGGCCAAGCTGCTCGACAGCGTGTCGGGCAACATCATCCTGCTCGGCCTTGCCCTGACGCTCGCCGGGATCGTCGTCGTCGCGCTGGCCGGCGCGAAGAAGGATCGGGCGCTGTCGCCCGAACAGAAGGCGGCGGCCGTCGCCGAGTTTGATTTCCGCAAGGGGATCGTCGTCGCGATCTTTGCCGGGATCATGTCGGCCTGTTTCGCCTTCGGTCTGGCCGCCGGTGAACCGATCAAGGCGCTGTCGGCCGCCGCCGGGACCGGACCGCTCTGGACCGGCCTGCCTGTGCTGTGCCTCGTCATGTTCGGCGGGCTGCTGACCAATGCGATCTGGTGCACGATCCTGATCGTCCGCAACCGCAGCGGCGGCGAATGGGTCGGTCGCGGCAAGGCGGCGGGCGCGCCGATGGGCCGCAACTTCGCGCTGTGCGCGCTGGCTGGTACCGCCTGGTATTTCCAGTTCTTCTTCTACACCATGGGCGAAAGCCAGATGGGCCGGTTCGGCTTTTCAAGCTGGACGCTGCACATGGCGTCGATCATCATCTTCGGCACGCTATGGGGTTTCGCTCTCTGCGAATGGAAGGATGCAGCGCCGCGTACCCGGGCGATGGTCTGGGGCGGGGTCGCCCTGCTGGTGCTGGCGACGATCGTGATCGGTTATGGGAACATGATCGGGGGGTAGCGGTCGGAGGCGGGGCGGCACCCGCAACGGCTTGTTCCGTTGGCCGGTTTCGAAGGAATGCGGCCGGTAGCCGATCCTATCGCAGCGGCCGGACCACCGGCGCTTCCCGATCGACCGACAGCATACCGTCGCGCTCGCGCAATTCGGCGATCTGCAACACGCTGCGCCGGTGCCAGCGCGGATCGCCCTTGGCCTGCTCCTCACCCGACTGATGCACGAAATAGACGATCCACGCCCGATCGCCGACGACGACGATATCGGGATGCTGCCCCTTGGCCCGATCGGTCGGCCGCCGCCCGGCATCGGCCAGCAGATAGCCCGGCTGCCGGGTCCAGTGCGTCGCGTCGGTCGATCGCTGGACCAGCAGCCCCTTCCACGCATCGCTGACCAGCCACCATGTGCCGTGCCACCGAAATGCCTTCGGTCCCTCGCCCGGCGTATCGGTCACCGTCCCCTTGACGCTCCAGTGCGTCAGGTCGCGGCTATCGGCATATCTGATCGCCTTGCCCGCGCGTTCGTCGTTGAACCATAGCCGATACCGGTTCGGCCCCAGCACCGCGACGCTGGCATCGATCACGCGGTCGGACCCGAGATCGACCCGCTCGCCACAGTCCCACTGCTTCAGGTCGCGGCTGGTCAGATGGACGAGGAAGCGCGGCGCGTTCCAGTCCCTGAACACGCCCGGCACCACCGTCACCCACATATGCCAGCGCCCGCCGATCCGCTGCACCTCCGGTGCCCACAGCGTCGCTCCGGTACAGGCTTGCGGGATCGCCGCCGTGCCACCGTAGCGCCAGCGAACGCCGTCGGTCGACCGGGCGATGCCGATCGCGGTGCCATGCACCCACGACACGTCCTTTTCGTCGGTCAGCGGCAGATCGGCGCGACGATTGGTGTAGAACATCACCCATTCGCGGGTCGCCGGATCGCGTACCGTCGACGCATCGGCCGCGCCATCATGCACCGGATCGCGCCACAACGGCACCGGCGCACTGGCCGCTGCCGCCTGCGCCAGTAGCGCCGCCCAAATCATGCGACCTTCGCCGCGACCGGATTATTGCCCCACAGCCGATCGTGCGGCCATCCCGACAGATCCTCGACCACCGCCTTGTGCAGCGGATCGGGCGGCGTGGGATCGCCGGAACGCAGCCGTTCGATCTCCTCCATCAGGATCGCATGGGTCCGCGGATCGAGCCGGAAGCGCAGCGACACGACGATCCCCGCCACCAGCACCCCGAGCGTCCCGACCCCCAGCAGCAGCGCGATGGTGTTTATCGCCTCCGGCGTCTGCGTCTGTGCGCCCGACACGAAGCCGCCCGCCTGGATGACGAGGCCGACCCCCGCCACCGCCGCTGCCTGCGTCGCCTTGCGAACGAAGGTCATGACGCCGGCGAAACTGCCCTCCCGCCGCTGGCCGGTCACGATCTCGTCGACATCGGCCATGTAGTTGTACGTGGCCCACGGAATATAGTTGAGCGCCCCGCGCCCCAGACCGGCAAGGCCGATCGCCAGATAGATGAGCGGGCTGGTCGCGGTCGTCCCGCCTGCCCACAGCGACAGCAGCACGATCACGCCAAGGCCGAAGGTGACCGCCGCCAGCCGATAGGCAAAGGCCGGGGAGGCCCGGAGCGCGAGATTGATCGCGATCACCACCGCCACGAACTGCACGATGTACATCGTCCCCAGCAGCCCCGACGCCATCGCCGTCGTACCCGCAAGGGCGAAGATCACGAAGAAGGTGAAGGCGGCGTTGAAGATGTCCTGACTGATATACCCGCCCAGATACATGCCCAGATGCAGCCGGAATGCGCGGATGCGCATCGTCGAGAACAGGTTGCGATACAGCGCCCTGAACGCAGATCCGACCCCTGCATTCGCGCGAGGGCCGGCCTGTGCGGGCAGGGGCCGTTCCCAGCTGAACCGATACAGGAAGCCCGCGGTCGCCATGAACAGCGCCGCGAAGATCACCCCCATGTAGAAAAACGTCTGCGCACTGTCGCGGCCCAGATAGTTGATGAGCCACAATGGCAGGAACCCCGCAAGGATCGCGGCGGTCTGCCCGAACAGGATGCGAAAACCCGCGAACTTCGCCTTGGTCCGATAGTCCGTCGACATTTCAGCGGCGAGCGTTTCGTATGGGATGATGACCATCGCATAGACCAGCTCGAACCCGACATAGCTGACCAGATAATACCAGAAGCTCATGCCCGGCAGCCACATCAGCGCGAAGCTCGGCAGCAGCGGGATGGCCGCAAGGATGAAGAAGCGCCGCCGTCCGAACCGCCGCCCCAGCGCCGTCGTGCCGAAATGGTCGGAGAGATAGCCGATCACCGGCGACGCGATCGCATCGAGGATACGGGCGACGGCAAAGATCAACGCGGCCTGTCCGGCAGTCAGCCCGCAAAACTGGGTATAGAAGATCAGCACCCAGCCGGAAATCACCGCCATCGAACCCGCGCCCAGCACGTCGTTCGACCCATAGGCCAGGTAGTTTATCAGCCGTACCGGACGCTTGGCTGGTGGGGCGGATATCACGCGCGCTCTCTCCCTGGCATGGTCCGGGCTTGCGTCGTCCGGTTCGTCATGCTCAATATGTGAAGAGTTATCATACTATGTGGAATAATCACAAGTGCGTTTGGAGAGTGCGATGCGGACCCCGATCATTCTCGGCCTTGTCGCCATGCTGCTGGGGGCGGTGCCTGCGCTGGCCGAACCGGCCGCGCAATGGGTCGACCGCCTGACCGGCCACCGCGTGATCCGCATCAGCCGCGTGCCCGACAGCACCACCCTGTATTTCCACCAGAACAGCTACACCCCGCAGGGTGACCGGATGGTGGTCAGCGTCCCCGACGGCATCGCGACGGTCGACCTGAAGACGTGGGACCTGAAGCCGCTGGTCCGCGAGAAGGGCGTGACGCTGCTGTTCACCGGCCGGCGGACGCGAACCGCCTATTATGCGCGCCAGCTTCGCAACGACGCCAGCGGCCCCTCCACCGTCTTCGCGGTCGACATCGACAGCGGCCGGACCCGCAAGGTCGCCGACATTCCCGGCGGCTCGATCGGTTCGATCAACACCGATGAAACGCTGCTATTGGGTCAGGTCGCGCTCGGCGAAGGCGCGCTTCGTCCCGACGGCACGCGTCAGGACCAGCGCCATACCCCCGGCCGCGTCGTCGGACCGGGCGAGGCGGACTATCGCGCCACCCGAGCGGACGGCACGCCCTACACCTTTGCCGAGGCCAAGGAGCGGCGGCTGAACGAACGGCTGGAAGCGGGCATCCCGATAGAAATCTTCACCATCGACCTGCGCACCGGGCAGCGTCGCGTCGTCACCGCCTCGACCGACTGGCTGAACCATATCCAGTTCTCCCCCACCGATCCGCAGCGAATCCTGTATTGCCACGAAGGACCGTGGCACAAGGTCGACCGCATCTGGACGATCCGGGCCGACGGCACGGGCAAGCAGTTGATCCACACCCGCACGATGAACATGGAGATCGCCGGCCACGAATTCTTTTCGGCCGATGGCAGGACGATCTGGTACGACCTGCAAACCCCGCGCGGCGAGGTGTTCTGGCTCGCCGGCTACGACCTGTCGACGGCCAAGCGGCATTGGTACAAGGTCGACCGCAACCAGTGGTCGGTCCATTACAATCAGATGCCCGGCGGCCGGCGCTTCTCCGGCGACGGCGGCGACAGAGAGATGGTCGCTCATGCCCCCGACGGCAAATATCTCTACCTCTTCACGCCCAAGGCGATTCCCGACGTAGCCGACATCCACGCCGCCAATGCCGACGCCCTGATCGTGCCGGGGACGCTCGACGTCGAGAAACTGGTCGACATGCGCCGCCACGATTACCGGCTGGAGCCGAACATGACCTTCACCCCCGACGCGAAATGGGTGGTGTTCCGCGGCAATTTCGAAGGGGCCACGCACATCTATGCGGTGGAGGTGGCGAAGGCTTTCTGATCCCCTGCTACGTCACCCCGGACTTGATCCGGGGTCCCGTTTTCTTGCCACCGTCGAGAAGAAGCGGGACGCCGGATCAAGTCCGGGGTGACGACGAACGGACGTCATCCGTCAAACCACCGCCGGCAACCGGTCGAGATGCTTTTCCAGCGTCAGCGGATAGTCGCGAACCCGCACGCCCGTCGCGTTATAGACCGCATTCGCCACCGCGCCGGCGACGCCGCACATGCCCAGTTCGCCGACGCCCTTGGCCTTCATCGGGTTCGCCTTGTCATCGGCTTCGTCGAGGAACACGACCTCCTGATGCGGGATGTCGGCATGGACCGGCACCTCATAGCTGGCGAGGTCGTGGTTGACGAACATGCCGAACCGCTTGTCGACCGCCAGTTCCTCCATCAGCGCCGATCCCGCGCCCATCGTCATCGCGCCGATCACCTGACTGCGCGCCGATTTCGGGTTGATGATCCGACCCGCCGCGCACACCGCCAGCATCCGGCGGATGCGGGTGGTGCCGGTATAGGCATCCACCCCGACCTCGACGAAATGCGCGCCGAACGTCGCCATCTGATAGGTCTTGTCGAGCTTGTCGAATTCGATCTTGTCCTCGGCGATCAGGTCGCCGCCGGCCGCCGCGGCGCGCAGATCGGCGGAGCGCCCGCCGCCGCTGACCTTGCCATCGGTAAAGTCGGCAGTGGCCGGATCGATGCCGAGCCGCTGCGCCACCTGTTCGCGCAGTCGCACGCACGCCGCATAGACCCCGGCGGTCGCATTCGCCGCACCCCATTGCCCGCCCGATCCGGCGGATACCGGGAATGCCGAACTGCCCAGCCGCACCACAACCGCCTCGGCCGGCACGCCCATCATTTCGCCCGCGGTCTGGGCGATGATCGTGTAGCTGCCGGTGCCGATATCGGTCATGTCGGTTTCGACCGTGACCACGCCGTCGCGACCCAGCCGAACCCGCGCGCCCGACGTCATGTTCATGTGATTGCGGAAGGCGGAGGCGACGCCCATCCCGACCAGCCATTTTCCGTCGCGCACCTGTCCTGGCGTCGCACTCCGCCGCGACCAGCCGAAGCGTTGCGCCCCTTCCTCCAGACACCGGACCAGTTGCCGCTGCGAAAAGCGCCGTTCGGGCTTTGCGGGATCGACCTGCGTATCGTTCTTCACTCGCAGCGCGATCGGATCGATCCGCAGCTTTTCGGCCAGTTCGTCCATCGCGATTTCGAGCGCCATCATTCCCGGCGCTTCGCCCGGCGCGCGCATCGCATTGCCTTCGGGCAGGTTCAGCACCGCCAGCCGCATCGAGGTGAGGCGGTTCGCCCCGGCATAGAGCAGCTTGGTCTGGTTGATCGCCGCTTCGGGACCGCCGTTCGGCTGATCGCCCGACCCGCTTTCATGTGCGATCGCGGTGATCGTTCCATCGGGGCGCGCACCGATGCGGATACGCTGGCGGGTCGCCGGGCGGTGGGTCGCGTTGTTGACCATCATCGGCCGCTGCATGGCCAGCTTCACCGGCCGCTTCGCCGCCTTCGCCCCCAGCGCCGCCAGCACGGCATCGGCGCGCAGGAACAGCTTCCCGCCGAACCCTCCGCCGACATAGGGCGACATCACCGTGACCTTGTCCTTGGGGATGCCCAGCGTCTTCGCCAGATCGCCACGACCCCAGTCGATCATCTGGTTCGACGTCCACACCGTCAGTTCGTCGCCCTGCCACGCCGCGATCGACGCGAACGGCTCCATCATCGCATGGCTGTGGTCGGGGGTCGTATATTCGGCATCGATCTTGACCGGTGCAGCGGCAAAGGCGCTGTCGAACGAACCCACCCGCGCGACGCCGCCATCACCCTCGGCGAGCGGCGCGCCTTTCAGCGCCTCGTCCAGATCATATTGCCCCGGTGCCCGCGCATAGTCGACGCGCACCAGCGCGGCGGCGGCACGCGCCTGTTCGAACGTCTCGGCAACGACCAGTGCCACCGCCTGATGATAATGGTCGACCTGCGGCCCGGCGAGCAGCTTGACGGTATTCATCTGCCCCTTGCCGAGCTTGCCGGCATTCTGGGCGGTGACGATCGTCAGCACGCCGGGCGCGGCGTTCGCGGCGTCGAGGTTGATCGACCGGATCGTCCCCTTCGCCACCGCCGCCCCGACGATATAGCCATAGGCCTGGTTGGCGATGCCCTGATGCTCATAGGCATAGGGCGCACGGCCGGTCGTTTTCAGCGGACCGTCGATGCGGTCGTGCGCGCGGCCGACCACCTTCATCCGGTCGATGGGATTGGTCGTCGCGGGAGTGTCGAACTGCATGGATTATGCCTTGGCTTGCGCGATGACCGATGCCAGCGCGCGGGTGGCGAGCGGCAGCTTGAACGCATTGTCCCTGGTGGGGGTGGCCCCCTGAAACGCACGGGCGGTGACGGCGGCGGCCCCCTGCGGCAGCAGCGCGTCGGCTGCCTCGACCCGCCATGGCCGCGGCGCGACCCCGCCAAAGGCGACGCGGCCGGACCCGTCGCGCTGGATCACCGCCGCAACCGATACCAGTGCATAGGCATAGGAGGCCCGGTCGCGCACCTTTTCATAAAAATGCTGGCCGCCGATCGGGCGGGGCAGGGTGACGGCGGTGATCAGTTCGCCGGGCTTCAGTACCGTATCCATGTCGGGCCGATCGCCCCACAAGCGGTGGAAGTCGGCGATCGGAATGGTACGCCGCGTCCCGGCGCCATCGACCGTTTCGATGCTGGCGTCGAGCACACGCATCGCCACCGCCATGTCGCCCGGAAAGGTCGCGATGCAGGCGTTACTCACGCCGATCACGCCCAACTGTCGCGAATAGCCGCCGATCGCGGCACAGCCCGACCCCGGCTTGCGCTTGTTGCAGGCCATGTTGGTGTCGTAGAAATACGGGCAGCGGGTCCGTTGCAGCAGGTTGCCGGCGGTCGACGCCTTGTTGCGCAACTGTCCCGAGGCGCCCGCGACGATCGCCCGCGTCAGCACGCCATAGTCGCGCCTTACCCGTTCATCGGCAGCAAGATCGGTATTGGTCACCAGCGCGCCGATCCGCAGACCGCCATCCCGGGTCTTCTCGATCTTGTCGAACCCCAGATCCTTCACATCGACCAGATGCGTCGGCGTCTCGATCTCGAGCTTCATCAGGTCGAGCAGGTTGGTGCCGCCGGCGATGAACTTCGCGTCGGGCCGGCTGGCGACGATCCGTGCCGCCGCCACCGCATCGCGCGCGCGTTCGTAGGTAAAGGCTCTCATGCCTTGGCTCCCGCCACATCGGCCATGGCATCGGCGATGTTCGAATATGCGCCGCAGCGACAGATATTGCCGCTCATCCGCTCGCGCATTTCGATGTTGGTCGCGCCCGGACGCTTGGTCAGGTCGGCCTGCACATGGCTCGGCACGCCGCGCCGGATTTCGTCGAGCACCGCCACCGCCGAACAAATCTGTCCCGGCGTGCAATAGCCGCATTGATAGCCGTCATGCTTCACGAACGCCGCCTGCATCGGATGCAGCTTGTCGGGCGTGCCGAGCCCTTCGATCGTCACGATCTCGTCGCCCTCGTGCATCACCGCCAGCGTCAGGCAGGAATTGATGCGCTTGCCACCGACCAGAACGGTGCAGGCACCGCATTGGCCGTGATCGCAGCCCTTCTTGGTGCCGGTCAGGTGCAGATGTTCGCGCAGCGCATCGAGCAGGGTGGTACGCGTGTCGAGCGTCATCTGCTGAGGCTTGCCGTTCACCCGGAAACGGACCGGCATCGTCGGCGGCGACGCGGGCCGGGGTGCCGATTGCGCCGTCGCAACAGCCGGGGTCACGGCAACGGCCGCGCCCATCGCGCCACTTGCCAGCACGCCGCGGCGTGAAATTTCCATGTCGGGCCTGTCCGCCATTCGATCGATCATCCTTGTCAGGGAACATCCCCGAAAGCCCGACAACGCACGACGATGCCGATCGCCCCGTCGCGTCGCAACGACGGTACGCAATCGGGCGAAGCCGCCGTGGATTAGCCGGGCAGGCCGCCGGTCTGACGCAGCGCCTCGCCCAGCGCGAGCGCGGTGGCGGTGGCAAGGTTCATCGATCGCACTACTGCCCGGATCGGCAGGCGCAGGCGCTCGTCACACATCGCGGCGATGTCGGCGGGTACGCCGGCGCTTTCCTTGCCGAACAACAGCACGTCGTCGGGCCGGAATGCGAAATCATAGGATGATCGCTCGCTTTTGGTGGTGAACAGCACGAGGCGCGGCGGCGCCACGGTCGAACGGAACGCGGCGAAGTTGGCATGACGCGTGACCGAGACATGATCGATATAGTCCATCGCCGTCCGCCGGACCCGACGATCGTCCCATGCGAACCCCAGGGGCTCGATCAGGTCGACGGCGACGCCCAGACAGGCACCCAGCCGCATCACCGCACCGACATTGCCGGCGATTTCGGGTTCGTAGAGAGCGATCCGCATCGCCGCTGCTTGGCCGCTCGGCGGCGGCCGCGCAAGGCCGCGTCGTACGCTGCCTGTTCGGAGGGGCCGGAAGGGGAACGCTTTGGCGGCACCCGTACCGCCGGCTATGTCCGGGCGGCCGCTCAGACGGCCATTTCGACGGGCGCGATCAGATGGTCGACGACCCGCATCGGCCGGCCGATGAAATAGCCCTGCAACAGGTCGCAGCCCCATTCGCGCAACTGCGCCAGCTGTTCGGCGGTCTCGACCCCTTCGGCGACGATCGACATGCCCAGACTCTTGCCGAGACCGATCGTCGCCTTGACGATCACGGCGGAAGGGGCGTCGGACAGCATCGTCGCGACGAAGCTGCGATCGATCTTCAGCTTGTCGAAGGTGAATTCCTTGAGATTGCTGAGCGATGCATGGCCGGTACCGAAATCGTCCATCGCGACGATCGCGCCCGCCGCCTGCAACCGCCGCAATGTCGTGTGTACCGCATGGCGATGCTGGTCGAGAAGGGTGGCGCTTTCGGTCACCTCCAGTTCCAGCCGATGGGTCGCCACGCCATGCCGTGCGGCAAGTTCCAGCAGGTTGCCGGCCAGTTCGGCATCGCGGAATTGCAGCGGCGACAGGTTGAGCGCCAGATGCATGTGCTCGGGCCACTGCGCCGCCGCCGCCATCGCGGTATCGGCGACCCAATGGCCGATGCGGCCGATCTGACCCGTCGCTTCCGCGATCGGAATGAAGACGTCGGGCGGAATATTGCCCAGATCGATATGGGTCCAGCGCAGCAGCGCCTCGAACCCGGCGATCCGGCCGTCGGGCGTCGCGATCGGCTGATACGCGACGTGCAACTGGTGCGCATCGATCGCCCGTTCCAGATCGCGGCCCAGCCGGCTGCGCAGGCTGACCTCCTCCAGCAGGCTGGTGTCGAAGAACCGTGCGGTATTCCGTCCGTCCGACTTGGCACGATACAGCGCCATGTCGGCAAGGTTGTGGAGGTCGTCGCCGCTTTGATCGGGGGCGGCAATGGCGACGCCGATGCTCATCTGGATCGGGACATCGGCGCTCAGCGTGGCGTCGGTCGCCCGGGCGATCCGCCGCAGCAACGCCTCCGCCGCCGCGGGTTGCGCCGGTGCGACCTGGATGATCGCGAATTCGTCGCCCCCGATCCGCGCGACCAAGTCGCTGGCACGCACGCAGCCCGACAACAGCTTGCCCGCGCGACGCAGCGCATCGTCGCCACCGGCATGGCCGCACCGGTCGTTGATGCTCTTGAACTCGTCGAGGTCAATCGCGAACAGCGTGACCCTTTCGCCCGTCCGCCGCGCCCGCAGCAGCTCGTGCGACAGCCGGTTTTCGAACAGCAACCGGTTGGGCAGGCCGGTCAGCGCATCGTGATGGGCAAGGAAGTCGACGCGTCGTTGCGCGCTGCGCTGTGCCTCCATCGCCTTGTGATATTCGGAAACGCCACGCGCCAGATCGCCGACCTCGTCCTGCCGGTCGAGGCAGGGTACGCTTTGCCCGACCGGACGGTCGGCGCGGAATGCCCGCAGGATACCGGCGATCGACGTCAGCGGTTCGATGACGCGCAGATGCAGCCACAACGCCATGACCAGCAGGGCGAGGATGACCGCGCCCGCGCTCAACAGCGCGCGAAAGGTACCGCGATGGTTCAGCGCGACCGCATCGTCGGCCGCGTCGCCGATCGCGCGGCCCATCGCATCGCGGGTCTTCGTCCGTTCGGCTTCCAATGCCTTCAGCGCGTCGAGAAACCGCGGCATCGCCGGCCTGATCCCGTCGGGGTCCGACCGGGCGGTATCGACGAGTTCCCTGCCGATCGGCACGAACGCCAGCGTCGCCGCGCGGGTCCGCGCCAGAGCGATCCGCAACTCGGGCGGCAGCGACCGGTCTGGATCGTTCGTCGTGACGTTGTTCAGCGCGCGGAACGCCCGCAGATCGGCGGACAGTGCGCGCCATTGCGCGTCGGGCACGGTGCCGTGCCGCTCGGCCAGCCGGGTCGCGTCGCCGATCGACAGCCGCAGCGCCTGCTGCGCGGCATCCTGCCGGTCCTGCCCGCGCAGCAATTCGGTCAGATGCCCGATATGCCCCGCCGCATCGCCGACCTCCGCGCCGATGTGCAGCCAGCTCGCCAACAGCAACAGCGACGGCAACAGCACCGCTGTGCACGCGACGGTTACCTTGGTCGAAATCGAGAGATGCACCGGCGACTCCCCGTGGAAGAGCGCAGCGTAGGGCAAAAGCGTTACCAACACCTTAGGATTTCGAACCCCCGCCACCCCCGCCACCGATGGTCGGCAGCGGGTGGCGGGCAGCCGTGGACTCAGCGGCGACGACGCGCCGGCATGGGGGCCATGGCCGTCGCGCTATCCGGCACGACCCCCTTCGGCGACGTCGCGAGCCGGCGGATCAGGTCGGTCTCGGCAGTGCGATAGGGGGTGCCGTCGGCACGGAACACCTCGTGGAACCAGATGGTCGGCTCGGCCATCACATAGGGCTTCTGCCAGCTGTCCCACGGCAACCGCGTCTGCGTCTTTCCGTCGACGAAGCCCCAGTTCATCATCCCGACCTGATAGCGTTTGGCGATCGGCAGCGACCCGTCGAACGTCGACCCGTTCCCGCGCGCCATATATTCGGTGCAGATGATCGGGCGTTTGTACGGCAGCAATTGCCGGATGCGCCCCTCGAACGTCTCCGGCCAGCTATAGTCGTGAAAGGTGATGACGTCCGACTGGCCCAGTTGCAGCTTTTCCATCGCCGATCCCTTGCCACCCGGCGTCCAGTCCTGCCCGATCCACACGCCAGACGTGATCGGCTGCATCGGATCGGCGTCGCGCGCCCAGTCGAACACCTGCGCCAGCAGCGCGCGGACCAGCGGTTCCTTGCCCTCCTGCCCCTTATACTGGTCGGCACCATTGTCGGGCTCGTTCCACACGTCCCAGCCGAGCACGCGGTCGTCGCGCCCGAACGCGGCGATCACTCCCTGCACATAGGCCTTGTACGCCGGATAGCGGCTCCTGTCGCGCAGCCCCGCCATGCCCGGCCCCTGGACCCAGCCCGAATTATGGACGCCGGGGATCGGCGGATGCTGCGGACCCGGCTGCGGGTTCGGGTCCCAGCAACTGTCGAACAGCACGAACAGCGGCTTGATCCGGTGGCGCGTCGCGATCTGAAGAAACTCGTCGATCCGCCGCCTGAACCCTTCCGGGTCCTGCGTCCACAGCTGGTCGTGCAGGAACACGCGCATCGTGTTCATGCCGATGCCCTGCGCGAGGTTCAGCTCGTAATCGATCCGCTTCGGGTCCCACGTCTCGGCCTGCCACATCTCGAACTGGTTGATGGCGCTGGCCGGCGTATAGTTCGCACCGACCAGCCATGGCTGCTTCGCGTACCACGCATTGGCCTGCGCCTCGGTCCAGCGGTCGCGGGCCTGCGCGGGCGACAGCGTCAACATGGTCGCACCCAACAGCGCGGCGGCAAATCCCTTCATCCATTCTCTCCCGTTCTTGTCGCTTGTCCGGCCCGCCCGTTACCCGGCATTTCGACCGAAGTGCTTCATCTGTAACCGTTTCCAATTATCACATATATACGTATTGTGAACCTGCGCCACCGCTGTTAGGTCGAACCGGACTGACGGCGAAAGACCGTCCGGCCACGACCGCTGGGGAGGAATCATGATCAACAAGCCTGTATTGCGAGGCTCGGTATCGATGCTGGCGGCGCTCGCCGCGCTGCTGCCGACGGCCGCGCTCGCGCAGGTCGGCACGGCGCAGGAAACGCCCAAGCCGACCACGCCGTCCGATCAGTCGGTCAGCCCGACCGCACCCGCACCATCGGCACAGGAAAGCGCGACCGACGACGGCGACATCGTCGTCACCGGCCTGCGCCGCAGCCTGCAATCGGCGCAGCAGTTGAAGCGCAATTCCGACGGTATCGTCGATGCGATCGTCGCCGAGGATATCGGCAAGCTGCCCGACACCTTCGCCTCCGCCGCCCTTGCGCGCGTGACCGGCGTACAGGTGACGCGCGGCGCGGGCGAGGCGGCCGGGGTCCAGATCCGCGGCCTGCCCGATATCAGCACCACCTATAACGGTCGCGAGATCTTCACCGCCGAAGGCCGCTTCGTCGCGATTCAGGATTTCCCGGCCGGCACCGTCGCCGCGCTGGAAGTCTACAAATCCAGCACCGCGAACCTGATCGAGGGCGGCATCGGCGGACAGGTCAATGTCCGCGGCCGCCGACCGTTCGATTTCAAGGGCCTCGAAATCTCCGGCTCGCTCAACGGCGTCAACTGGGAGCAATCGGGCGGACTGACGTGGAACGGCAACCTCCTGGTCAGCGGTCGGTGGAACACCGGCATCGGCGAGATGGGGCTGCTGGTCAACGCGTCCTATGTCGGTCTGAACTATCTCGACGCGACGCGCGAACAGTCGCTGGTGATCGGCACGACCAGCGCCGCCAATGCCGGCGTCGGCGGCGTCCGCTATCCCGACGCGCAGGGACGCTTCACCAGCAACGGCAAACGGTTCCGCCCCTCAGCCAATGCCGCGTTCCAGTGGCGGCCGAGCGCCGAGCTCGAAATCTATGTCGACGGCCTGTATCAGGGGTATCGCGGCCATGACTCCAACCAGTGGATGTTCGTGCCGATCTTCGGCGGCGACGCCTTCCGCCTCAACAACCTGACGACGCGCGACGGCAATCCGACCATCGCGCAGAGCGCGACCGTGGTCGGTGCGAACACGCCGGACGGCTATTTCACCTCCGCCAACGGCCGTACCGACACCTATCAGGTCGGCGGCGGCGCGACCTGGACCCGCGACCGGCTGCGGCTGTCGGCCGATGTCGCCTATACCGACAGCGCCTACACCTTCAATCTGAACAATATCGACTATCTGTTCGCCAGTTCGCCGACCCGCAACGTCGTGTTCGAAACGCCCAGCGGCAATTATGGCGGGCCGAGTTTCAACTTCGTCGATTTCGACGTGACCGATCCCGCCAATTTCCTGACGCGCGGCTTCTTTCAGGAATTTCTGAAGGTCAGCGGCAAGGATATCCAGACCCGCTTCGATGCGCAGTACGACCTTGGCGAAGGGTTCTTCCGCGAATTCAAGGTCGGGTTCCGCTACAACGACCGCGACGCCAATCGCGATCGCGGCGCGCCCTATATCAGCACGTTGAACGGCAGCCCGCTGACCGATCAGCGTATTCCGATCTCGGCGTTGCCGATCGACATCGGCTCGACCCGGCCCGCGTTCAAATTCGACAATGCCTTTCCGGTCCGGACGTTCGCGTCGATCACCGAACCCAGCATCCGGTCGAACATCGCCGAACTGCGATCCTTCTTCGGCGCGCCGGAGGGAAATCCCGCGTTCAATCCGACCGAGAATTTCCGCGCCAATGAAAAGGCGTACGCGACCTATGCGCAGATCAAATACGGGTTCGATCTGGGTTCGACGATGACCGTCGACGGCCTGGTCGGCCTGCGCGCGGTCAAGACCAAGACGCGGATCGGCGGCTTCGCGCGCGACGAAACCGATCCCGCCAACCCGACCTTCAGCCCGGTGGTCGCCGAAAACGAATATACCGATTACCTGCCGAACGTCAGCGCACGCGTGCGCTTCAACGACGAACTGCAGATGCGGCTGGCCTATACCCAGACCCGGACCCGGCCGAACTTCTTCGATCTGAACCCGACCCTGACCGTCGGGCCGCCGCCGGTCATCGATCCCAATAATCCGCCGAACCCGAACGACCCTAACAGCAACCTGCGCAACATTTCGGGCGGCAATCCCGATCTGAACCCGCTGACCTCGGACAATTACGACGTCAGCCTCGAATGGTATTTCTCGCGAACCGGGTCGCTGACCGGCGCGCTGTTCCGCCGCGATGCGCAGGGGTTCATCTCGCGCGTGGCGATTGCCCCGGTCGATCTCGGCTATGGTCCGTCGCGCTTCGACCGACCCGAAAACACCGGCAAGACCCGGTTCAACGGTGCCGAACTCGCCTTCACCAGCTTCCTCGACATCGACAGCCTGCCCGAATGGATGCGCGGCTTCGGGGTTCAGGCGAACGCGACCTATATCGACGCGCGCGGCGATCTGGCGACCGGGCTCAGCGCGTCGCCCAACGTCGCGGGCACGCGGGTACCGTTCACCGGCGTGTCGGAATGGTCGGGCAACCTCGTCGGCCTCTACGAACGCTCGTTCTTCTCGGCCCGGCTTGCGTATAACTATCGGTCGGACTTCGTCAGCTATTACAGCGTCGAACCGCTCGACGTCGGTGCCGACGGATCGCCGCGCACCCGCGCCGTGATCGAAAAGGGGCGGGGCCAGCTCGACTTCTCGACGACGCTGACGCCGGTGCCGAACGTCACGCTGGCGTTCGATATCGTCAACCTGCTCGGCAACCCGATCAAGCGCACGCGACAGTTCAACGATGCGGGCGACGTCTATACGCGGCAGATCCAGTATTTGGAGCGGGTCTATTCGCTGGGCGTCCGCTTCCGCTTCTGATCCGGAGCGAAGCCTTGCGAACGCGCCGAACGCCTACCTCCGCCGTACCCCCGCGAAGGCGGGGGTCCAGGGCCGTCAGCGCAAGCGGTTGCTTTGCTTGGTTCTGGACCCCCGCCTTCACGGGGGTACGGCGAATTCAGGGTTGAGCGGACGGCTCTTGCAGGCATGATCTCGAAAGGAACGGCGGAGCAGTTTCGCCAACGTCCCGACGAACCAACACACGATCCTCCGAACCCACGGGAACCCCCTATGCGCAAACACCTGTTCCTGCCGCTGATCCTCCTCACCAGCGTCGCCGCCGCCCCGGCCGGCAATCCGCAGTTTCAGGGTGCCGATCCGCACGCGATGTTCATCGGCAACGAACTGTGGGTCTTCCCCACCGGCGGCCCCGGCGGAAGCTGGGCCGCCGACCGGTTCGGGGCGTTCTCGACCCGCGACCTGAAGAACTGGCGACCGCGCGGCGAACTGATCCGCCGCGATCAGATCGGCTGGATCACGGATGACGGCGCGCCCGAACATTTCCTCTGGGCACCCGGCGTCGCGACGCGAAACGGCAAATATTATCTCTATTTCTCGGTCGGGCCGCAAAACCCGACCCCCAGCCGGATCGGCGTCGCCGTCGCCGACCGGCCGGAGGGACCCTATCGCGACAGCGGCCGCCCGCTGGTGACCGGGGGCAAGGGCTTCGAAGCGATCGACCCGATGGTCTTCAACGATCGGCGGTCAGGAAAGAGCTATCTCTATGCCGGCGGCAGTGCGGGCGCGAAACTGCGGGTGTGGGAACTGAAACCCGACATGGTGACCATCGCCCGCGAGATGCCGGTCGCCAACCCGCCCCAATTCACCGAAGGTGCCTTTCTGCACGAACGCGGCGGCACCTATTATCTGTCGTACAGCCATGGCCGGTTCAACGGACCCGATTATTCGGTGCATTATGCGACCGCGCCGTCTCCGGTCGGCCCATGGAACTATCGTGGGCCGATCCTGACCAGCGATGCCACGCACAAGGGGCCGGGCCACCACAGCTTCGTTACCACCCCGAACGGCCAGTCGCTGATCGTCTATCACCGCTGGGAAAACCCGCAGGGCGGCGCGCCCTATCGCGGCGAGCGGCAGGTGGCCGTCGACCGGGTCCAATATGCCCGCGACGGCCGCATCCTGCCGATCAGGATGACCGACGGCGCGGCTGCGCCGACGCTGGATGGCAAATAGGGGGCTGATCGACATCCAGTGATAACCAGGGGATTTCGTCATTCCCGCGCAGGCGGGAATCCATAAACGCCGACGTTTTGGCTGGATTCGCAACACTGGCGCATATGGACTCCCGCCTGCGCGGGAGTGACGATAATGGATGGAACGGTATTCCTGCGCCCGTTCAATTGAATGTCGATTGGTCCTAGGGGGCTGGTCCGACCGACGCAAAGCCGCGGCTTGGGTCCTGCAAAATCTTTGCCGAAATTCGGACACCTTGCCCCGACGGTACCCCCGCGCAGGCGGGGGCCCAGGGTTCCAAGTGCAAGCCGTTGTTCTGCTTGGCTCTGAACCCCCGCCTGCGCGGGGGTACGGCGGGTCCTTGCCGCGTTCGGTTCAAACCCGGCGCACCACGCCTCCAGCCCCTTCGGTCACGGCTTTGCGGCAGGGGCCGGCTCCGCCGCAACCGGGTTGTTCATCGCCTGAACTTCGGCCGCGGTCTTGAAATCGAGCAGCTCGACCTGAAACACCAGATCGGAATTGGCCGGGATCGGCCCCGACTCCCGCGCGCCGTAGCCGAGCGTGGCGGGAATGCAGAAACGCACGACCGACGTCCTGGTCATCGTCTGCAACGCTTCCGAAAAGCCCGGAATGACCTGCTCGATCGGCAGCGGCGATTGCATGCCCTGATCGAACATCGTGCCGCTGGCCGCCAGATAGCCGATATAGTTGACCAGCGCGATGTCGTTCGCGGTCGGCCGGGTGCCGGTACCGGGCCGCAGGACGGTATAGCCGAGGCCCGACGCCGTTCTAATCGAACACAGCCGTTGTCCGGCCGGAATGGTCGGGTTGAGCGGCAGCGGGATGATCGCATTGTCGGGCTTCACCACCGCGACGGGCTTTTGCGCGACGGGCTTCTGCGCGACGGCCGATACGGTCGATAGCAGCGCCAGCAGGGGCAGGGCGGACAGGCGGGCGGCGCGGAACGATTGGCTCATGCGGCGCGCCTATAGGCCGGACCGCCCCGCCGCGCCATGCGTTTCCGCTGGACATATGCCGCCGCCTGCCTAGCGTCGGTCGACCTGACAAGGCCGGTCGCGACGTCATCGCTATCCGTGCGTCCTATCCAAAGGCCGATTGTGTCCGACCGTCTGAAGATCCTGATTCAACATCTCTTGCCCAAACGGCACCTCACCGGCCTCGCCGGCCGGGTCGCGCGCGCGGAATCCGCGCTGTTCACGCCGCGACTGATCCGGTGGTTCGCGCGGCATTATGGTGTCGACATGCGCGAAGCCGCGAATTCGGACCTTGGCAGCTACAAATCGTTCAACGACTTCTTCACGCGCCCGTTGCGTGACGGCGTCCGGCCGCTCGCCGGTGTCAACTTCGTCTGCCCGGTCGATGGCGCGATCAGCCAGTTCGGCGCGATCAACGACGGCCGGATCTTCCAGGCCAAGGGGCATCGGTTCACCGCGACCGAACTGGTCGGCGGCGAGGCGACCCTCGCGGAACCGTTCTTGCGTGGCAACTTCGCCAACTTGTACTTGTCGCCAAAAGACTATCATCGCCTGCACATGCCATGCGACGGCGTCCTGGCGCGGATGATCTACGTACCGGGCGCGCTCTATTCGGTGAACCCGGTCACTGCGCGCGGCGTGCCGAATCTGTTCGCCCGCAACGAACGCGTCGTCTGCGTCTTCGATTCACCGGAACATGGCCGCTTCGTGATGATATTGGTCGGTGCGACGATCGTCGGCAGCATGGCGACCGTCTGGCACGGTGTCGTCAACCCGAAACGGACCGGCCACATCGCCGAATGGTCATACGCCCCGGACGACGTCGCCTTGAAGCAAGGCGATGAAATGGGCCGGTTTCTGCTGGGATCGACCATCGTCATGCTGTTCGAACCCGGTCGGATCGCGTTCAATCCGGATTGGGCACCGGAACGGCCGGTTCGGCTGGGCGAGGCGATGGGCGTCGCGCCGGCCTAACGCCGGTTCGACGCTGCGGTCTCCGGCACCGGCGTCCGTGCCGGATCGCCGTCGAACCACGCGATCAGATTGTCGACGACCAGCTGCCCCATCGCCGCCCGTGTCGCGACCGACGCCGATCCGATATGCGGCAGCAACACCACATTCTCCATGGCCAGCAGGGCATCGGGTACGTTCGGTTCGTCCTCGAACACATCCAGCCCCGCGCCACCGATCCTGCCGGCCTGCAACGCCTGCACCAGCGCCTGTTCGTCGACCACGCTGCCGCGCGCGACATTGACCAGCACGCCGTCGGGGCCGAGCGCCACAAGCACCTCCGCATCGATCAGGTGCCGGGTTCCGCTATTGCCGGGGACGATCACGATGACGACGTCCGATGCCGCCGCTAGTGCCGCCGGTGTGTCGAAATAGCGATAGGAAACGCCGGCCTGCCGCGAACGTCCGTGATAGGCGATCGGCACGCCGAACGCCTCGATCCGTTTCGCAATCGCCTTGCCGATCGCTCCCAGCCCGACGATGCCGACCCGGCGTCCGCGTAGCGTCGGCGAAAGCGGGAAGGTCCCGGCCGACCAGCGCCCATCGCGCACGAACCGATCCGCCTGCGGAATACGCCGCAGCGTCGCCAGCAGCAGCCCGACGGCGAGGTCGGCGACTTCATCGTCAAGGACGCCGGGCGTGTTGGTGACCATCACGCCGCGGGCCGCGGCGGCATCCGCATCGATATTGTCGTAACCGACGCCGAAGCTGGCGATGATCTCCAGCGCGGGCAACCGGTCGAGCCAGCTTGCGTCGATCTTCCCGGCAAGCGTAGTCACCGCCATGCCGACGACGTCGGGTCCGACCTCCGCCAGAAACGCGTCACGGTCGTCCTGTTCCCACAACCGGTGCAGCGTGAAACGTTCTTCGAGCGCGGCAATGACATGGGGTGTCAGCGCAGCGGGCATCAGGATCTGGGGATGGGTCATCGTGCAACGATAGCACGCGAACGGCGGTGCCGCTTCGAAAACTGGTGGACGCACTTGGGCTCGAACCAAGGACCCGCTGATTAAGAGTCAGCTGCTCTACCAACTGAGCTATGCGTCCATTCGGACAGGTGGTGGACGCACTTGGGCTCGAACCAAGGACCCGCTGATTAAGAGTCAGCTGCTCTACCAACTGAGCTATGCGTCCGTCGCCTGCGCGATGGGGCGGATCGGTTTGGGGCCGTTCCGCCGTTGGAGCGGGGCCTTTAGCGAACCTTGCCGGCGATGCAAACCCTATTTCTCGCCAGCCTGAAAATTAGCGTCAGAAGCGGACGCGTTCGCGGTTCTCGCGGTCGATCGCCATCAGGATGCCGATACAGCCGAGCACCGTCATCTGCGCCGACCCGCCATAGCTGACCAGCGGCAGGGGGATGCCGACCACGGGGGCCAGCCCCATCACCATCATCAGGTTGATGGCGACATAGAAGAAGATCGTCGTCGCCAGCCCGCCCGCGACCAGCTTCGAAAACCGCCCCTCCGCCCGCACGCCGACGCCGACACCCCACCGGACCAGCAGGATGAACGCCGTGATCAGGAACACCCCGCCGACCAGCCCCCATTCCTCCGCCATCGTCGCGAACACGAAATCGGTATGCCCCTCGGGCAGATAGTCGAGATGGCTTTGCGTGCCGTTCAGGAACCCCTTGCCGAAGATGCCGCCCGATCCGATCGCGATCTTCGACTGGCTGATATGATAGCCGGTGCCGAGCGGGTCGCTTTCGGGGTCGAGGAAGATCAGCACGCGGTTGCGCTGATATTCGTGCAGCAGGAAATGGAAGGCGAGCGGGGCCGCGATCGCGAGCCCCAGCGCACCGCCGACGAACAACCGGATCGGCAGCCCGGCAAGGAACATGACGGTCAGGCCGCCCGCGGTAATCATCAGCGCGGTGCCCAGATCGGGTTGCAGCATCACCAGCACCACCGGGATGCCCAGCATCGCCGCCGCCGGCCACACCGCGCTGAACCGCCGGATCTCGCCCGCCGGCAGCAATTCGTAGAAGCGCGCCAGCGCCAGCACGATCGCCGGCTTCATGAATTCGGACGGCTGAACCCGGATGAAGCCGAGATCGAGCCAGCGCTGCGATCCGCCACGCACCGCCCCGGCCAGTTCGACCAGGATCAACATGACCGTTATGACGGCATAGGCCGGCAGCGCGAGGTCGCGCCAGAAGGTCAGGCGGATGCGCGAAATACCGATCGCGAGCAGCAGGAAGATGGCGAAGGCGATCCCCTGTCGCGACGCCCATGGCTGGACGCTGCCGCCGGCCGCCGAAAACAGCACGACCAGTCCGAAGCCGCCGATCGCCAACAGCAGGAACAGCACCCGCCACGGCAATTGCGCGAGCGGGGCGGGGACAAAGCCCAGCCCGTGCGAGGTCGTTTGGTTGAGGCGTTTCATTCTGTACGTCGGGTTTCGTTCGATTGGGCGACGGCGGGGTCGGGTTCGATCTGGTTGGCGACAGCGGAATCAACGACGTTGGTCGTCGCCCCCTCGACATCCGCCGGCGTCGCAGGGACGCTCAGCACCGGCACGCGTTGTGCGGCTTCGAAACTCCGCCACTGGGTCGCCATGCGGGCGTTGATGTCGCCACCCCATTCGCGTTCGAGCGGTTCGAGGCGGGCCATCGCCTTGTCCCGGTCGAACAGCCACGACAGGATGTCGCTGGCGATCGGCGCGGCGGTATAGACGTGGCCGGAATGTTCGAGCACGACCGACACCGCATAGCGCGGCGCGTTGGCGGGAGCGTAGCCGATAAACAGCGAGTGGTCGCGCATCTTGAACGGCAGGGCACCATCCCCCAGCACGCCGGTGCGCCGTTCGGCCATGGTGATGCGGCGAACCTGTGCCGTGCCGGTCTTTCCCGCCAGTTCGATGCCGGGCAATCCCTGAAACCGCGAACGCCCGCCGGTACCACCGCCGTTGATGACCGCCCATGTCGCCTTGTGCACCGTCTCCAGCATGGCCGGATCGATGTTCATCGACGGCGCGGGCCGGTGCGGGGTGTCGAGCAGCAGGCGGGGCACGACCTGTCGCCCCTGCGCGATGCGGGCGGCCATCACCGCCAGTTGCAGCGGATTGGTCAGCACATAGCCCTGTCCGATCGACGCGTTGACCGAGTCCGCAACGGTCCATTTCTGCTTGTATTTCCGTAACTTCCACGCGCTATCCGGCACGGTGCCATAGCGTTGCGACTGAAAGGGCAGGTCATATTCCTGCCCCAACCCCATCGCGCGCACGGTCGGCGCGAAATTGTCGTACCCCAGCTCGCGCGCCATCGTGTAGAAATAGATGTCGCAGCTCTGCGCGACCGCGCCGACCATGTCGAGCGGGCCGTGGCCGCCGCGCTTGTGGCAATGGAATCGACCGGTGCCGACCTGCAACACGCCCGAGCAGTTCACCCGGCGATGCGGATCGATCCCCGCGCGCAGGATCGCCAGCGCGTGCATCGGTTTCACCGTCGATCCCGGCGGATACAGGCCCTGCAACGTCTTGTTCATCAACGGAATATGGTCGTCGCTCGACAGCATCTTCCATTCGAGCCGCCCGATGCCGTCGGAAAAGCTGTTGGGGTCATAGGCCGGCATCGATACCATCGCCAGCACGTCGCCGGTCACCGCGTCCATCACCACCGCCGATCCGGAGTTGGGCCCCAGCCGCCGCGCCGCATATTCCTGTAGCCCCAGATCGATGGTCAGCCGGACGTTCTTGCCCTGCTTGTCGGGACGGGTTTCGAGTTCGCGGACGATCTGGCCGCGCGCCGTGACCTCGACCCGCTTGGCACCGGCGGCACCACGCAGGTCGGGTTCGAGCGTCTTTTCAAGGCCATCCTTGCCGAGCTTGAACCCCGGCGTCACCATCAGGGGATCGCGCGTCTGCTTGAACTGTTCGGCGGTCGCAGCACCGACATAGCCGGTCAGATGCGCGACGGCGGCCCCCGGCGGATAGCTGCGCGAAAACCCCCGCGTCGGCTGCACGCCCGGCAGTTCGGGCAGGCGGACGCTGACCGCCGCGAACCGTTCCCAGTCGAGATTCTCGGCGACCTGCACCGGCGTGAAATTGCCGGCGCGCTTCAGGTCGGTCTGGATGCGCGCCATGTCCTCGGCGGTCAGCGCCAGCAATTGCTGCAACTCGCCGAGCACGCGGTCGCCATCCTCCATCCGGTCGGGGATCAGGTCGACGCGAAAATCGGTGCGGTTGTTGGCGATCGGCGCACCATGCCGGTCGATGATCCAGCCACGCCGCGGCGGGATCATGGTCAGGTTGACGCGGTTGCTTTCGGCGAGGAGGTTATAACGCTCGTTCTCGGCGACCGACAGCCACGCCATCCGCCCGGCCAGCACGACGCCGACCGCCGCCTGCGCGCCGCCCAGCACCATCGCCCGCCGGGAGAAGCTGAACGCCTGTGCGGCTTCGGTGACGATCCTGCTCATTCATCCTCACGGCCCGCAAGTGCCGTACATAGCCGCGTGGCCAGCGGAAACAACGCCACCGACACCACGATCTGAAATACCAACGCCATATCGACCTGCGCCGAAAGCCGGCTGGCGAAGATCCGCCCCGCCATCAGGCACAGCGCGATCGATCCGCCCGCCAGCAGCCAGTCCTGCCAGAAATCCCGCGTCACCAGCCGTGTATCGACCAGATCGAGCATCAGCGAACATATCTGCCACATCAGCGCGGCGCTGCCCAGCGGCTGTCCGCTGACCAGATCGTCGAACAGGCCAAGCGGTGCCGCTGCCCAGACCGGCAGAGCACCGGGCCGGAACAGTCGCCAGCCAAGGAACATCAACAGCCCGAACGGCGGCAGGAACGGCACCGATGCCACCACCGGGATCAGCGTCATCAACGATCCGGCGAGAATGCTGATGACCGCCTTGCGCGTCAGGACGCGATCGTTGCGATCGTCGTCGGGCCCCAGCAGCTTCATTCGGCGGCGGGCTCGGGACTGGGCGTCGGGGTCGGGCGCGGCACCGGCGGTTGCAGGAACGCACGCTCGACCAGCGCGAAGTCGAGCGCGTCCGGTTCGGCGAACACCCGCGCCGGGGCGACGTCGCGCTGGCTGCGCGAAATCCGGGCGACGGGGATGCCGGGCGGATAGAGGCCGCCGGTCCCCGAGGTGACGAAGACATCGCCCGCCAGCAACGGCGCATTGACCACGCCGGCGGTGCGAACCTCAACCTGTCCGTTGCCCAGACCGGCGACGATCGCCGACAGCCCGTCGCGGGTCCGGCGGACCGGCACGATGCTTTCGGGATCGAGGATCAACAGCACGCTGGCGGTGTTCGGGCTGGTTTCGACGATCCGGCCGATCAACCCGTCGGGACCGCGCACCGGCTGTCCGCGCAGCACGCCCTGCGACGATCCGGCGTTCAGCGTCGCATAGCGCCGGGTGCTGCCGGCCGAACTGTTGACCAGCCGCGCCGCGATCACCGGCGATGCCGAACGGTCGCGCAGCGCCAGCAAGATCCGCAACCGCGCATTTTCGCGGTTCAGCGACCGTGCCTGCATCAGATAGCGTCGCGTCGCCGCCTCGCGGGCGCGCAACTGCCGGTTTTCATCGACCGCACCGAAATAATCGCCGATCCCGCGCGGCACCGACGACACCCCGTCCCAGACCCAGTCGAGCCCGGCCGAGACCGGCGTCGTCGCTTCGCGTACCGCCCCGCGGAACACGGCAAAGGCGCGCGGATCGATGATCGAAATCAGGAGCAGAATGGCACCGACCAATGCGCCGCTCGCCGCCAGCACATAGCCCGCGAACACGGTATACTGCGCCCGCCGCGAGAACCCCGGACGGTGGTTGCGTGGCGGTGCCATGCTCCCCGACCCCTATATCAAACGGCGAGCAGGACGCCCTTGTAGATCGGATCCTCAAGCGCACGCCCGGTGCCGAGCGCGACGCAGGTCAGCGGGTCCTCGGCGACCGTCACCGGCAGGCCGGTCTCGTCGCGCAGCACCTCGTCGATCCCCTGCAACAACGCGCCACCGCCGGTCAGCACGATGCCCTGATCGACGATATCGGCGGCCAGTTCGGGCGCGGTGTTTTCCAGCGCGATCCGCACGCCTTCGACGATTGCGGCGACCGGTTCGGACAGCGCCTCGGCGATCTGGCCCTGATTGATCTGGATTTCCTTGGGGACCCCGTTCACCAGGTCGCGGCCCTTGATGTAGATCAGCGTACCGATGCCGTCCGCCGGCGGCTTGGCGGTGCCGACTTCCTGCTTGATCCGTTCGGCGGTGGCTTCACCGATCAGCAGATTGTGGTTGCGGCGGACATAGCTGACGATCGCTTCGTCCATCTTGTCGCCGCCGACGCGAACCGACGTGGAATAAGCGAGCCCGCGCAGCGACAGAACGGCGACTTCGGTGGTGCCGCCGCCGATGTCGACGACCATCGACCCGATCGGCTCGGTCACCGGCATGTCGGCACCGATCGCGGCGGCCATCGGCTCCTCGATCAGCCATACCTGCGAAGCGCCTGCGTTCGACGCGGCATCGCGGATCGCGCGGCGTTCGACGCTGGTCGATCCCGACGGCACGCAGATCACGATCTGCGGCCAGCGGATGAAGCGGCGCTGGCCATGCACCTTCTGGATGAAATGCTTGATCATCTGTTCGGCGACGTCGATGTCGGCGATCACGCCGTCGCGCAGCGGACGAATCGCCTCGATCGATCCCGGCGTCTTGCCCATCATCAGCTTGGCGTCGTCGCCGACCGCCTTCACCCGCTTGACGCCGTTCAGCGTTTCGACCGCCACCACCGACGGTTCGTTCAGCACGACCCCGCGACCGCGCAGATATACCACCGTATTGGCGGTACCCAGGTCGATCGCCATGTCGTGCGACATGAACTTGAAGAAACGCGAGAAGAAGGCCATCGATACTTCCGTCTTTGCCCGCGTGTCCCGACGCGGCGGTTCGCAGCTTGTACCTCGACCCGTCCGATCGGCTATCCGATCGGTTGCACGATGGCAGTTCCAGGTCGCGGGATGAGGCCGCTTGGGCTAGAGCGATCTCCATGTCAATACGCCGTCTCCCCGAGCATCTCGTCAACCGCATCGCCGCCGGGGAAGTGGTGGAACGCCCTGCTTCCGCGCTGAAAGAACTGGTCGAGAACGCGATCGACGCGGGAGCGACCCGGATATCGGTTCGCCTGGCCAGTGGCGGCATCGACCTGATCGAGGTTGCCGACGACGGCTGTGGCATGGGACCGGCCGATATGGCGCTGGCGCTCGAACGCCATGCCACCTCGAAACTGCCCGACGACCGGATCGAAGCGGTCACGACCCTCGGGTTCAGGGGGGAGGCGCTGCCGTCGATCGCCAGCGTCGCCCGCCTGTCGATCGAGAGCAGACCAGCGGGGTCGGAGGGCTGGCTGCGCACCGTCGACAATGGCGAGGTGGTCGACGATCGCCCCGCCGCCGTGCCGCCGGGCACCCGCATCCGGGTGGAAGGGCTGTTCGCCCGCGTGCCGGCGCGACGCAAGTTTCTGCGTTCGGCCCGGTCGGAATTCGCCTCATGCGTCGATCAGGTCCGGCGACTGGCGATGGCGCGCCCTGACATCGCCTTCACCCTCGAACATGATGGCCGGCGGGTGCTGGGCGTGCAGGCCGGCGAGTCGCGGCCCGAACGCGTCGCGGCGCTGACCGACCGGGCGCTCGCCGCCAATTCGGTCGGGCTGGACTGGGCGCGTGAGGGGATGCGGCTGGGCGGCGTCGCCGGGCTGCCGACCTTCCACCGCGGCGTGGCCGATCATCAATATCTGTTCGTCAACGGCCGCCCGGTAAAGGATCGGCTGCTCTCGGGGGCGGTGCGCGGTGCCTATGCCGAGATGCTGGCGCGCGATCGGCACGCGGTGGTGGCACTGTTCCTCGACGTCGATCCCGACCTGATCGATGTGAACGTCCATCCCGCCAAGACCGAGGTGCGCTTCCGCGACCCGGCGGCCGCGCGCGGCCTGATCGTCGGTGGCCTGCGCCGGGCGCTCGACGAGGCCGGCTTTCGCGCGGCGCAGCGCCCTGCCGAGGAAGCGATGGCGGCATGGACGTCGGAACCGGTCGCACCGGCCGTCCCCTCCGCGCTGCCGCTGCCTCCGTTGGCGGAGGCGACCATAAAGTCGGGCTTCGCCTTCAACGAACGTCGCCCGACCTTCTTCGCACCCCCGCCGCAGGCACGCGCCGAAGTCGCCAGCGAACCGCCGCCCGCCGTTACGCAATTCCCGCTGGGCGCTGCCCGTGGACAGGTCGCGCGGACCTACATCGTTGCCGAGGCCGAGGACGGGCTGGTGCTGGTCGATCAGCATGCCGCGCATGAACGGCTGGTGCTGGAACGGATGCGCGCGGCGTTGGCGACGGGCGGGGTCGCGCGACAGGCGTTGCTGATCCCCGAAGTGGTCGAACTGGACGAAGTCGCCTGCGATGCGCTGGAGGACAAGGCCGACGAGCTGGCGGAATTCGGCTTGGAGCTCGAACGGTTCGGGCCGCGCGCGATGCTGGTGCGTGCCGTCCCGGCGGTGCTGGGGCAGGGCGATGTCATCGGCCTCGTCACCGATCTGGCCGACGAGATCCGCGCGCACGACGCGGCGCTGTCGCTCAAGGAACGCATCGACCGTGTCGCGGCGACCATGGCCTGCCATGGATCGGTGCGGGCCGGGCGGGTATTGTCGGTGGTCGAGATGAACGCGCTGTTGCGCGAAATGGAAGTCACGCCACATTCGGGCCAGTGCAACCATGGTCGCCCGACCTGGATCAAGCTGGCGCATGGCGATATCGAAAAGCTGTTCGGCCGGAAATAGGAAGCAAGCTATGAAGTTCACCCAAGCCGCCGGACCGAACCCGACCGATACCATGCGGGTTCTGGGCCGCCCGACCGACCGGATCGAAGGGCCGCTGAAGGTCACTGGCCGTGCGACTTATGCCGCCGAATTCGCGCCTACCGACATGGCCTATGGCATGATCGTCACGACGACGATCGCCAGCGGACGGATCGTGGCGATCGACGCCGCCGCTGCGCTGTCCGCGCCCGGCGTGCTGGCGGTGGTGACGCACGAGAATGCCGGGCCGCTGGCGCGCGGCGACGATCACAAGGTGCCGATGCTCGCCGGTCCGCAGGTCGATCAGTTCGGGCAGGCGGCGGCGCTGGTCGTGGCCGACAGCTTCGAAACGGCGCGCGCCGCCGCCCGGCTGGTCCGGATCGACTATGCTGCCGACGACGGGGTGTTCGACCTTGCCGGGGCAAAGGACGCCGCCACGCGGCATTCGTCGCACGATCATGGCGATTTCGACCGCGCCTTCGCCGATGCCGCGGTGCAGGTCGATGCGACCTACACCACCCCCGATCACGCCCATGCGATGATGGAGCCGCATGCGACGATCGCGGCGTGGGACGGCGACGAACTGACGCTGTGGACCGCGAACCAGATGGTCGACTGGGCGGCGCGCGACATGGCCAAGGTGCTCGCCATGCCGAAGGAGAAGGTGCGGATCGTCGCCCACCATATCGGCGGCGGGTTCGGCGGCAAGCTGTGGGTCCGCGCCGATGCGGTGCTGGCCGCGGTCGCGGCGCGGCGGGTGGGGCGGCCTGTTAAGGTCGTGCTGACCCGGCCGCAGATGTTCAACAATACCCCGCACCGGTCGGCGACGATCCAGCGTCTGCGGCTGGGTGCCACGCGGGAGGGGCGGTTGACCGCGATCGGGCACGAAAGCTGGTCGGGCGACGTCGCTGGCGGCAGTCCCGAAGGGGCGGGCGCGCAGACCCGGCAGCTCTATGCCGCGCCGAACCGCCGGGTCGACGAATGGCTGGCGACGCTCAACCTGCCCGAATCCAACGCGATGCGCGCGCCCGGCGAAGCGGTGGGCATGATGGCGATCGAAGCGGCGATGGACGAACTCGCCGAAAAGCTGGGCATCGATCCCGTCGACCTGCGCATCCTCAACGATACGCAGGTCGATCCCGAAAATCCCGAACGCCGCTTCTCCCACCGCGATCTGGTCGGATGCCTGCGCGAAGGGGCCGATCGTTTCGGCTGGAGCGCGCGGGTGGCAACGCCGGGCGCGCGGCGCGATGGCCGCTGGCAAATCGGCATGGGCATGGCGGCGGCCTATCGCGGCAATATCGTGCTGAAATCGGCCGCCCGCGTGGGTATAAATGTTTCCGGACACGTGACCGTCACCACCGACATGACCGACATCGGCACCGGCAGCTACACCATCCTCGCCCAGACCGCCGCCGAGATGCTGGGCGTCGACCTCGAAAAGGTAACCGTCTGGTTGGGCGAATCCAGCTTTCCGATCTCCGCCGGTTCGGGCGGACAGTTCGGCGCGAACAGTTCGACCGCGGGCGTCTATGCCGCCTGTGTCGGCCTGCGCGACCGGATCGCCGAAGCGGCCGGTTTCGAAGCCGCCACCGCGCGCTTTGCCGATGGCCGGGTGTGGTCAGGCAACAAGTCGATCGCGCTGGGCGAAGCTGCGGGCGGGCAGGGGATCGAGGTCGAGGACCGGATCGAATTCGGCAACCTGACCAGAAAGTACGTGCAGGCGACGTTCGGCGCGCATTTCGTCGAAGTCGCGATCGACGCCGATACCGCCGAGATCCGGGTACGGCGGATGCTGGGCGTGTTCGGTGCCGGACGCATCCTCAACCCCAAATCGGCGCGCAGCCAGATACTGGGCGCAATGACGATGGGCGTCGGCGCGGCCCTGACCGAGGAACTGGTCGTCGACGCCCGGCTCGGCGGGTTCATCAATCACGACATGGCCGAATATCATGTGCCGACCCATGCCGATATTCCGCATCAGGACATCGTCTTCCTCGACGAAGAGGACCCGCTGTCGTCGCCGATGAAGGCGAAGGGGGTTGGCGAACTCGGCATCTGCGGCGTCGGCGCGGCGGTGGCCAACGCCGTCTACAATGCGTGCGGCGTCCGGGTGCGCGACTATCCGATCACCGTCGACAAGCTGTTGGCCGGAATGTAGGTTCCGGCCGATCCCCACCGACGCTGTTCGGGCAGCTACGTCTCCGTTGATCCGCTTGAAGGGGACCTGCCTGCGATCCACCACGCTCGTTGGACGCCGGTGTTGGTGATGGCCAGACAGCCGGAGCTGTTGCTTACCTATTTCATCGTCGTCGTCGCACCGGCGATACTATTGCTGGCACTATTCTTCCAGACTAGACCGCACTGAACGCACAGGATGAACTGAAACTCCTCGGCAAGGACGTTGCACATCAGCGGAATATGTCGGAATGTCCCGCCTCGCGAAATTTACAACCGGTTAGCGGCAACAATTAATATTTCGCTAACGCATCGCCACATTGTAAAATTATTGTTCCTCTGGAACCGCTTGGCACGAACCGGGTTGTCGGTTTCGCGCATCGTCGCAGCCGGATCGTCGCGTTGACGGACCCGGTCTTCCGCCAGCCGTTCGGGAACCGCCGGGGCATGGCCGGGAGGATTTTTCAAGAGGGGGCATCATGCCAAGCAACAATTCGCTCATCACTACCGCTGCGTCGACCGTTCTGGTCGCGAACGGCACCAATGACGTCGTCTTCGGCCACGAAATCGCGACCGCCTATATCGTGAGCAACGGCGATGTCGGCGACGACACGATCCTGACCTTCCGCAAGAACGACTCGCTCATCAACTATCGGTCGATCGGCGATACGGTCGACGCTGGCGAGAATGGCGTGATTGCGGTCGATGGTGCCGATGGCGCCGACCAACTGACGCTGGTCGCCGCCGATGGCGGCGCAGTGAACCTGCGCTATCTGGGATCGAAGGACGGCGGCCATGCCTATGCCGACGCCTCGGTCCGGCTGGCGGCGTTCACCGAAGGCAAGGTCACCAACGACAATTTCGACGCGTCGTCGGGCAGCTACAAATTCTTCTACGACAACGCGCTGGGTCTGAACCTCGGTTTCGACACGATCAACGGCTTCGGTGGCGACGATCAGATCGTCACCACCCGGCAGATTTTCGACAATGACGATAACGCCACCATCGGCTTCGGCGGCAACGACGTCCTCGACCTGTCGGGCGAAGGCGGTCCCAAGTCCAGCGACGGCTTCAAGCATCCGGGCGGGCAGATCGACCTGAACGGCGTCGGCCATAATCTGGTCTCGATCGATTTCCTGTATCAGGAGACGATCAACGGCGTGACCTATTTCCACTACGGTATCGACGGCTGATCGAAGGGGCCGGCTGGGTCGATCTCCGGCCGGCACCCTTCCCACGATGCAGCGGCAAGGTCCGCAACTTGCTCCCCTCCCTGACAGGGAGGGGTTGGGGGTGGGTCGGCTCGCGAGGGTAAGGTCACGTTCGCCAACAGGCCAACCCACCCCCGACCCCTCCCTTCCAGGGAGGGGAGAAGTCTGCCAGGTCTTTGAATGGCGATCGGCGCTGGACCGACCCGGCGCCGTGCGTGATGCGCTACGCCTCAGCCCGCTCTACCGGGTCGATCGGCAGGACGATCTCGAACCGGGCACCGGCGATCGCCGTCCCCAAGGTCAGCGTCCCGCCATAAGCCTCGACCAGCGACCGCGCGATCGGCAGGCCGAGGCCGGTGCCCCCCGCCTCGCGCTTGGTCGTGAAGAACGCTTCGAAAATGCGGTCGCGATCGGCAGGCGCGATCCCCCGACCATCGTCGGCGACGGTGATCAGGGCGGTGCCGTCCTCGACCGCCGCGGTCACCACGACGACCGATGCCGCCGCCTGTCGCGCATTATCGACCAGCGTGGTCAACACCGCCTCCAGCGTCCGCGCATCGATCGCCAGCCGCGGCAGTTGTTCGGGCAGCATGATCGACACGGTGAACCCGGTGGTCGCCAATCCGTCGGCAACGATCGCCAGCACCGGTGGCAACGCCGCACCGGGTTTCCCGCCCGGCCGGTGCAGATCGGCCTTGGCCAGCTCCATCAATCGCCGCACCAGCCGCGAAAGGCGTTCGGCATCGATTGCCATGTTGTGCAGGAATTGCCGCCGATCGGCGGGCGTCATGTCCGCCTCATGATCCTGCAACAGCTCGATCGCGCCGCTGATGCCCGCCAGCGGCGTCTTGAATTCGTGACTGACCGACGAGGCGAAGTCGCGCAGATAGCGCGACCGTTTGTCGATGCTGTCGGCCATCACCGCGAAGTCGCGAAACAGGTCGCGGATCTCGACGACCTGTAGCGAGGGCAGGTCGGTCGCCGCCGGCTGGCCCGATGCCAGCGTCCGCGTCGATCGGCTGAGCCGCTCGATCGGCCGAACGATCGCGCGCGACAGGATCGCGGTCAGCACGATCAGCGCACCGAAGATCAGCACGATGCCGAGCACGATCTTGCCGCGATCCTCGTACATCCCCTTGAACAACGGGCGGGGCGAGCGCGATACCAGCAAGACGCCACGAACCCGGCCATCGACCATGATCGGCCGCGTATGATGCAACCGCAGGTTCGACGCGCGACTGAGCCATTCGAAGGGATAGCGGGAGACATAGTCGCCATTCTCGCGCAGCACCGTTGCCGGTCGCCCGGCCAGCGCCGACCGGATTTCCGGCAGTTGCCGCAGCGAACGTCCCGCCTCGCCCCCGTTCAGCAGGATGCCCCTGCCGTCGAGTATCAGGATCGACGATAGCGTGGTGCGGCTGGTCTCTTCGATCGCCGGGAGCAGCTGCCGCGCGGTCGCCAGTGCATCAATCTGCGGCGCATCGGCTGTGGCGCGCGCAGCGGGGCGGGGCGGCAGGATCGGCGATGCACGCAGATCGACTTCGCTCTGCGGATCATAGGGATTGGGTGCTGCCGGGCGGGGCACCGCCACCGCCGGCCGCGGTCCGGCCCACAGGATCGCCGCGCTCGCCGCCAGCGCCGCACTTTGCGCGATCAGTTCGCCCTCGGTCCGGCGCACCAGGGTGTTCTCATACACCCGCAGGAACAGCGCGCCGAAGCCGGGCAGTGCCGCGACCAGCAACAGCGTACTGAACAGGATCGTGCGCAGCCGCAGCACCGGCCAATGCCGGGCAATGGCCGCCTTTGCCCACGCGATCATGGCGTCGCGACCGGCTCCTTGCAGTTGCCCAGCCGATAACCGACCCCGGCCCGCGTCTCGATCAGGTCGGCACAGCCCGCATCGGCGAATTTCCGGCGCAGGTTGCGGACATGGCTGTCGATCGTCCGGTCGGTGATCGCAAAGCCCGGTCCGTGCAGCCGGTCGATGATCTGGTCGCGCGAAAAGATGCGGGACGGCATCGATGCCAGCGTCCGCAGGATCGTGAACTCGGTCACCGTCAGCGCGACCTCTTGCCCGATCCAGTGCGCGGACCAGCCCTCGCCATCGATGCTCAGCCCGCCATAGCGAAAGCTCGCGACCGTTTCGGCCCGCGGCGGATGCGCGGCGGTCCGGCGCAGGATCGCCATCGACCGCGCCACCACCTCACGCGGCGAAAAGGGTTTCACGACATAATCGTCGCCGCCCAGTTCGATGCCGAGCACCCGGTCGATCTCGTCGTCGCGCGACGACAGGAACAGGATCGGGATATCGCCGGCGGCCCGCAGCCGGCGACATACCTCCAGCCCGTCCATGCGCGGCATGTTGATGTCGAGGACGATCAGGTCCGGCGGGTCGCGCGTCGCGCTGGCCAATGCGTCCTCGCCATCGCCGGCCTCGCGGGTGTTCAGCCCCGCCTTCCCAAAGGCGAAGACCAGCAACTGGCGGATGTGCGGATCGTCATCGACGATCAGGATCGAACGCGGCATGGGGCACAGGATCATGGCCGCGCCTCGACTGTCAATGTGGAGATGACCGTGGCGGGCGGGGCAGGGGGCGGCTTGATGCGGCCGTCGCACTGGCGGGTCGCGTCGGGCATCGGCAGCTTTCCGGCAAGTCCGGGCAGGCGCGCCCGTGCCGCTGCCAGCCGCCGTTCGTCCTGCCACGTCCAGCCGCCATTGCCGATCCGCCGGTCCATGGCGAACATCACCGAGCTGCGGACGTAGCGGACCCGGTCGCGCAGAGTTGGAGCGAGGTCCGGTCGCGTCTCCAGTTCGATCAGGGCCGGCAGCGCCGATCCGCCGAGCCGGTGGAGGTAGCAGAGATCGAGCGCCGCGCCGCGTCCCCCCGTATCCCCGGCATGGCGCGCGTTCCACGATGCGACGATCGCGGCGGTATCGATCAGCGCGAAACCGCTCAGCACCAGGCCGGCGACGGCCAGATTGGCGTTGATGAGCCAGCCGGCGCTGCGTCCGGTCAGCAACCGCCAGACGATGAACACCAGTCCGCATCCGACCAGCAGCATCCACGCCAGCGCCGCCAGTCGCAGCCCGGTCAGCGAATAGGCTTCGACATAATCGACCGTGCGGACGATCGACGACGCGACCAGGATCAGGTTCTGGACGATCCACAGCACGACCAGCCGGCGGATCGTCGGTACCGCCGCGCTCTGCGATCCCGGCCGCAACGTCACCAGCACGAACAGCGCGGCGAGCAACGCGGTCGCGATCAATGGATAGGCACCGCGATGGGCATAGTCGGCCAGCGTTATTCCGGCCGGCATCGGCGCAAGTCCGCCCAGATAGGCGACATCCATCGCATTCTGGACGAGGAACAGCAGGTTGAACGCGATCAGCGACCGGCGCACCGATGCGATCGTCACGCCGGGCAGCGGCAGGTCGCCGCTGCCGTCGAAGGTGCCGAGGAACGGCCCGATCGCGCGGGGGTGCAGCAGGCTCCATGCCCCGATCAGCACCACCGTCCAGAGCAGCATGCGCGCGACGTCCGGTTCCCACCGTGCCGGGCCGGTCAGCGTCTCGATCCACTGCGTCAGCACCGGATTGGCGCTGGCGAACAGCGACACGATGATCGCGCTGCCGATCGCGGGCAGTGCGATGCTGCGCAGGCCGTCGGCCAGCCTGAACCCTCTTTGCGACCGTGCGCGGCACACCCTGCGCCACCGGACGACATCGATCGCCGGAGCGACGATCGATCGCGCTGCGTGGGCCGATAGTCGCTGGAACCAGCGCCAGCCATCGTCGAACCGGCCGGTCGTCGGCAGCAATACCATCATGCCCGCCGCGATCCAGAACAGGCTCCACGCCAGCGGGCCTGGACCTCGCACCATCTGTGCGGCGAACACCGCCGCGGCCCCGCCCGCGACCCAAGCCCGCCGGTCGCGCCAGATCGCCGGACGGCAGGCAATCGCCAGCAGCAGCAGCGCCGCCAGGGCGAACCCGATCTGTCCGCCATAGGCGCCTTGCTGGTAGAACAATATGTCGCCGGCCGCGACCATCGTCAGGGCGGCGACGACGCCCCAGACGACGCGGCGGCGTTTGCAGGCGGTGGCGATATCCATATGTGTCTCCGGTTGGTCCGGGACATGGATGCACCTGCGCCGCTGCACATCATGCGGTCGCCATGGTCCGGAACCCGGCTGGAAACCGTGCAGATTTCGTGCAGGCCGGCGGTTGCCTTTTGGGGCGAGCCTCGGCAACCGGGGCGGATGGACGATGCCGCCGATCTCGAAACGAACCTGCTCGGCGCGGTGCTGTCGCATCGGTCGTGCGGCGACTGCACCGCCTGCTGCACGGTGTTGCCGGTCAATTCGCCCGACTTCGCCAAGCCGGCGGGCATTCCCTGTACCCATCTGACCGCGAAGGGCTGCGGCATCCACGCGGTGCGGCCGCATATCTGCCGGACGTGGTTCTGCGTCTGGCGGCGTGAGGAGGATCTGCCCGACGCGGCGCGACCGGACCGGTCCGGGCTGCTGGTTTCGGTGAATTTCGTCGCCAAACCGCAAAATTGTTTCGAAGGGGTGGCGATCAACGTCCGCCTGCTCTCCGGCAGCGACGCGATCGCAAACGGCATGGCCGCGCGGGTTCTGGACGTGCTGTGTGACCGGCTGATCCCCGTCTGGTTCAGTGACGGCGACAAGAAGATGCTGATGCACCCCGAACCCGACATCGCCCGCCTCGTCCTGTCGGGCGCGCCGGCTCCCGCGGCGCTCCGCGACGAAGTGGCGGCATGGCGCGAGCAATATGGGATGTTCGCGTCGGACGGATGAGAAGGGTTCGGAGTCGCGGGCAGCGCATCGGATCGACGCTGCCTATAGCCGTAGAGGTTATCGGCCTGCCAATCCCTCCAGCACTGCCTGTGCTCTGGCGCGCTCCGGTGAGTCATAGCCCCCTTTTGCCACCGGCATCAGCGTGCTGCGCGCCACTGGCAGCACACCGCGCGAGGCCAGTTCGCTGCCGAGCGCCAGCCGGGTTCCCGGCGCATTCGGGACTGCGGTCAGCGCCTTGGTAAGCCCGTCGACGGCGATGGCCGGTGCCGGATCGCCAGCATCCGCGAAACTGCGGTAATAGGCGATCAGCGGGCCGGGCGCTTCGGTATCGGCGCGGTTTGCCTTTCCGATCGTCGCGCGCGCCTGACGCAGCATCTCGGTGCGGGCAGTTCCCGTCAGCGCCGTTGCGGCCTGCGCCATCGCCACGCCGCGCCACGTCAGCGCGGCGCTGCCGGTCGGCGACAAGGCGAGCGCGCGATCGGCCGCCGCCCGGCACTCCGACGCATGGCCGCTGCGGCACTCCGCCTCGGCGAGCAGGACCTGTGCGCCTTCGTCGCCCGGAAACATCGCCGCCTGGTCGCGCAGCCGTCGCAGCCACGCATCGCGTTGCGGTCCCCCGACCTCGACCCGCGACCCCAGTTCCAGCCGCCCTTTCACGAAAGCGGCTTCCCCCAGCGACAACCGGCGGACGATCGGCCCGTCCGCGCGGTCCGCCGGATAGGTCATCCGCTCGAACGGTTTCTTGGCGAAGAAATAGCTGCGCAATTCCCTGGCAAGGACGTCGGGGTCGCCGAACACCGCCGCAGCGTCCGACGCGGGCGTCCCGTTGGCGATCGCTTTGAGATAGCTGCGGAACTGGCCGCTACGGGTCGGCGAGAAGAACAGGAAGTGGGTCAGCATCCACGCATGGACGGGCGTCCAGCGTGTCTTGTCCGGCGATTGGGTCAGATAGGCACCGCTCAACACGTCGGCGAGGCGGAAATTGCCGAACCGGTGCAGCACCGCGGTCGTGCCGGCCGGCGCACGGCCATATTCCATCATCGTGTCGCCGCGGACCACCAGCGTCGAGAATAGCTGGCCGAAGCCATCGAGATACCAGCGCGGATAGGCGGCGGGGAAGAAGGTCGTCAGGTAATGCTGCGCAAAGCCCGCATAGATCATGCCTTCCGCGGTGAGCGGGACCGATTCCTCGTTGACCGGTCGGATCAGGTCGGCGCTGCTCTGAAGACCGAACAGCCCCGCCTGACCGCCGATCGCACCGGTGCCGGCCGTGCCGGGCGGAGCTCCGGGATCGCCACGCCCGCCAAGCTGTACGCCCTGCAAGGCATCGACGACCGCCACGCCGCGCTGCAGGACGACGCGCTGGTCGATCCGCGTCGTCGCCAATACCGCGCCGTCCTGCCGTGGGTCGTAGTAGCGGCGGATGTCGAACGCGCTGTTGAACGGCCCTTGCTGCCAGCGCAGGTTCCGCAAATCCATCGCCTGGAATTCGGCGGCATCCCCGATCAGCGTCACGCGCAGCTTGACCGTATCATCGGTCTGTGCGGTGCGGTTGAGCAAGACCGACAGCAGGAAGTACAGCCGTTCCAGATTGTGCGCGATCTGCGTCACCTCCTGTTCGCGACCATTGCTCAGCACGATGACGTGCTGCGTCTCCGCCTCGCGCCAATTGCTTGGTCGGGCGCGCTGACCCTCAACGACGATATCATTGTTCGGTGGCGGGGCCGGGGCGGTTTGCGCGGTCGCAATCGCGCTGTTCGTTCCGAGCGCGATCAAGAGCAGCCCACTCACCCAATTCGTCCGAACCATCGCGCCGCTCTCCCCTTATGCAATGCAAAGAACCACGGAAGCGTCGCCGATCAAAGCGGGAAACGCACTGGCCGTCGGTGGTCCAGACGGACGATTGGCGAAAATCGGGAAGCAGAAGAACGCCTCAGGCGGGACACCACAGGATCCTTATCGAAGCGGCATTCCGTAATAATCCGGTGCTCCGTCGAGGCGAACCTCGATCCGATCGAGCAGCAGTCCCGGGGAGGCGGCGAACAGTTCGACCGTGTGGCGACCGGCGGCAAGTTGTGCGAAGGAGAGCGACCGGACCGCCGTGTTGCTGAGCATGTTACGTTTCCATTCGTCGCTGCGTCCGAACGTTGCATAGTCGAGCGTCTGAGGCGCACCGCCATCGATGCGAACGTTCAGGCGCAGGTCGTCGGTGGCGGTCAGGGGATGGGTCGGCAACGATAGGATGCGGATCTCGGCAGCCCCCATGGTGCCGGTGTCGAAGCGATAGGTCAGCGGCGTCGCCGCCGTCTTCCCGGGCGAGAATGTCAGGCGGCTGCGCAGCGCGCCGACGAATCCCGGCACGCTTTCCCAATCGGGGCTGGTCGCACTGGCGGGCCGCAGCGTGATGATCTGGTTGATGACCGGCGGTGCGCCCTTTGCCGGTGTTGCAATGCGTATCGGCAGGGTCAGCGTCCTGCCGCCGCAGGTCAGCTTCACGGCATTCGAACCGCTGCTGTCATGGGTCAGCGTGATCCGGGTGCGATAGCCGTTGCCGGCGTCCAGCCGGCCGCTCGTGGCCGACGCTGCGAAGCCCGGCGGCGGCGCGAGCGACCAATCGGCATCGGCTCCGCCCGAATAGAGCGTGAAGCCGCGCGTTACCGCCGCGCCCTCAACATAGGCCAGATCGCTGCCCTCGATCCCGCACGCATCCTGCCGCGGCAAGGCGACCTGCGGGAAGGTCGGGGCAAGGAAGACCGGCAGGGTACGCGGTGCCGCGTTCATCATCCCCCGCCATTTGCCGCCGTTCAGCGCGTTGTACGCCCCGGTATCGTCGACGATGCGTTGCTGTCCGGCGCGCGCCTGTTCGGACAATACGTTCATGTCGGCGCGCACGACGTTGCCGGCGCGATTGATCGCCTCTGACGTGCTGCCCGGAACGACCGGTGCCCGCAGCGCCTTGGCATGTTCCTGCGCGAGATCGAGTTTCAGGACGCGTTCGTTCAGGCTCGCCGCGCCGCGCACCGGATAGAGGACGAGCTGGAAGAACGCGTCGCGCCGGTCGGCGGGCAGCAATGCGCCGATCGCTTCCGCCTCCGTTACCAGCGCGGCATAGCGATCGAGCCGCCGCTCGGCTTCGTCGCCGCCGGTGCGCAGAAAGTCGCTGGTGCGGACCGGGGTGACCGGTTCGACCTGACCGAACCCCATGAATTCGGGGCGTCGTTCGAAGGCGAGGTCGTAATAGGCGAGCATCGCCGCGGTGACCCGATCGGCGACGCCCGCGCCGAACTGCCGGGCGGACCAGTCGCGCAGATGGGTGCGCGGCGCCTGCGCAAAGGTGCGATGGTCGAAGGCGAGATCGAGGAAATACTGGGTCAGATACTCGCCCGGCTTGATGTCGCCGACATTCACGACCCACAGCTTGCGGGCCTGTAACTGCCATGCACGGTCCATCTGTTCGCGGATCAGCGCCGGGTGCGTCGTCGCCAGCCACAGATAGTCGTGCGGCCGGCCCCAGTAGGAGAGGTGGTAATAGACCCCCGACCCGCCGCGCCGGGCCTGTTCGGCCGGCGTCGGAAGCTGCGCGATATAGCCGTAATTGTTGTCGGGCCATACCAGCGTCACATCGTCCGGCACCCGCAATCCGGCGATATAGGTGTCGAGCACTTCCTTGTAGAGCGTCAGCGCCTGCGGGACCTGTGCGGCGGGCTTGCCCTGCGCCTTCGCCAGCAGGTCGCGTTGTACCGCAATGGCCTGCATCGTCGCGTCGCGCGCCTGTTCGGGCGTGTCCGCGCCTTCCATCGCCGAGTCATGCTTGCCGCGCAGGCCGATCGAATAGACGTGCTCGCCATCCTTCACGGCCTCGACCCGTTCGCGCCAATACTCGACCATCGCCCGACGGTTGGTGAAGAAGTTGAAAGGGCCACGCGCCCGCTCATCCCATTCGCGGACATTGTTGCGCAGCATCGGTTCGGCATGCGACGTGCCGACGACGACGTCATGGGCGCGCGCTGCCGCCGCATTGCCCGGCATCTGGTAGAAAGGCGTGGTGCTGTCGTGCATCGCCGGCCAGATCAGATTGGCCTTCAGCCGCCACATCAGTTCGAAGATGCGGGCATAGGTCCTGGGGCCGATATCGCCGACCTCGGGTTCGTAGGTTTTGGCCGCCCACGGCTGGAGCCCCCAATCCTCGTCGTTCAGGAAGATGCCGCGATACTGGACCGATGGCGGCTCCGACAGCCGCCGCGCGCCATCGACCCGCAGCCGATCGACGCGACGCGGGGTTACGTCGGCCCACCACTCCCATGCCGATACGCCCAGTTCGCGGGTCAGGTCGATCACGCCCCAAATGCTTCCCCGGCGGTCCGATCCGGCGATCAGCAGATAGCGCCGCGACGGATCGCGCTTCGAGCGGACCAGGATGCGGCCATAGCGCTCCCATGTCCCCCGGATTGCCGAGAAATCGACGCCGGTATCCGTCACGACCGTGCGAACCAGCGCCGAATCCAGCGTACCGATCACCACGCATAGTCGGGCACAGCCGGACACGTCACCGACCACCACCGCCGCGCGACCGGTCAGTTGCTGGAGGTCGCGGGCGAGCAACCCGCCGGCGAGTTGGGCGGAAGACGAGCCATCATGGACGATCCCCGCCACCTCTCGCCCGTCGAACAGCACCGCGTCCTCGGCAGCGGCGGCCGCCGGCATCGCCAGCGCGGCAGCCGCACTCAGCCAGCGCCACATGCCGTTACCGCGGCCCATGGAAATCGGCCTCGACGATCGCCAGACGCCACCCGGCGGGCACCGCGTCAGCACCGGTGTCGCCCGCCTGCCGTGCGGTCGCCAGTTCGACGATCTTGCCGAACGCGTCGCGATCCTCGGTCGGCGCGACCTGCGTGATCCGCACCACCTGCCCGGTGGTGACGGGGAAGGGGATCAAGGCATAACCCAGCTGCCGCTCGGTCTCGCCGCGCCACACCTCGCGCCCGTCGATGCGGATGGTCAGCGGATAGGCGCGCGATCGCCATCCGACCAGTTTCAGTTCGATCTCGTTCAGCGTCACCGGTCGTGCGAAGCGATATTCGATCCACGCATTTGCCGGCGTCCCGTCGCTCACCCAGCGGGACAGTTCGTTGTCGTCGAAGGTTCTGGCCGCATCACTCTGGTCCGATCCGGCAGTGACGGTGATCGGTGTCTGCGTCGAGCGCGTGATCCTGATCGAATCCCCGGCCGGGGTCGGGCCGCGCGTCAACCGGCCGGGCTGTGCCGCCTCGGCAAAGTCGCGCGACAGACCTCTGGAAGCCGGGCTGGCGGCAACGGTCGGGATCGACAGCGTCACTGTCCGCAACCCCGGCGCGGTCGCCGTCAGCCGAACGGTGCCACGCGCCTTGCCAGCCCGCAACAGCACGCGGTTCACGCCGGCTTCGACCGGCAGCGCGCGCGACAGGATATGATTGTCCTCGCCACGCGCGGTGCCGGCGGTGGGGGTGGTGCCGGGCACGACCTCGCCCGGCACGGCCTGCGCGGGGCGCAATTTGCCCGAACTGTCGCCCTGCGCGATGCCGCCGCGCCATTCGACCGGGCCGGTCAAGGCAAAGGCGACCTTGTCGTTCGCGGTCGGCACGCGGCGACCCTGCGCATCGACGACTTCGACATCGACCAGCGCGATGTCCGCACCGTCCATCACGAACCCGCGCGGTCCGGTCCGCGACGTGAGCCGAAGCGCGACCGGCGCACCGACCGTCTCGACGGCATGCTCCGACCGCTGTCCATCGGCGCCGGTCGCGACCGCGCGCAGCGTGCCGGGTTGCCACGCCACCGCCGGCCAAGTGAACAGGAAGCCGCTCGACCGCGTGCCCATGCCCAGCGACCGACCGTTCAGGAACAGCTCGACGGCCTCACCGTTCGACACCACGCTGACCGGCTTGGTCGTACCGGGCGCATAGTTCCAATGGCCGATGATATGCGTCGCGGGCGTCTCCGGATCGACCCAGCCATTCCACATCACCTTATGCGCGAAATAGCCTTGCTTGGGCAGGCGGACCGCGTCGACCTCGCCCGAACGGCGGTAATTATTGTCACCGCGATAATGGGTGTTGCTGTCCGACCAGATGATGTTGACCCCGCCCGAACTGACCCTGCGCCCGGTGCCGGGCCGGATACGGTAGTAGTCGTACCAGCGACGGACATCCTCGATCGCGTGGCTGTCCTGGTTGCGATTATAGTCGGGTGCATCCTTGTGGAACGGCGCGGTATATTCGTCCTGATACAGCCGCGCCCCTTCGTCGCGGCTATATTCCATCGCCCACATCGGGTGTCTGGCGCTCTTGTTCAAATACAGCATCTCCCCGCCATATTCGGCGATCTTGCTGTCGAGCATTTCGCGCGATCCGATCGCCCGGCCGCCATGCGGGTCGTACCGATCGCGAATGGCCTTCATCTCAGCCATGTGCGGCTCGCTGATGCTCTCGTTACCGCTTTCGTAGAACAGGATCGAGGGATTGTTGCGGTTGTAGACGATCGCGTCGCGCATCAATGCCGTGCGCTGCTCCCAGCGGCGACCCTCGACGTCATGCTCGGCATCGCCTGCGGGCATCGCTTGCGGCAGTCCGACGCGGTCGGCGCTTTCGATGTCCTGTTTCGACGGCGTGATGTGCATCCAACGTACCAGATTGCCGCCGCTCTCCACCATCAGCGCGTTCGAAAAATCGCTGATCCAGGGCGGGATCGATACCCCGACCGCCGGCCATTCGTTCGACGTCCGCTGCGCATAGCCATGCACCTGCATCACCCGCCCGTTCAGCCGGACCATGCCGTCGCCGAACCGGGTCGAACGGAACCCGGTCAGCGTATCGACCGCGTCGATCACCTTGCCCGCCTCGGTCAGGCTGGTGGTGACGCGGTAGAGATAGCCATAGCCCCAGCTCCAGAAGTTCAGGCCGGCGAGGCGCTTGGCCGCGGTCAGCGTCCGGGTCTCGCCGGGCGCCAGCGTCGCACTGCCGCCATCGATCCGCGCAACGACGCGTCCGGCGGCGTCGCGTATGTCGACCTGGTACCCGAGCGTGCGGGGGCGGCGGTCTTCGTTGCGGACCTGCGTCTCGGCATGGATCGTCGCACTGCGCGCCGCGATATCGAAGGCGTCGGCCCAGACATATTGCCCGGTCGTGCCGAGCGCGGAATAGAGCGGCAATGTCTGATAGGTCCGGGGCGTCAGATGCAGCCGGACGTTCTTCGTGATGCCGCCATAGTTCACGTTGAAGTTGCGGTCGTTCCATTGGAAACCGCTGCCGGTCGCGCGTTCCTTGTACCGCCAGTTGCTGTCGACCCGCACGGCGATGACATTCTCACCGGCCTTGAGCGCGGCGGTAATGTCCGCGCCGAACGCCATCGCGCCATGTTCGGACAGGGCGACCGGGGTGCCGTTGATCCAGACTTCGGCAGCCTGTCGAACACCCTCGAATTCGAGAAACGCCTTGCCGGCCTTCGCGCCCCTGGGAAGGGTGATGCGCTTGCGGTACCAGTTGATCCCGGCCGACAGGTCCTTGATGTCACGGGCAAAGGCTTCACGTTCGTTGAACGCATGCGGTAGCGTTGCGGGGTTCCAGTCCCGGTCGTCGAACGTGGACGCTTGTGCGCCGGCCGGGTCGCCGGTGATCGTCCGCCAGTCCGCGTTCAGATTGTACGTCGCACGGGACGATCGAACGACGCTGGAAGCATCGTGCGCCCAAGCGGGTGCTGCCAGTGTGGCAACCGCTGATGCGATAAGACCTGAACGCACCACTTACTCCCACATTATGGAATTTAAGTTCATAATGTGTGTAGTCGAAGTGTATATCAAGCGGGTTCAGCGGAATTGGTCAGGCAAATATCGATTGCTGGCGCGGGTGCCGGTTCTGCTCGCCCGCTGGCGAAGATCAATGCAGCCATTGTCGGAGCAAGCCACAAACCTTTCTGTCCGAACGAGGCGATCGACTTCATCGCAGCCAGATCAAGCTGGCGGCGAGACGGACGAAGCTGCAGTGTTGGATGGCCCGCCGGTCTTGGCGAGGGGCACGTCACCGACCTATTCCCGACCATCCGGTCGATCCGGCTGGCATGCCGAAACCGGTCTTTCCATCAACCCGAAGCCGCCCGTTTCTTCATGACGTCGGGTGCTGCCGGTCGCCTGGGACGTGCGGGGCGGTAACATCCTTGACTGTTTTGCGCGGGGCATTTGGCGGAAGAGGTGGGATTCGAACCCACGGACGGGTTGCCCCGTCGCTGGTTTTCAAGACCAGTTCCTTAAACCACTCGGACACTCTTCCCCGTACCCGCTGCGCCTAATGCGGGTCGGCGTCGTTGTGCAAGCCTTTGTCGCAGGAGGGGGTTCATCCGCCTGACGCGCTGTGCCACAAGATCGCCGTAGCGGGAGGCTGTGTGATGCGTATTGCAAAGGCGGGGTTGGCGGCCCTTCTGACCCTGATGGCCGGCGGGTCGGCGGCGGCGCAGGATGCCGACGGGTTTCAATCCTATCTGGGCGAGGTCGCGGTGCGCGCGCGGGCGCAGGGGGTGCAGCAGCAGACGATCGATTCCGTCCTGCCGACGCTGACCTATAATCCGCGTGTCGTCGAACTCGACCGGCAACAGCCCGGATCGTCGTCGACGACCACCGTGTCGCGCTTTGCCCCCTATCGCATCCGCCATGTCGATGCGGCGCGGATCGATCGCGGCCGCACCGCCTATCAGGCGCAGCGCGGGCGGCTGGCCGCGATCGAGCAGCAGACCGGCGTGCCGGAATCGGTCATGGTCGCGATCTGGGGCCATGAGACCAATTACGGCAGCTATACCGGCGACTTCGACCTGCCGCGCAGCCTTGCCACGCTGGCCTATGAAGGGCGTCGCCGCAGCCTGTTCGAACCCGAATTCATCGCGACGCTGAAGATGATCGATCGCGGCGTTCCCCGCGAACGGTTGAAGGGCAGCTGGGCCGGCGCGTTCGGCTATCCGCAGTTCCTGCCGTCGATCTATCTGCGGCTGGCGCGCGACGGCGATGGCGATGGCGTCGCCAATATCTGGTCGAACCCCGCCGATACGCTCGCCTCGATCGCCAATTATTTCGTCGATGCCGGCTGGCGCCCCGGCCAGCCATGGGGATTTGCGGTGCAGGTCCCGACCGGCTTCGACCGATCGATCCTCACCCCGCGCACCCTGTCGCCCCGCTGCCCGCGTGTCTTCGCCCGGCACAGCCAGTGGCGCTCGCTCGCCGAGTGGCGGGCGCTGGGCGTTGCCGCCAGCGACGGCCGCCGCCTCGACCCGACGATGCAGGCGACGTTGATCGAGCCGGACGGCCCGGGCGAGACCGCCTATCTGCTGACCGGCAATTACCGGGTGATCCTCGACTATAATTGCTCCAATTTCTACGCGCTGTCGGTCGGACTGCTGGCGGACGCGGTCGCGCAATGAGCCTCGCCGTGCTGCTGCTGATCGTTGGCGGGCAGGTAGCGGCACCGGACGCGCTGCCGGTCGTCCACGAACAACGACTCGACGAGGTTGGCCGTGCCGGTCTCTCGAACCGGACGGGGCAGGCCATGACCGTGCAGCACCGCACGCTTCCCGGCGGCAGCTATGCCGAAGTCACCGCGCTCGACAGCGGCCGGACGATCATCGTGCTGGTCGAACACGACCCGTCGCTCTCACCCGACACGATCGCGCTGCTGTCGCCGCTCGCAGCGACGGCGATCGGCATCGGCGACCCCAAGGACGCGCAGATCCGCATCCGTCCCGCCGCGCCGTCGCCCGCCGAACAGGCCGCGATCCGCGCCGGCAGCGAAGTGCCGCGTCTCGCCGCGCCGCCGTCATTGCTCGCGGCGCTCCGGCGGCGGCTGCCGTCGGCGCAGCCAGTGGCGCTTCAGCCGGTTGCGGTCCCGCGTCCGGTCCTGCCCAAAGCCGCCGCACCACAGGCAGCTGCCCCGAAACCAGCGCCCCGCCCGAACCAGCCCGTCACCGCCATAGCCCGACCCGCCGCCGGCCGCTGGCTGGTACAGGTCGCCGCCCTGTCGGACGCCACCCGCGCCGCCACGCTCGCAAAAACCATCGACGGCGTTGTACGTTCGGCGGGCAGGCTGTACCGGGTGCAGGCAGGCCCATTCCCTACCCGAGCCGCCGCCGAAACCGCCCGTGCCGCCATCGCACGTCGCGGCTTCGCCGACGCCCGGATCATCGCCCAGGACTGAACGGAACCACGTGCCCCATGCGTAAGATCGCCCTTTCGAGCATCGCCGCCATCGCCATCGCCACCCCCGGCATCGCCGCCGCGCCAGCGTTCGACACGCCGGCACCGGTCGCGTTCATGACCGACCTGTCGTCGGGTGCGACGCTCTTTGCCAAGGACGCCGATCGCCGGATGCCGCCGGCGTCGATGGCGAAGATGATGACCGCCTATGTCGCGTTCGACCTGATCAAGAAGGGCGATCTGAAGCTCAGCGACACGGCGACCGTATCGCCCGAAACGTGGAAGAAATGGCACGGGCCGCAGGCGGGCTCGACCATGTTCCTGTCGGTGAACGAGAATGTCAGCGTCGAAAACCTGCTCTACGGCATCATCGTCCTGTCGGGGAACGATGCCTGCGTCGTGCTCGCCGAAAAGATCGCCGGTTCGGAAGAAGCGTTCACCAATCTGATGAACCAGCGGGCCAGGGAACTGGGCCTGACCAACAGCCATTTCGGCACGTCGAACGGCTGGCCCGATGAAGGTCGCACCTATGTGACGGCGCGCGATCTGGCCAAGCTCGCCAGCGCGACGATCCAGAACCACCCGCAACTCTACAAGAAATTCTATTCGAAGACCGATTTTACCTGGGGCAAGACGCTGGGCGAGGGGGCCGCGATCACGCAGGCGAACCGCGACCCGTTGCTGGGCCGGGTGCGCGGTGCCGATGGTTTGAAGACCGGCCATACCGAGGAAGCCGGCTATGGCTTCACCGGATCGGCCGAACAGGACGGCCGGCGACTGGTGATGGTGCTGGCCGGTCTGACCAGCGCGAACCAGCGTATCGCCGAATCGGTCAAATTCATGAACTGGGGCTTCGGCGCATGGCGCGCACGCCCGATCGTCGTGGCGGGCAAGAAGGTCGAGACGGCCGAGGTCCAGCTGGGCGATTCCTCGACCGTCGGTCTCGTCGCACCGAAGGCGCTGTCCGTGACAATGCCCGCCGGCACCAACAGCCCGATCACGGCAAAGGTCGTCTATACCGGCCCGATCAAGGCACCGATCGCCAAGGGGCAGCATATCGCCGACCTCGTGATCTCGTCGCCCGACACCGGGGAACAGCGTATGCCGCTGGTCGCCGACAAGGACGTGGCCGAGGCCGGCTTTTTCGGTCGGATCTGGGCAAGCCTGACCTCGCTGTTCGCTTGAGCGCCGGGCGGTTCCTGACGCTGGAGGGCGGGGAAGGGGTCGGTAAATCGACCCAGGCCCGCGCGCTGGTTGCCGCGCTCGAAGCGCGCGGCATCCACGCCGTGCTGACCCGCGAGCCGGGCGGCAGCGAAGGGGCCGAGGCGATCCGCGACCTGCTGATGCAGGGCGACGTCCGCCGCTGGAGCGCGCATAGCGAGGCATTGCTGTTCGCCGCCGCGCGCGCCGATCACGTCGAAAAACACATCAACCCGCTGGTCGCGGCGGGCAACTGGGTGATTTGCGACCGGTTCATCGACAGCACCCGCGCCTATCAGGGGGCGCAGGGGATCGACGATGCCGCGATCCTCGCGCTGCACGCCTTCGGATCACGCGGGCTGCTGCCCGACCGCACGCTGCTGCTGACGCTCCCGGATGGCGAAGGTGACAGCCGTGCCCGCGCGCGCGATGGCGGGGCGGCAGACCGGTTCGCGGCACGCGGCGATGATTTCCATCGCTCGGTGGCGGCAACGTTCGACCGGATCGCCGCGACCGAGAGCGAGCGGATGCGCCGCATCGACGCCTCGGGCGAGGTATCGGCGGTGACGGCGCGTCTGATCGAAGCGATCGCCGACCTGTTGCCATGACGCCGATCGGCAATGATGCCGCGCGGCAGGCGTTCATCGCCGCTGCCGAAGGTGAATCGCTGCACCATGCGTGGCTGCTGAGCGGACCCGAGGGGGTCGGCAAGGGCAGCTTTGCCCGCGACATGGCGCTGCGCCTGCTCGCGACCGCGATCGACGGGCGCAGCCGGATGCGCGGCGACATCGCCGACGACCACCGCACCGCCGCACTGATCGCCGCCGGCGCGCATCCCGACTATCGCGAACTGGTCCGGTTGCCGAAGGACCCCGACAAGCCCGATCAGGATATCGCGCGCGGTATCAAGATCGATCAGGTCCGCACGTTGCAACCGCTGTTCGCGACCAAACCTGCGCTGTCGTCGCGCCGCGTGATCGTGATCGATGCGATCGACGATCTCGAACGGCCGGGTGCCAACGCTCTGCTCAAGAACCTCGAAGAACCGCCGGTCGGCACGATCTTCCTGCTGGTCAGCCATTCGCCGGGACGGTTGCTGCCGACGATCAGGTCGCGTTGCCGGCAATTGCGCTTCGATCCCCTGACCGACGCAGAGGTCGCGACGGTGGTCCGCGCGGAATTGCCCGAAACCGAAGCGGCGGAGGTCTCCGCGCTCGTCGCCGCGGCGGACGGATCGCCCGGCCGCGCGCTGGCCTATGCCGGCCTCTCGGTCGCGGCGCTCGACCGCGACCTGTCGGAGATTGCCGAGACCGGCGACCTCGATAACCGCATCCGCTCGCGCCTTGCCAAATCGCTCGCCGGCAAGACCGCCCAGCCACGCTATGCGGTGTTTCTGGACCGGGCCCCGGCCCTGATCGCCGCGACCGCGCGGACGCGGAACGGACCAGCCTTGCGCGACGCGCTCGACGCCTATGACAAGGCGCGGGCGCTGGCATCGATGGCTCCGGCGCTGTCACTGGTGGCGGAGACGACGGTGTTCGAAATGGCGGGGCTGATCGCGCGCCTGGCACCGGCCGTTACACGGTAGCCAAGGTTCAACAGTGCCGAAGGTCACCCCGGACTTGATCGAGACCCCTGCGAAAGCCGCGAGCTTTGCCTAAAACTCGCCGTACCCCCGCGCAGGCGGGGGTCCAGAGCCAAGCAAAACAACGGCTTGCGCCTGGAACCCTGGACCCCCGCCTGCGCGGGGGTACGGCAAGGGGGGCGGGATCACTACTTCCGCAGAGATCTTAATCAATCCGGGCCCCGCTGCTCTCGCGCGTCGCTCGCAATCCCCGACCTTGTTCTGACCCGCTTTGAACCGTAGAGCCTCGGACCATGTCCGATCCTTTCTACATCACCACCGCGATCCATTACCCGAACGGCCGGCCGCATATCGGCCACGCCTATGAAATGATCGCCGCCGACGCCATTGCCCGCTTTCATCGGCAGGCCGGACGCGACGTGTTCTTTCAGACCGGCACCGACGAACACGGCCTGAAAATGGTCAAGACTGCGCGCGAGCGCGGCGTGGAGGTCCGCGCGCTTGCCGATGAAATGTCGGGCTATTTTCATGACATGGCGGGCGAACTGAACATCTCCTGCGATCGGTTCATTCGCACCGTCGAACCGCAGCATTATGCCGCGTCGCAGGCGATCTGGACCGCGATGCGCGATGCCGACGACCTGTATCTCGACCGCTATGAAGGCTGGTATTCGGTCCGCGACGAAGCCTTTTACGAGGAAAAGGAACTGGTCGACGGGGAGGGGGGCGTCCGCCTTTCGCCGCAGGGCACGCCGGTTGAATGGACCGCCGAGGAGACGTGGTTCTTCCGTCTGTCGAAATATCAGCAGCCGCTGCTCGACTTCTACGCCGCCAATCCAGACTTCATCCAGCCCGAAAGCCGCCGCAACGAAGTGCTGCGCTTCGTCGAGGGTGGGCTGACCGACCTGTCGGTGTCGCGCACCAGCTTCGACTGGGGGGTGCCGGTGCCCGACAGTCCCGGCCACGTCATGTATGTCTGGGTCGACGCGCTGACCAATTATCTGACCGGCGCGGGCTATCCCGACGCGCCCAACCGCTACTGGCCGGCCGCACTGCATCTGATCGGCAAGGACATTGTCCGCTTCCACGCGGTCTATTGGCCCGCCTTCCTGATGTCGGCGAAACTGGCGCTGCCGAAAACGGTGTTCGGGCACGGCCATGTGCTGGCCCGCGACGGGACCAAGATGTCGAAATCGGCTGGAAATGTCGCCGATCCGATGGAGCTTGCCCGGCTCTACGGCGTCGACTCGCTGCGCTACTTTCTGATGCGCGATGTCAGCTTCGGTCAGGATGGCAGCTTTTCCGACGAAGCGATCGTGACCCGCGCGAACAGCGACCTCGCCAACAGCTTCGGCAACCTCGCCCAGCGAACCCTTTCGTTTATCGCGAAAAATCTGGAAGGCGCGCTGCCCGAACCGGGCCGCAGCGACCCCGCCGACGCCGATCTGCTCGCCACGATCGCCGAAGCAACCACCACCTTCCGTGGCAACTTCACCAACTTACAACTCAGCCAGGCACTCGAAGCATGGATGCGCGGCGTCTTCGCCTGCAACCAGTATATCGACGTGCAGGCCCCCTGGGCGCTCCGCAAAACCGATCCCGAACGCATGCATGCCGTGCTCGGCACGCTGGTCCGTGCGATCCGCGATCTTGCCGTCACGATCGTGCCGGTCGTGCCGGCCTCGGCCGAAGCACTGCTCAACCAACTGCGACAGGCGGGGCAGGGGCATGACGCGCTGGGCGACGACCGTTGGTACGAAGAAGCACGCGCCGCGGGCTTCCGGATCGCTCCACCGACCCCCATCTTTCCACGACTGACCATTGCGGAGCCGGAGCCGGCATGAAACTGGCCGACAGCCATTGCCATCTGAACTACAAGGGCGTCGCCGAGGTGCAGGCCGACGTCCTGGATCGCGCCCGCGGCACCGGCGTCGTGGCGATGCTGAACATTTCGACCCGCGAAAGCGAATGGGACGCGGTCATCGCCACCGCCGAACGCGAAGCTGACGTCTGGGCAACGGTCGGCATCCATCCGCACGAAGCCGACCAGCACCCGCATGTCGACACGGCGCGACTGGTGGCGGCCGCCATGCATCCGCGGGTCGTCGGCATCGGCGAAAGCGGAATCGATTATTATTACGACCATAGCGATCGCGGTGCGCAGCAGGTCAGTTTTCGGTCGCACCTCGCCGCATGTCGCGAAACCGGCTTGCCGATCGTGGTGCATACCCGCGACGCCGAAGACGATACCGCAACGATCCTGCGCGACGAGTTGGGGAAGGGGCCCTTTCCCGGCGTTCTGCATTGCTTCACCGGCTCAGCGGAACTGGCGCGGATCGCGCTCGATCTCGGTTTCTACATCTCGATTTCCGGCATCGTGACGTTCAAAAGCGCACAGACGTTGCAAGCAGTCGCCAAAGACCTGCCGCAAGATCGGCTGCTCATCGAAACAGATGCACCGTTTCTGGCACCCGTGCCGCATCGTGGCAAACAGGGCGAGCCCGCTTTCGTCGCCGACACTTGCCGCTTCCTCGCGCAGTTGCGCGGCGAGGATCCGGACGCACTGGCCGACGCGACGCGAGAGAATTTCCATACACTGTTCGCGAAGACGCTCGCGTGAAGATCCGCATCCTCGGCTCCGGTACGTCGTCGGGCGTGCCGCGGATCGGTAACGACTGGGGCGTTTGCGACCCGAACGAGCCACGCAATCGCCGTACCCGCGTGTCCGCGCTCGTCGAGCATGACGGTACGCGCATTCTGATCGACACCGGCCCGGATATGCGCGAGCAACTGCTAGCAGCGGACGTCGCGACCGTCGACGCGGTGCTGTGGACCCACGATCATGCCGACCATTGTCACGGCATCGACGATCTGCGGCAATTGTTCCACAATCAGGGATCGACGGTTCGCGGCTTTGCCCGATCGGATACGCTGGCCAGCCTGAAGTCGCGGTTCGATTATGTCTTTGCCGGGCGACAGGGTTACCGCGCAACCGTCGCGGCCGATGTCCTGCCGGACCGAATGGCCATCGGTCCGATCGATGTAAGCTGTACCGATCAGCCGCACGGTTCGATTATTTCCGCTGGCTTGCGGTTCGACGCCAATGGTAAATCGATCGGCTATGCGACTGATTTCAGCACGGTAACGCCCGCGATGACCGAACTCTATCACGGCGTCGACATTCTCGTGGTGGATGCGCTGCGGGTTGCGCCGCACCCGACGCATCCGTCCCTCGACGAAGCGCTGGCGTTCGCGAAGACATGCGAGGTCGGGCACGCGGTGCTGATCCATATGGACCATTCGATGGATTATGCCACGTTATGCGCGACACTTCCGCAAGGGGTCGAACCGGGATTTGACGGGTTGGAATTGACGCTGTGAACGACGATCGCGGCATCTATATCCTGTTGGGATTGCTTGCGCTGACACTGCCATTGTCGTCGCTGCTGGTGCGGCGTCCGCCGGCCCGAGCGGTAATACGCGCTGTCGTCGGGTGGGCGATCATCGCCGGTGTTCTGTTTCTGGGCTTCAGCAACCGCGCGCGGCTGACGGAAGTCGCAACGGGTCTCGGTGAAAGGCTCGGTCTGGCCGAGCAGATGGTCGAGGGCGATACCGTCCGCATTCGTCAGTCGCCCGACGGGCATTTTTACGCAACGGCGCGGTTGAACGGTATTGAGCGGCGGATGCTGATCGACAGCGGGGCGACGACGACGGCGATTTCCGAAGCAACGGCCAGGGCGATCGGCGTCACGCCGCGACGGGTGCCGCCAGTGGTGATCACGACCGCAAACGGAATGGTCGAGGCGGCGCGCGGCCGGATCGAGACCGTGCGGATCGGATCACTGGAAACCCGCGACCTGCCGATCGTGGTGTCGCCGGCGTTCGGCGATTTCGACGTCATCGGCATGAACTTCCTATCAAGGTTGCGAAGTTGGCGCGTTGAAGGGGGTACGTTGGTCCTAGATACCGGAAATGTCGCCTGATTTTACATAATGTTTATTATCGGATTTGCGTTGGAGTGTTGATGGAGGTGGATATGCGACCCCCTGAACTGGAACATGGTACCGGCGTCACCACTCCCGCCAACTGCGGCCCGTCCGCTCCGCCGGCAACTGCGGAACAGGATACCGTCGGGCGGATCGTGGCGATCATGGCGCGGCTCCGCGATCCGGAACGTGGCTGTGAATGGGATTGCGCACAGACATTTGCGACGATCGCGCCCTATACCATCGAGGAAGCCTATGAGGTCGCCGACGCGATCGAACGTGGCGATATCGACGATCTGAAAGACGAACTGGGCGACTTGCTGCTGCAAGTCGTGTTCCACAGCCGCATTGCCGAGGAAGCGGGTCATTTCGACTTGCGCGACGTTGTCGACGCCATCAGCGACAAGATGGAACGTCGTCATCCGCATATCTTTGGTGACGCCGAAGTTGGCGGTCATCACCTGTGGGAACAGGTCAAGGCCACCGAACGACGCCAGAAGCCGGGGCAAGATGGCGCGCTGGCGGGCGTCGCATTGGGTCTGCCCGCACTGGCCCGGGCGGAAGAACTGCAGAAACGTGCGGGCCGCGTCGGCTTCGATTGGCCCGACGCCACCGGGCCGCGCAACAAGATCGACGAAGAGCTTGTCGAGATCGCGCAAGCGACGACCGACGCCGAGCGGTTCGACGAAGTCGGCGACCTGTTATTCTCGGTCGTCAACTGGGCGCGGCATCTGGGGGTCGATGCCGAAGCCGCGTTACGCTCGGCGAACGGCAAATTCGAGCGCCGCTTCAGTGCCATGGAGGCTGAAGATGCCACCTTCGCCGACCGGACGCTGATCGAACAGGAAGCAGCGTGGCGGCGGGCAAAGGCGGCCGAGTAACGCTAACGCCAGGTTAACGATACTCGGCTGCAATCAACGCGTCAGGAACCGATCGTAATCGGTTGGCGACATGCGGACATCGTACAAGGCGCGCCCTTCGTCGATCCAGTGATCGGTAACCTCGCCATGCGCATGCAGCCACGCAGCACTCGCGCCGTCCTCCGGGGCCAGCGCGATCCGGTAGCGGCGATGCCCCTGCGTCAACCGATCCCCGACGGTCCGAACGAGACGATCGACCCCCTCCCCGGTCAGCGCCGACAGCGCGACGACATCGTCGCGATGCGCCGCTTCGCCGAGCAGTTCGGTTCGATCTTCCTCGCTCAACAGGTCGAGCTTGTTCCATGCTTCGATTCGTGGAGTCGTTTCATCCACACCGATTTCGGCGAGGACGGCTTCGACGTCGGCGGCCTGTGCTTCGGTATCGGGATGCGCAACATCGCGCACGTGAACCAGCAGGTCGGCCGACACGACCTCTTCCAGCGTGGCCTTGAACGCGGCGACCAATTGCGTCGGCAGGTCGGACACGAACCCCACGGTATCGGACAGGATCGCCTTGTCGACACCCGGCAGCGACACCTGTCGCAGGGTCGGGTCCAGCGTCGCGAACAGCAGGTTTTCGGCCATGACGTCGGCACCGGTCAGCCGGTTGAACAGCGTCGATTTGCCCGCATTGGTATAGCCGACCAAGGCAACCACCGGCCACGGCGCGCGCTGACGCCGGTCGCGATGGAGCGTCCGGGTCCGCGATACGCCCTCCAGCTCACGCCGCAGCCGCGCCATCCGATCGCGGATCAGGCGACGGTCGGCCTCGATCTGGGTCTCACCCGGACCACCCAGAAAGCCGAAGCCGCCGCGCTGCCGTTCGAGGTGGGTCCAGCTCCGGACCAGTCGACCGGCCTGATAATCAAGATGGGCCAGTTCGACCTGCAACCGCCCTTCGGCGGTGCGCGCGCGTTCGCCGAAGATTTCGAGGATCAGCCCGGTGCGATCGATCACCTTGCAGGCCAGCGCGGTTTCGAGATTGCGCTGCTGCACCGGCGTCAGCGCGGCATCGAACACCGCCAACTGGATGTCGTCGTCCCGGACGATGGCCGCCAGCTGATCGACCTGCCCGCTGCCGAGCAACGTCGCCGGTTTCGGCGCACGGACGCGGAAAGGTACGCGGTGGCGGACGTCCACGCCGATCGCCAACGCCAGCCCGGCGGTTTCCTCCAACCGGGCATCCGCGTCGCGCGCCGACCCGCCCATATCGGGCAGGACGACCATTGCCGCTGCGCCGCGCGTGAATTCCTGCGCGTCGCGATCGAAACCAGTGCTCAAACTTCGTCCGCTCCCGATGCCTGTTCCTCCGCAAGGTTCAGCGGATTGGCCGGCTGAATCGTCGAAACGGCGTGCTTGTATACCAGTTGCGACATGCCCTCACGCTGCAGCAGCATGCAGAACAGGTCGAACGCTGCGATCTGTCCCTGCAGCATCACGCCGTTCACGAGGAACATGGTGACGTTTTCCTGCGCCTTGCGCACAGCGTTCAGGAAGATTTCCTGTAGCGGCGCATTCTTCGTCGAATGCTCCGCCGCCGCCTCGATCACCGACGACAGGTCGGCCGGCCCGGCGGGCATGATCGTCGAAATGGCATGTTTGTAGATCAGTTGCGATTGTCCGTCGCGACGCAACAACACCGAAAAATTGTCGAACCACGTCACGATACCCTGAAGCTTCACGCCCTTGACCAGGAACATCGTGACCGGTGTCTTCGACCGGCGGAGTGAGTTGAGAAACAGGTCCTGAAGCGACCCGTGCCTATCGGCCATGGTTTGCCCTTGTTTTTGGCGGAGAATTTTCCGCATGAGTGTCTTTGACCGGCACCCGGTTGCCGTGCCCCAGCGGCACGGATATATAATCTAGGTCGCTTGGCCGATGCCCGCAATGGGACCTTCCGGCTATTCGTCGCCGCGCGTCTCGGTAATCCCCAGCAGCTTGAGTTTGCGATGCAGTGCCGAGCGTTCCATGCCGATGAACGTCGCGGTCCGCGAAATATTGCCCGAAAAACGCCGAATCTGCACGCGCAGATACTCGCGTTCGAACGATTCGCGCGCCTCGCGCAGCGGCGAACCCATGATCGCGCTGGCCGACGCACCCCCTGCCCCATCACCCGCCGACCCCAGCACCTCTGGCGGCAGCAGGTCGATATCGATGCGGGCAATACGATTGCCCGGCGCAAGAATGACCGTACGCTCGACGACGTTGCGCAGCTGCCGGACATTGCCCGGCCATTCATAGCTTTGCAGCGCGATCATCGCATCGGGTGCGACCTCGGGCGTCGATACCCGACGTTCATTGGCGTAATGCGCGACGAAGTGTTCCACCAGCGGCGGGATATCCTCGCGCCGTTCGGCCAGTGACGGGATCTGTACCGGTACGACATTGAGCCGGTAATACAGGTCCTCGCGGAACGTGCCGTCGACGATCTCCTGCTGAAGATCGCGCGCGGTCGCGGAGACGACGCGAACATCGACCTTCACCACCCGCGTACCGCCGACCCGCGTAAAGCTCTGGTCGGTCAGGACGCGCAGAATGCGGGCCTGCGTCGCGATCGGCATGTCGGCGATTTCGTCGAGGAACAACGTACCGCCATGCGCCTGTTCGAGCAGGCCGGGGCGGACGAGATTGCCGCCCTCCTCCACGCCGAACAGTTCCTCGTCGACCCGTTCCGGGGTCATGCGCGCGGCGCTGACGATCACGAACGGTGCGCGGGCGCGCTGGCTCCAGCCATGCAGCAGGCGGGCGGCGACTTCCTTGCCGACCCCTGCCCCGCCGGTGATGAGCACGCGGCTGCCGGTGCCGGCGACGCGCTTCAGCGTCGCACGGACGCTGTTGATCGCGGTCGAACTGCCGGTGAGATCGTCTTCACGACCGACCGACGCCCGCAGCGACGCCACTTCCCGGCGCAACCGTTCGGTTTCGGTCGCGCGCTGGACCAGAAACAGCAGCCGTTCTGCCTCGAACGGCTTTTCGATGAAGTCGACCGCACCACGGCGGATCGCCGCCACGGCGGTGTCGATATTGCCATGGCCCGAGATGACGAGGACCGGCAGCGACGGATCGCGCGCCTTCAGTTCGTCGAGCAACTCCAGCCCGTCGAGCCGTGATCCCTGTAGCCAGACATCGAGCAGGACCAGCGACGGTCGACGTTGTGCGACCGCCTCCAGCGCGGCATCGCTGTCGGCGGCGCCACGCGTGTCATAACCTTCGTCCTCAAGGACGCCGGCGACCAGTTCGCGGATGTCGGTTTCGTCGTCGACGACGAGAATGTCGAGCTTCATGCGGGCGTTCCGGTCCGGGTAAGCATGGGATGGCGCGTCATAACCTCCTGTGGGGCATCATCTTCCGTCGATCCGGTACCGGCGAGGGCGGCAAGGACCGACGGGTCGAATATGATCGATACAATCGTCCCTCCTCCGGGACGGTCGGCGAACGATATGGTTCCGAAATGTTCCTCGACGATCTTGCGCACGATGGCGAGGCCGAGGCCGGTGCCGCCCTTGCGCGTCGTCATGTACGGTTCGGCGATACGGTCGCGCTCGACCGGCAAGCCGATACCGTTGTCGCTGGTGTCGATATGCATCCGCCCCTGCGCGTCGTAGCGAACGTCGATTTCGATGCGGCCGCGTTCGGCCGTTTCCGGGCGGGCGGCAACGGCTTCTGTCGCGTTCTTGACGATGTTGGTTAGCGCCTGCCCCAGTTGTCGGCGGTCGCAGACCAGCGGTGCGGGGCCGGCGGCTTCGAGGACGAAATCGATATCGGGGTGGGCGACTTCGTGCAGGAACAGGCTTTGCCGCGCCAGTTCGGCGAGCGATTCGTGACGGAATACCGGTTTCGGCATCCGCGCGAACGACGAGAATTCGTCGACCATACGCCGCAGGTCGCCGACCTGCCGCACGATCGTTTCGGTCAACCGCGCGAAGGTGCCGTCATCCTCGTGCAGCTTGCTGCCATAACGGCGTTGCAGACGCTCGGCGGCGAGTTGAATCGGGGTCAGCGGATTCTTGATTTCATGGGCGATGCGGCGGGCGACGTCGGACCATGCCGCGCGCCGCTGATCGAGCAGTTGCTGGGTGATGTCGTCGAAGGTCAGGATGTGCTGGCCATCGTCGCGGGTGATGCGCACCGCCAACGTCTTGGCCTCGCCGCCGGCGGCCAACTGGATGATCGCGTCCTGCGTATCGCTGCCGAGCAAGGGGTCGAGTTCGGGGGCCACGTCGGCAAGCGGCCGCCCGACGAGCGGGGTCGTGCCGGTCTTGAGCAATGCGGTCGCCGAGCTGTTGGCGAGGCGGATGATCCGATCGGACCCGACCGATACCACGCCCGCGCTGACGCCCGACATCACCGCTTCGATCAGCGCGCGGCGGCTGTCGATCTGGGCGTTCGCGGCGACCAGTTCACCGGTCTGTTCCTGCAACCGCTCGGTCATGCTGTTGAACGCGCTGGCCAGCGTGCCGATCTCGTCCTTGGTCCGGGTATGGGTTGGTTCGGGGACGCGCGCCGACAGATCGCCATCGGCGATGCGCCGCGCGGCCCCGACCAGCGCGCCGACGGGCCGGACCAGACGATCGGCGACGGCGAGCGCCACGAAGACGGCGAGCCCGACGATTAGAAGCGAGACGATGAACAGCGCGATGTTCAGGCGGAGCTGTACGCTGCGCGATCGATTGATGAGCGCGTCATAGTCCGACAGGATCGCGCGCGTGCGGTTCAGACGATCTTGCAGCTTGGCGAAGTCGATATCGCGCGCGGAATAAACGAAATAAGGCGTGTCGGGCACGCGGGTTACCGACTGGACCTGCCCGTCGCGGACGCTGACATAGCTTTTGCGCCCCGATCGCAATGCGGTGATCGATTTCGGGTCGATGCTCCAGCGCAACGGGCCTTCGTAGATCGATGCCGATGCCAGCGAACGCGGGCGTCCGTCAGACGGAATATCGAATACGACCGAATCGCTGAGCGAACGGATGAACATGCTCTGCTGGTACAACAGGCGAAATTCGTCGCTTTCCATGGAATAGCGGTTGTTCAGCAACATTCGCCGGACGTCGGACGCCACCGCGATATTCTGGCTGTCCACCCCATCGAGAAATTCGTTGTACGACGATTGGGCAAGCGCCTGCGCATTTTCGAAAATGCCACGAGCACGTGTCGACGACCAGAATTCGACGCCATACTGAAACAGGAACGATGCGACGACCGTCACCAGCAGCATCGGTACGCTGGCAAGGATCGAGAACAGCGCGACCAGACGCACATGCAGCGTGCCGGTGCCGCCGATCTCCGACCGTGCCGCGCGGCGCTTGGCGATGCGGCGGCCCATCAGCACGAGCAGCGCCATCGCCGGGATCAGGTTGGCGACCAGGACCACCGCCATCAGCGACGGCGATGGCAGTCGTCCGCGTGCCGCCTGACTGCCGTCGAACAGGAAATAGCTGCCGATGCCGACCGCGATCGCAAGGAGCAGGACCGCGGCCTCGATCGCCGGGAACCACCGCGCGGGGATCGAAGAGGCCCGAGCCGGTTCCGTCAACGCTGCACCCATGTTGCGGTTTTACAACATTCCCGCAGCAACGCACGTCAAATCGCAACCTGGGTGCGAACCGAACCGATCAGCGTTCCTTGTCAGCATGATAGGCCCGCAGCGCCGGATCGATGCCCAGATCGTCGAGCCGTTTGCGCAGCGTGTTGCGGTTCAATCCCATGGCTTTTGCGGCACGCAACTGGTTGTTGGCGTGGCGATCGAGCATCGCTTCGATCAGCGGACGTTCGACATCGGAGATGAGCCGGTCGTAGAGTGTGCCGTTGTCGAGCGCGGCGGGTTCCTCGCGGGCGATGCGGCGGACCCAGGCGCGCACCGCTTCGTCGAGATCGGTATCGGGGAGCGCGCTCGGTCGGCCGGCCGCTTCGCCCAGCGCGCCGCGTAGCTCGCTCGCCTCGATCGCGGCGTCGCGGCCGAGCACCGCCATGCGACGCATCAGATTCTCCAGCTCGCGGACGTTGCCGGGCCAGTCATGCCCTTCCAGCAGTGCCAGCGCCTCGGCCGTCAGCGACTTGCGCGGCAGGCCCTCGCGGGCAGCCTGATCGAGGAAATGGCGCGCCAGGAGCGGAATGTCCTGCCGCCGTTCACGCAGCGGCGGCAGCGCGATCGGTACGACATTGAGGCGGTAGAACAGGTCCTCGCGAAACTGGCCCGACTGGACTTGCGCCGCCAACGTCTTGTTCGTTGCGGCGACGATGCGGACATCGGCCCGGATGAGCCGGGCACCGCCGACGCTGGTAAATTCCCCCGATTGCAGGACCCGCAGCAGCCGGGTCTGCGCCTCCATGGGCATGTCGCCGATCTCGTCGAGGAAAAGCGTGCCACCGGCGGCCTGCTCGAACTTGCCCGCCGAACGCTGCGCCGCGCCGGTAAACGCACCGCGTTCGTGGCCGAACAGTTCCGCCTCGATCAGTTCACGCGGGATCGCCGCCATATTCAGTGCGATGAACGGCGCGCGCTGCCGCCGGCCGAGGTCGTGGAGCGCGCGGGCGACCAGTTCCTTGCCGGTACCCGATTCGCCGGTGACCAGCACGGTCAGGTCGGTCGCGACGACGCGCGCGATCACGCGGTACACATCCTGCATCGCCGGCGAACGACCGATCAGCGGCAGCGACGAATCGAGCGCGTCAACCGGCTGTTCCTCGACCACACCGGCACGCCGCGCCAGCGCGCCGCGCACCGACAGCGCGAGCGTGTCGAGATCGAACGGCTTGGGCAGATAATCGAACGCCCCCGCCTCCGCTGCCCGGACGGCAGTCGTCAGCGTGTTGCGGGCCGATAGCACGATGATCGGCAGATCGGGATATTCGGTGGCGAGCGACGCCGCCATTTCGAGGCCGTCGCCATCAGGCAGGACGACGTCGGTGACCAGCACGCCCGGCAACCCCCCACGCAGTTCGGCGCGCAACTGGCCGAGGGTCGCGACGCTGTGCACGTCATACCCCTCCCGCCGCAACGCCTGTGCAACGACCGTGCGGATCGCGGCGTCGTCGTCGACCAGGAGGATGCGGGCGGGGCCGGTCATGCGCGCGGCAGGTGCATGCGAAACACGGTCATCGCGGGAAATCCTTCACGGGCATAGCGGACCAGACCGCCCATCTCGCCGACCAGCTTCTCGACCATCGGCAGGCCGAACCCCCGCCCCTCGCGCTTGCCCGAGACGAAGGGTTCGAACAGGTGGCCGGCAATGTCGGCTGGCGCGCCGGGGCCGTTGTCGGTGACGGTCAGCTCGATCGGTACGGCACGTCGGCTGCCGTCATGGATGCCGTGCGACAGCCCGTGGCGATAAGCGGTGCCGAGAATGATGCGGGGTTTCTCCACTTTTTCCAACGCTTCTGCCGCGTTCTTCAGCAGATTTACCATGACCTGAACAAATGCGTCGCGGTCGATGCGGACCGGCGGTAACGACGGATCAAACCGCTCCTCGATCGTAATCCCGCGGGCGAACCCGGCCGACGCGAGTTGCACCGCATGCGCCAGGACCGGATAGATGTTCTGTGCCACCAATTCGCGTGGCCGATCGTCGGTGAAATCCTGCATCCGGTCGATCAGCGCGGCGATGCGATCGACCTCGGCGATGATCAGATCGGTCAGGACGGGGCGATCGTCGACGTCACCCGCCAGCAACTGCGCGGCACCGCGAATGCCCGACAACGGGTTCTTGATCTCATGCCCCAGCATCGCCGCCGCACCGATCGCGGCCCGCGCGCCGGCGGCCTGCGACATCGTGTGGCCACCGCGCCGGCCGTACAGCATGACGATCCGCCATGCCGAGCCGTGCGCCGCCGGGCTGTCGTGAAAGTCGAGGCGAAGCCGCCCGCCGCGCTTCAACTGCAATTCGCAGTCGTAGCTGGCAAACGCCCGGCCATCGCGCTGTTCGGCATAGCCCGGTGGCAGCGAGATGATCTGTTCGAGTGACAGGCCGCGCATCGCCCGGTCCGACAGGTTCAGCAGCAGTTCGGCGGCACCATTGGCATGGGCAATACACCCCGCCTCATCGAGCACCAGCGCGGCGACCGGAAGCCCTGCGAACAGGTCGGCAAATGCCGGCATCGCCATAGCGGAGGTCACGCTGCGGCGCGCGAGCACCATGGTGCGTAGAAGTCGTCGAGCATCGCCAGCACCGTCTTGGCGCTCGCTTCCTGATTGACCTTGTTCCGGAAATCGGCGGAGCCGTGCAGCCCCTTGGTGTACCAACCGATATGCTTGCGCATCATGTTGACGCCGGTTTCGGTGCCATAATGGTCGAGCATCATGTGATAATGCTCTAGGATCAGGCGATATTGTTCCTCGACCGATGGATCGTCCCGAACATGCTCGCCCGACAGGGCCTGCATGACCTGCGCCAGCAGCCACGGGCGCCCATAGGCACCGCGACCGATCATCACGCCATCGGCACCCGACTGGTCCAGCGCGGTCCGGGCATCGTCGACCGAGCAGATATCGCCGTTGACGATCACCGGCACCTTCACGGCGTCCTTCACCCGGCGGACGAACCCCCAGTCGGCATGGTCGCGGTACATCTGGTTGCGGGTGCGGCCATGAACGGTCACCATCTGTGCCCCCAGATCCTCGGCGATATGCGCCAGTTCGGGAGCGTTGAGGCTGGCATGGTCCCAGCCCATCCGCATCTTCACGGTGACCGGCACGTCCACCGCCTTCACCACCGCCGCGATGAGCTCGGCGGCGAGCGGCAGATCGCGCATCAGCGCCGATCCGGCATCGCCGTTCGTCACCTTGCGCACCGGACAGCCCATGTTGATGTCGACGATCGCTGCGCCCTTGTCCTCGGCCAGCTTCGCGGCTTCGCCCATTTCGATAGGTGTGCAGCCGACCAGCTGCATCGACACCGGTTCCTCGACCGGATCCCACATCGCTTTCTGAATCGACTGACGGGTTTCGCGGATCGCGGCCTGGCTGGCGATCATTTCGGTAACGTTCAGCCCCGATCCGTGCCGCCGCACCATCTTGCGGAACGGCAGGTCGGTGACGCCGGTCATCGGCGCGAGGATTACGGGCGTGTCGATGACGACATCGCCGATACGGATGGGAACTATGGTCATCAATTATGCCTGAAAATCAGGCACGCCCTAGCGCAACCCGCTGCGCAGGGCAAGGCTGGCGGGCGCACGCGCCTTGCGCTAGGCGATCGGCCATGCAGACCGGACCAACAGTCGCGCTGATCGTCGCCGCCGGTAACGGCACGCGATCGGGCAGCGCCACCCCGAAGCAATTCGCGACCATTGCCGGACGGCCGATGGTCGCGCACGCCTATGCCGCGCTGTCGTCGCATCCCGGCATCGACCGGGTCGTCGTCGTAATCGGGGATGGACAAGCCGACGCCCTGCGCGCTGCCATCGGCGACGTGGAGTATGTCGTCGGCGGCGCGACGCGGCGCGAAAGCGTCGCCGCCGGCCTTGCCCTCGTCGCCGATGCCGCACGCATTTTGATCCATGACGCAGCACGGCCATTCGTCCCGACCGACACGATCGACCGCTTGCTCGCCGCGCTCGACCACGCCGCGGGCGTGGTGCCCGTACTCCCCGTTGCCGATACGCTCGCGCAAGGGGGCGCGGCATTGGGCGATATCGTGCCACGGGCGACGCTGGTGCGGGTGCAGACGCCGCAGGCGTTCGCGCTAGCGGCAATTCGCGATGCCCATGCCGCGTGGGACCCGGATGCCGAGGCGACCGACGATGCGCAGATGCTGCGCGCGATCGGGCTGGACGTGGCAATGGTCGAAGGGGACGCTATGCTCGACAAGATCACCTATCCGACCGATTTCGCGCTGGCCGAGGCGCGCGCCTTGCCCGCGCTCGTGTCGCGCAGCGCCACCGGTTACGACGTCCATCGCCTCGAAACCGGGGAGGAATTGTGGCTGGGCGGGGTGCTGATCCCGCATGACCGCGGTCTGTCGGGACATAGCGATGCCGATGTCGCGCTGCACGCCATTACCGACGCCCTGCTCGGCACGATCGGTGCCGGCGATATCGGAACGCATTTTCCGCCGAGCGATCCGCAATGGCGCGGTGCCGAATCGGGACAGTTTCTGGCGCACGCTGCCAAGCTCGTCCGTGCCGAGGGCGGGGTCATCGATTTCGTCGACCTGACGTTGATCTGCGAAGCGCCCAAGATCGGGCCGCACCGCGCCGCGATGCGCAGCCGGATCGCAGAGATTCTAACAGTCGAGGAACGGCAGGTCAGCATCAAGGCGACGACCAGCGAGCGACTGGGCTTCACCGGGCGACAGGAAGGGATCGCCGCACAGGCGATCGCGACGATCCGAGTGCCGGCATGAAGCGCTTTGCCGCCTTGCTCGCCCTGATCGCCTGCGGTTCGGCATCCGCACAGACCCCGCCGTCATGCGTCACGCCGGCGGAAGCCGAGGCGCTGGTGCTGTTCGTCGCGCCCGAACTGATCCGACAGGCGGGCGCGCGCTGTGCCAATGCCCTGCCCGCCACCGCCTTGCTCCGGCGGACCAGCGGGCCGTTCCTTGCCCGCTACGAGGCCGAAACCGATGCCGCATGGCCGCAGGCAAAGGCGGCCCTCGCGCGGCTGACCGCGCCGCAGGCGATCCAGTTGCTCGATTCGTCCTTTGCCGCGCCGCTGGTCGCATCGCTGATCGCGCCGATGGTCGTCGGCAATATCGATCCCGCCGATTGTCCGCGGATCGAGCGTGCCGCGAACCTGGTGCAGCCATTGCCACCGCGCAACGTCGCCGGTCTGGTCGTGTTGTTCGCACAGATTGATGCCGACCGGCCCCAACCCCAAATGCGTCTGCCGCTCTGCGGACAACGCGCCCGGAATTGATGTGATGGATAGTATCTTGCCCCCCGAATTGATCGCGGCTGCGCGCCGGGTCGTCGAGACGAACCGTGCCGCGGGACGGCGCATCACGCTGGCCGAAAGCTGCACCGGCGGGCTGGTTTCGGCGGCGATCACCGAAATTCCGGGCTGTTCGGAGGTGTTCGGCGCGGGCTTCGTCACCTATTCGAACGATGCCAAGGTCGATCTGGTAAAGGTCAGTTCCGACGTGCTCGAAACGTTCGGTGCGGTATCGATCGCGACCGCGTGGAGCATGGCGCAAGGTGCGCTGGAGGTAACGCAGGCCGATGTCGCGGTGGCGATCACCGGCGTCGCCGGTCCGGGTGGCGGTACCGAAAAGAAGCCGGTCGGCACGGTCGTGTTCGCGCGCGCGGAAAAGGGCGGCGATCCGGCGAAGATCGTTGCCGACCTGCGCCAGTTCGGCGATCTGGGGCGTGGCGGGGTCCGCCTTCAGGCGGCGCTATGTGCGCTCGAACTGCTGCTGCCGCCCGACGTCGCGCCCGAGGAACCGGTGCCCGAATCGCCGTAAAGATCGGCGGCGCGATCCTCGAACGCGCCGATCATCTTGCGGAGCGCCCGGTCGAACACCTGTCCGGCCAGCATCTCGAACATGCGGCTCTTGAACTGAAAATCGACGCCGAAATCGACGTAGCAGCCGCCCTGGCCATCGGGGCGGAAGCGCCAGTCGTTGTTCAGATATTTGAGCGGCCCGTCGAGATAATCGACGCGGATATGGTCGGGGCGTTCCTTCTGCACCTTCGACGTGAAGCTTTCCCGCAGCCCCTTAAAGCCGACGATCATGTCGGCGACCATTTCGGTATCGCTGCTCGACCGGACCCGGATCGCGCTGACCCATGGCAGGAACTCGCCATAGCGCGCGACGTCGCCGACCAGATCGAACATCTGCTCGGGGGAATAGGGCAGATGGCGGGTTTCGCTATGCTTTGGCATCAGCCGCGGACAACGCCCAGCTTGGCATCCCGGTTCGCCCGCATCCGTTCGAAATCGTCACCGGCATGGTAGCTCGACCGGGTGAGCGGCGACGACGCCACCAGCAGGAAGCCCTTGGCCCGCGCGATCGCCGCAAACCCGTCGAACGCCTTGGGGGTCACGAAGTCGATGACTTTCGCATGGCGGGGCGTCGGTTGCAGATACTGGCCCATGGTCAGGAAATCGATGTCGGCCGATCGCATGTCGTCCATCACCTGATGCACTTCCAGCCGTTCTTCGCCCAAGCCGAGCATGATACCCGATTTCGTGAAGATCGACGGGTCGAGCTTTTTGACGCTCTCCAGCAGCCGCAGCGAGGCGTAATAACGCGCACCGGGACGGATCGTCGGATAGAGACGCGGGACGGTTTCCAGATTGTGATTGTAGACGTCCGGCCGCGCCGCCACGATCATCTCGACCGCCGCCTCATGCTTGTTGCGGAAATCGGGGGTCAGGATTTCGATCGTCGTGGTCGGGTTCGCGGCGCGGATCGCCTCGATCACCTTCACGAACTGCTTGGCACCGCCATCGGGCAGGTCGTCGCGATCGACCGAGGTGATGACGATATGGTTTAGTCCCATCGCCGCCGCCGCTTCGGCGACATGCTGCGGCTCCATCGGATCGACCGCGCGCGGCATGCCGGTCTTCACGTTGCAGAACGCGCAGGCGCGGGTGCAGGTGTCGCCGAGGATCATGACGGTCGCATGCTTCTTCGACCAGCATTCGCCGATATTCGGACAGGCCGCCTCCTCGCAAACCGTCGTCAGGCTTTTCGAGCGCATCAGCGCGCGGGTTTCCTGCACCACCTTGCCGGTCGGTGCCTTGACCCGAATCCAGTCGGGCTTGCGGATCCGCTCGGGGCGGGGCAGCGGCGTCATCTCGTTCATGCGTGTCAGATAGCGATACACGGCGAAACGAACAACCGCCTGCAACGTTCGCGCGCGCCGTGCGTCTACCGAACGAGGGAAGGTTTATACCTTATGACGGAGAATCATTGATGCACTTCAGCGACCTCAAAGAGGGCTATTATCGCTTCCGCGGCACCGAATGGCAGCAGGAACGCGAACGCTGGAGCGAACTGGCCAGTGGCCAGAGCCCCAAGGTGATGGTGATCGCCTGTTCCGACAGCCGCGTCGATCCGGCGACCATTTTCGGCGCACGTCCGGGCGAAATCTTCGTGGTGCGCAACGTCGCCAATCTCGTGCCGCCGTTCGAGGATGATGGCGGGCGGCACGGCGTGTCGGCGGCGCTGGAATTTGCGGTGACGAAGCTGGAGGTCGAGGAAGTCCTCGTCCTTGGCCATGGTGCGTGCGGCGGCGTCAACGCCTGCCTGACGCAGGCGCTGGCGAATACCAAGCCGGGCGAAGGCGGCTTCGTCGCCCACTGGATCGACCTGCTCGACGGCGCACGCGAAAAGGTCGTGGCCGAGCATGGCACCGGTCCAGAGGGTCAGAAGGCACTTGAGCAGGAAGGCGTGAAAGTCTCGCTCAACAACCTGATGACCTTCCCGTTCGTCAAGGAACGGGTCGAGGCCGGCACGCTCAAGCTGCACGGCGCGGTCTTCGCAATCGAGGACGGGCGCCTGCGCGTGCTCGAGGGCGATACGTTCGAAAACGCGTGAACAGGACGCGGGGCGGGAATACTCCCCCGCCCCACAACTCTTCTTACCCTTCCTTCGGACCGTCGACGGTCACGCGGATATTGAGTTCGCGAAGCTGCTTGGGCGTCGCATAGTTCGGCGCACCCATCATCAGATCTTCCGCCTTCTGCGTCATCGGGAAGGTGATGACCTCGCGAATATTCGGCTCGTCCGCCAGCAGCATGACGATCCGGTCGACACCCGGTGCCGAGCCCCCGTGCGGCGGTGCGCCGAACTTGAACGCGTTGATCATCCCCGCGAAGTTCGTGTCGACGTCTTCCTGGCTGTAGCCGGCGATTTCGAACGCCTTGTACATGATTTCGGGACGATGGTTCCGGATCGCGCCCGACGACAGCTCCACGCCGTTGCAGACGATGTCGTACTGATAGGCGAGGATGTCGAGCGGGTTCATCGTCTCCAGCGCTTCCATCTCGCCCTGCGGCATCGAGAAGGGGTTGTGGCTGAAATCGACCTTCTTCGCGTCCTCGTCATATTCGAACATCGGGAAATCGACAATCCAGCAGAATTCGAACCGCTTGTCGTCGATCAGGCCGAGCGTTTCGGCAACGCGGGTTCGCGCGAGGCCGGCGAGCTTGGCGGCCTGCGCTTCCTTGCCGGCGGCGAAGAACACGCCGTCATCGGGACCGAGGCCGAGCGCTTCGGCGATCTTGGCCATGCCTTCCTCGCCATGGTTCTTGGCGATCGGGCCGCCCCATTCGCCGCCCTTGCGGGTGGCATAGCCGAGACCGGCAAACCCTTCCGATTGCGCCCACGCGTTCATGTCGTCGAAGAATTTGCGGCTCTTGTCGGCGGTCTTGGGGGCCGGCACGGCGCGAACCACGTCGCCTGCCTCGACGATCGAGGCGAAACGGCCGAAGCCCGAACCGACGAACAGTTCGGACACGTCGGTGATGATCAGCGGGTTGCGCAGGTCGGGCTTGTCGTTGCCGTATTTCAGCATCGATTCGCGGTAGGGGATGCGCTGGAACGGCAGCGGGCTGACCGTGCGGCCCTTGCCCTGCCAGTTTGCATATTCCTCGAACACGCCGTGCAGTACGGGTTCGATCGCAGCGAACACGTCTTCCTGCGTGACGAAGCTCATCTCGAAATCGAGCTGGTAGAATTCGCCCGGGCTACGGTCGGCGCGCGCGTCTTCGTCGCGGAAGCATGGCGCGATCTGAAAATACCGGTCGAAACCGGCGACCATCAGCAGCTGCTTGAACATCTGCGGCGCCTGCGGCAACGCATAGAATTTGCCTGGATGGACCCGGCTGGGGACCAGATAATCGCGTGCCCCTTCCGGCGACGATGCGGTAAGGATCGGGGTCTGGAATTCGGTGAAGCCCTGATCGATCATCCGGCGGCGCAGCGACGCGATGACGTTCGAGCGCAGCAGGATGTTCGCGTGCAGCCGTTCACGACGCAGGTCGAGGAAGCGATAGCGCAGACGGATGTCTTCGGGATATTCGGCTTCGCCCGCGACCGGCATCGGCAGTTCCTGCGCCGCCGACTGGAGCGTCGCGGCGCGCGCGTAGATTTCGATCGCGCCGGTGGCGAGGTTGGGGTTCTTCGTCGCCTCGCTGCGCAGCTTTACGTTGCCGTCGATCGTCAGGACCGACTCGGTCCGCGCCGATTCGAGCAGCGCGAGCGCCGGCGAATCGCTGTCCGCGACGATCTGGGTAATGCCGTAATGGTCGCGAAGGTCGATGAACAACACGCCGCCATGGTCGCGCTTGCGATGCACCCAGCCCGACAGGCGGACGGTCTCGCCATCGTTCGCGTCGGTCAACTGGCCGCAGTTATGAGTGCGATAGGCGTGCATCGGTAAGACCTTTGGCGGTGTTTCACTAAAATAGTGATTTCTGAACGTGGGGCGCTTCCCTCTCCCACCCCCTTTTGTCAAGGCGCGCGGCCCTTGCTATGCGGACGCGATGCATATCCATCCGTTGATCGCGGACAGCGCGACGCTCGCTGCCCTCTGTACCCGCCTCGCCACGTCCGACTTCGTTGCCGTCGACACCGAATTCATGCGCGAGAACAGCTATTGGCCCGAACTCTGCCTGATCCAGATCGCCAATACCGAGGAAGCCGCCGCGATCGACCCGATGGCACCGGGGATCGACCTGACCCCCCTGCTCAACCTGTTGACCGATAATGACGACGTGCTGAAGGTCTTCCATGCCGGTGGGCAGGATATCGAGATCGTCTATAACCTGACCGGCAAGACCCCCTTCCCCATGTTCGACACGCAGGTGGCGGCGATGGCGCTGGGTCAGGGGGAGCAGGTCGGCTATTCCAATCTGGTCGATGCCTATCTGGGGATCACGGTCGACAAGGGGGCGCGCTTCACCGACTGGTCGCGGCGGCCGCTTGACGATCGGCAGATCGATTATGCGATCGCCGACGTGACGCATCTGTCGGTCATTTTTCCCAAGATGCTGGGCAAGCTGCGCAAGACCGGGCGCGGATTATGGCTGGATGAAGAAATGGAGCGGATCGGCGATCCGTCCAATTATTTCAACGATCCGGAAACGGTGTGGCAGCGCGTTCGCGTCAACAGCCGCAAGCCCGACGTGCTGGGGCGGTTGAAGGCGCTGGGCAAATGGCGCGAGCTGGAGGCGCAGGGCAAGGATTTGCCGCGCGGGCGGATCGTCAAGGACGAGACGATCGCCGATCTGGCGGGCAATCCGCCGCGCAAACAGGCCGATCTCGCCAAGGTGCGCGGGTTGTCGGCGGCATGGGCGCACAACGATATCGGCGCGCGGATGATGACCGCGCTGGCCGAAGCCAAGCCGCTGCCCGCCGACGAGATGCCGGGCCGCGACGAACGCAAGCCGGCATTGGGCAAGGAAGGCGCGCTGGTCGCCGACCTGTTGAAACTGCTGCTGAAGATTCGGGCGAACGAGATCAAGGTCGCGTCGCGGCTGCTGGCGCGGTCGGACGATCTGGAGGCATTGGCCGCCGGGCAGCGCGAGGGTCTGTCGATCCTGACCGGCTGGCGGTTCGAACAGTTCGGCCGCGACGCCCTGGCGCTGGTCGAGGGTCAGCTTGGGTTCACCGTATTGGGTGGACGATTGAAGATGACCCGGGCGGAGGTAGTGGAATGAAGCAGTTGGCACTGATGGCGATGGCGGTGGCCGGGTGTACCGAACCGCAACCCCGGACCCCGCCGCCGGGGGCGACGCCGCCGCCCGCAATGGGCGGGCGTCCGTCCGGAACCGGAATGGTCGGACAGATCGACGATTGCCGGATCGGTTCGATCGACGATCTGGTCGGCAAGGCGGTGACGGCAACGATGGAAGACGATGCGCGCAAGCGGTCCGGCGCGCGGGCGGTCCGGGTGATCCGGCCGGGGGCAATGGTCACGATGGACTTCCGGCCCGACCGGCTGAACATTCATGTCGACGACAAGGGCGTCGTGACGCGGCTGCGCTGCGGGTGACGTTGCGGAAGTTGACGAAGGTTACGGTACGTTCGTTGGGGAAACTTACCAGAATCTAATGATTATAGCGGGTTGGACGCCGTGGCGGACGCGGAAGTTGACACAATAGCGTTTCGGCGTCCGCGCCGGGCGACCGGCGAGGGAGGGTTCGTGGTTCGGACGTTAGAGCGTGATGACGTGGATCTGAATCGCTGCGGATTCCCATTGGGCTGGCGATCTGATTCAATGTGGTGGCTGGCGAGGGAGGCCAGCCAGCATGGCCTAGAGCGTGATGACGTGGATCTGAATCGCTGCGGATTCCCATTGGGCTGGCGATCTGATTCAATGTGGTGGCTGGCGAGGGAGGCCAGCCAGCATGGCAAAGCCATATTCGATGGACCTGCGGGAACGGGTGGTCAGGGCGGTAACCGCCGATGGCATGTCGTGTCACGCGGCCGCTTCACGCTTCGGGGTGGCRCCGAGTTCGGCGATCAAATGGGTGCGGCGCTTTCGCGATACGGGCAGCGCCGCGCCGAGCCGGATGGGTGGTCGCCGATCCAAGATCCTGTCCGGCGCGACACGTGACTGGCTGCTGGAGCGGATGACGCGCGACTTCACCTTGCGTGGACTGGTAGCGGAGTTGGGGGGGCGCGGCGTGAAGGTCGACTATGTTCAGGTCTGGCGGTTCGCCCATGTCGAGGGGCTGAGCTTCAAAAAAAAGCGTACTGCCCGCCGAACAGCTCCGCCCCGCGATCGCCCGGCGTCGGGCGCAGTGGAAGAAATACCAGGGCCGGCTTGATCCGGCGCGTCTCGTCTTCATCGATGAGACGTGGGTGAAGACGAACATGGCCCCCTTGCGCGGTTGGGCACCGGTCGGCCAGCGGCTCCATGCCAAGGTGCCCTACGGCCACTGGCGCACGATGACGTTCCTGGCCGCGCTGCGCTGTGACCGGATCGACGCGCCGTGCGTGCTGGACCAGCCGGTCAACGCGCAAAGCTTCACCGACTATATCGAGCAGTGCCTCGTGCCGACGCTGTCGCCCGGCGATGTCGTCATCATGGATAACCTCTCCAGCCACAAGAGACCCGCCATCCGCAACGCTATCCGTACGGTCGGTGCCAAGCTGCTGTTCCTGCCGCCCTACAGCCCGGACCTGAACCCGATCGAGCAGGTCTTCGCCAAGCTCAAGCACCTCATGCGCAAGGCCGCCGAGCGATCCCACGAGGCAACATGGAGACGCGTCGGCACGCTTCTCGATGCCTTCTCCGCCGCAGAATGCCGCAACTACCTCGTTAACGCAGGATATGGGTCAGCTTGATGTCATCGGACTCTAG
>NZ_LMJZ01000018.1:0-2349 GCF_001421155.1 Sphingomonas sp. Leaf5 | reverse complement strand
CGGCGCACGATCCAGAATCGTGTCGTACAACCGCATCACCTGCGCACCCGCACTGTCCGCATCCGTTACGAACACACCATCGATAAATTGAAAATATTCGACCCCGGTCGCAATATCGGTCCCCTCCGGGCCGGCCACCGTAACCGAAGCGGATTCGGCCGACACCGTCGACTTCTTGAAAAAGTCGCCGAATACCGCCGTGTCGATCCCGCTGCCGCCAATCAGATAGTCGTCATCCGCACCAGCCAGCAAACGATCGGCCCCGTCACCGCCGTCCAGCACGTCGCGGCCTGCGCCACCGTCAAGCACGTCGGCACCACCTAGGCCGAGCAGACGGTCGAAGCTTGCCGAGCCGGTGAGCGTGTCCGCACCCGACGTACCTTGCGCGGTCACATAATAGAGGTTGAAGGCATGGAAACTGGCAGCATCCGTGTTGGGCAGGGTCAATAGTGTAATGAACCCACCAGCGCCATCGCCGTCACGATCGACTTCCAGATTTGTCGACGTGCCATTCTGAACTAAACGGAGATAGCCGACGCCAAACGGATTGACTTTGGTTGCATCCACCAGAAACAGATTCGTCGTCAATAACGAAGCAATATCGATGATATCGCCACCAACACCAGTAACGAAGTCCGTTACCGTCGTCCCGGTCGACAATGTTGCCGTGCTCGACGCCGCATAGCTGAGCGCTATCGTGTCGGTTCCTGCACCCAAAGTGATCTGATAGCCGATGTCACTACCGCGGCCGTCGACTGTGATGCGGTCGTTGCCGGCACCGCCATCGATCGTAGCCGTCGCCATGCCAACTACGCCGATGATATCGTCACCGCTGCCGCCGGACATCAACGACGCTCTGTCGATATAGCGCGTCCGTCCGTTGAAGGTGAGCGTATCGTTACCGTCTCCGCCTTCCATCGTAACGTTCGTCGAGCCGACGATATACTGCCGTGTCCCGGTCGGCGTCGTGTACATGGTAGTGCTGCGCGAGATGATCAGGGTATCATCGCCGCCGCGACCGTAGAAGACGTCGTTTCCGCCGTCTTCGTCCTCGAGACGATTGGCTTGATCATCGCCGTTGAAAATATCCGTGGAGCGAGATCCGGACAGATTTTCGACCCCGAAGAGCACATCGATACCCGACGCCCCGGTGTTCTGCATTTCGCCCATGCGGCGCAGATCGACCGTAGCCGCACTGTCATAGTCGACCGTATCGATCCCGTCGCCACCATCAATCCGGTCATCCCCGGCACCGCCGCTTAGATAATCGTTGCCCGCGCCGCCGTAGAGCGTGTCGTCACCGGCATCGCCATAAAGGTCGTCACTACCGACGTTGCCGTAGATTTCATCGTTGCCGGCACCACCTTTCAATACATCGGAGAAATCGGCGCCACGAAGAACATCGGCACCTTGACCGCTGTAGAACACGACCCGCTCAACGGACGTAACGGTACCGATCCCGACACCGCCCGCCAAAACGGTATTAGTCACCGTAGGATTGCTGTTGTCGAAGACGATGTTCGCAGTTTGGTCATGGAAGGAAAGATACGCAATATCGCTCCCCGCCCCGCCATTGACAGTTTCCTGAAAAGACGAGCCGAAATCAGCCCCGGTAGCTTCATCAACGGACTTACCGGTTCCGACCATGAAGGTGTAGCTGCCACTGAGCGTTACGCGGGATGCCAGGCCCGGGATCAGGATGTCGTTGCCATCGCCGCCATTCAATTGGTCGATACCTGCGCCGCCGACCAGGAAGTCGTTGCCAGCATCACCGTTCAGCGTGTCGTTACCCGCCAGCGTGCTGGTGCCATCGTTACCGTCACCATAGAGGATATCACCCGCCGCGCCACCCGATAGCACATCGTTGCCATCGTTACCGACCAACACATCGTTGGCGTCGCCACCGGTCAGAGTATCGTTGCCGGATTCACCGATATAATTCATGCGTATCAACTCCCGCGCACATTCCGCCTAAGCGTTCGCGTGGGATCAGTACCCGTCTCGTCACGAAAATTCCACCGACGTCTCGGCTAAAGCATGATCTAAAACAGGAATCGTCGTCCGTTTACCATATAGCTTGCGAGCATGTAACGAACCCGAAATATGACTTCGTTTGCTTATTTCCTAAATTATGGCTTGTTTCCAGCTGATTTCCTCGCTTGTTCATGCAGTATATCGACTTTCAAAACATTGCATATGATACATTAGCGCCACAGTATTGATAAATAACGTAAATTATTTCATATCAGATCGATACCGTTGATGATGGCACCACTCATCAGGTTATAATGTTCCTGGCTCAAACTGACTTCCGCCACGAACGCAGCCGGGGCAAAACCCTTGTTCAAC
>NZ_LMJZ01000017.1:0-23296 GCF_001421155.1 Sphingomonas sp. Leaf5 | reverse complement strand
CCCCGAAAATGCCTCGGCTTCCAAACCCCCGCCGAAGCCTTCATCCCGTTGCACTTCGAATGTGAATCCACACCCGGGTCAAGCCCGGGGTGACGGGGTTTGGGGTCGGTGCGTCCCACCGAGGCGTACCCCTGCGCAGGCGGGAGTCAGAGCCATGCAGAACAACGGTTTGCGCTGACCCTGCACCCCCGGCCTGCGCGGACGACGTGGGCTGCCTTACTGCTCATCCTCTTCGGGTGGCCGGCGATCCTCCGGCGGGACCGGTTCTTCCTCGCGGCGGCGGCGGTCGTTGGGGCCGAAACGGACCTGGCCGTCCGGGTCGACCGATACGTCGAAGCCGGGGCCTTCGACCCGTAACGGCCCTTCGTCGGGGATGCCGAGCACGTCCTGTACCGCGTCGATCGCATTGTCGATCGGTTCGGGTTCGGGCGCGGCGACCGGCACCGGATCGCGCAGGTTCAGCGCCTGTCGCATGAAGTCGCGCCAGATTCGCGCGGGCAGGCCGCCGCCGGCCAGCCCCGGATTGGTGCTGTTGTCGTCATTGCCGAGCCAGACGCCCGCGACGATGCCGCCGGCATAGCCGACGAACAGCGCGTCGCGATTGTCCTGCGTCGTGCCGGTCTTGCCGAACGCCTCGACCGGCAGGTTGGCGGCGATGCCGGTGCCCGAGCGGATCGAGGCGGCGAGCAAGGTGCGCATCCCCTCCAGCTCCTCGCGCGACAATGTCTTGCGGGTCGAGCGCAGGCGGTCGAGCCAGGTCGGTTCGTCCTTTTCGGCAAGGCCGCGCGGGATGACCGGCGCCTCGCCCGCTGCGATCGCGGCATACGCACTGGTGAGTTCGAGGAGAGAGACGGTCGAGGTGCCGAGCGCGATCGAGGCTTCGTTGGCGATCGGCGTCGAAATGCCGAGGTCGCGGGCGGCGCGGATGACGTTGCGCACGCCGACTTCCTTGGTCAGGCGCGCGGCGGCGACGTTGCTCGACCGCTGGAACGCGCGTTCGAGGGTGATCGCGCCGAGATAGCGGCCGTCGCTGTTCTTGGGGCTCCATTCGCCGATCGTGACCGGTTCGTCGAGCACCTGGCTCTGCGGGGTCAGGCCCGATCGCATGGCGGCGAGATAGACGAACAGCTTGAAGGTCGATCCGGGTTGCCGCCGCGCCTGTACCGCGCGGTTGAACGGGCTGGCGCGGTAATCCTTGCCGCCGACCATCGCGATCACCCGGCCGTCGGGGCGCATCGCGACGATCGCGACCTGCGTCTGGCGCAGGCCGGCATTGCGGACGGCGCGTTCGGCGGCACGCTGCATCCGGACTTCGAGCGTGGTCGCGACCTTGCGATCGGCACCGATCCCGCCCGCCCGGTCGCGCGCCTGTGGCAGCACCCAGTCGGCGAAATAGGTGCCCGACGGGAGCGTGCTGTTGTCGGCGACGCGCAATATGGCGGGTTTGACGCGGCGCGCTTCGGACGGGGTCAGATAGCCGGCATCCTCCATCGCGCCGACGACCACCGCCTGCCGGGCGCGCGCGCCCTTCAGATTGCCGGTCGGGGCAAGGCGCGAGGGAGCCTTGACCAGTCCGGCCAGCATCGCCGCCTGTCCGACGGTCAGATCCTTGGGCGCGCGGCTGAAATAATGGCGGGCGGCGGCGTCGAGGCCATAGGCGTTGTCGCCGAAATAGGCGTTGGACAGATAGCGGGACAGGATCTCGTCCTTGGTCAGCCACGCCTCCAGCCAGAAGGCGATCAGCACCTCGCGCAGTTTCCGCGCCGCCGTCCGGTCCGAATCGAGGAACGCGTTCTTGGCGAGCTGTTGCGTGATCGTGCTGGCACCCTGTCGTACGCCGCCGGCCTGGGTATTGGTCCACATCGCGCGGACGATGCCGCGCGGGTCGATGCCCCAATGGGTGCGGAAGCGGCGGTCCTCGATCGCCATGAAGGCTTCGGCGACATGTGCGGGCAATTTGGTCGCGTCGACCGGCTTGCCGATATTCGCGCCGCGTTCGGCGATCGGGGTCCCTTCGGCCGACAGCAGCGTGATCGACGGCGGGGCGGGCGGTTCGAGCGATTTCGACAGCGGCGCGGTGAAGGCGAGCCATGCGATGGCGATGACCAGCAGGATGATGAGGATGCCGAAGCCGCGCATGGCCCAGCGCAGCCACCAGCGTAAGGGGCGGCCGCGGCGGGCGGTTTGCGGCGCGTCGGGGCCGGGCGGCGGGGGTGGCGGCGGACCGCCCGTACCCGGATAGCTGCGATCATAGTCCGCCAGCGCATCGTCGAACGCGGCCAGCCGTCGACGCCGTTCCAGCGCGTCGCCCGACAACGGGGTCGTCAGACGCCCGATCCGGCTGGGATCGATCGGGCCGGAGGGCGGGTACGGGGGGTCATAAGCCATGATACCGGCCGTGTATTATCGTTCTGATACAGCTTCGGCAAGCGGGGTTGCGGCGGGGCGAGGGTGCGCTGCGCACCATCGCCGGAACCGCTGAGGCGGCCGCGCGCTAGGTGCCGGACAGCCAAGGAGAAACGGCGTGGACGACGATCGCATCTGGAGTTTCGAGGAAAGCCTGTGGACCGCCGACGCGGCGCATTACGAGGAATCGATCGACGACGAATGCCTGATGGTGCTGCCGACGCCGCCGTTCGTCTTTACCGGCAGGCAGGCGATCGACGCAGTGAAGGACACGCCGCGCTGGGAACAGGTGTCGCTGACCGAACGGCAGGTCGCCCGGCCGCAGGAAGGATTGATCGTCGTCGCCTACAAGGCGGAGGCGCACAAGGGCGGCGAGGCGTATCTGGCCTATTGCACGTCGACCTATCGCTGGATCGAACATGGCGTGTGGACCGTGGTCCAGCACCAGCAGACGCCGCCGTTGACGTCGAAGGGGGAGTAGGCCGCGATCTGATGACTTCGTCACCCCGGGCTTGACCCGGGGTCCCGCTTTTTCGCGACGGTCCAGAAGTAGCGGGGCCCCGGATCAAGTCCGGGGCGACGGGGGGTGAGGTGGGAGGCCAAGCCCGACGGTGACGCGTGGGGGCACGAACGTCATCGGATCGTGCCCTGCCGCCGGGTGATGCACCTTCGATACGCGGCCTTCGTCCCGCATCCGGCGATCGGCCTCGTGCCAGTCGGGCAGGATGTCGGCATCCTGCGTCCAGTGGGCAATGCTGGCCTGATCGCACCAGCGCATCAGCTTCGGCATCGCCCGGCGGTGCGCGCCCGAGGTCATGTAGGCGCGCATCGCCGCCGCATCGTCCCACGCCGTCATCGTCCAATAGGCGCGGTTGCGATCGGCGAGCAGCGCGCCGCCCCGATAGCCCGCCGCCCGCTTGACCTGCCGCATCGACAGCCATGTATCGATCAGGAACGCCGGCAGAAACCGCGCGGCGCGGATGCGCAGCCGGGTGATGCTGATGAAGGTCACGCGTCGAGCTCGACATCCCAATAGAGCCAGTCGTGCCATGTTTCGTGCAGATGGCCGGGTGGAAAGCGGCGGCCCTGTTCCTGCAACTGCCAGCTAGTCGGTCGGGTCGGCCGGACATGCAGCGGCATCGCCGCCTGTTTCGGAGTGCGCCCGCCCTTGCGCAGGTTGCACGGCGCGCAGGCAGTGGCGACATTCTCCCACGTCGTCCGGCCGCCCTGTGCGCGGGGAATCACATGGTCGAAGGTCAGGTCATGCGTCGCGCCACAATATTGGCAGCTGAACCGGTCGCGCAGGAACAGGTTGAAGCGGGTGAAGGCCGGAAATTCGGACGGCCTCACATATTGCTTCAGCGCGATGACCGACGGCAATTTGATGCGCGCGGTCGGGCTGCACACTTCGCGGTCATATTGGGCGACGATGTCGACCCGGTCGAGAAACACGGCCTTTACCGCAGTCTGCCATGGCCAGACGCTGAGCGGATAATAGCTCAACGGCGTATAGTCCGCGTTGAGCACCAGCGCGGGACAGCCATCGGGATGGCGGAGGCGATCGGGATGGTACATGAAGTCCCCCTCGCGTAAACGTCGTCGCCGATATGATCGGCAACGATGACGGGCACATGACAGCACGGGGGCAGGCCCGAAGTCAAACGGGCAGGGTCGTCACGCGCTTTGCGCCGAGTCCCACCGGGGCACTCCATGCCGGCCATGCACTGGCCGCGATCGAATCGCACGATCGCGCGCGCCGGGATGGCGGGCGGTGGCTGCTGCGGATCGAGGATATCGATGGCGGGCGCAGCCGGCCCGAGCATGTCGCGGGGATATTGGCCGATCTGGAATGGCTCGGGCTGCATTGGGACGGGGAGATGGTGTTCCAGTCGGCGCGAATGAGGCTGTACCGCGCCGCGCTCGACCGGTTGCGGGTGCTGGAACTGGTGTATCCCTGTTTCTGTACCCGCGCCGATATCGCGCGCGAGGTCATGGCGAGCGCGTCGGCACCGCATGGCGTCGATGGTGTCGTCTATCCGGGGACGTGCCGGGCGATCCCGGGGGAGCAAGCGGCGGCGCGGCTGGGGGAGCCGCATGCGTGGCGGATCGACATGGCGCGGGCGGTGGCGCTGGCGGGGCCGCTCGACTGGGTCGATGAGCTTGCCGGGCGGGTAATCGCCGATCCGCTGGCGCAGGGCGACGTGGTGCTGGCGCGCAAGGACGCCGGGACCAGCTATCATCTGGCGGTCACCGTCGATGATGCCGCGCAGGGCGTGACGCATGTCGTGCGCGGGATCGACCTGTTCGCGGCGACGCATGTCCACCGGTTGTTGCAGGCGCTGCTCGTCCTGCCCGTGCCCGTGTGGCGGCATCACCCGCTGCTGCTGGGTCCCGACGGGCAGCGGCTGGCCAAGCGCAACGGCGCGCCGACGCTGGCGGCGCTGCGCGACGGCGGCATCGACGGGCGGGCGCTGGCCGACGATCTGCGCGACGGGCGACTTCCCACTGGATTCGCGCTGGCGAATGCTTAGCTTGGATATATGAACACCTTTCTGGTCCTGTTGCTGATCGCGGCGATGATCGCGGTCGTCGTCGCGCTGATCCGTGGCATCGTGTCGTTCCTTGCCGAAGGAACCGCCACCGCGCGCGGCGAGGGGCCGAGCGAACAGGCGCTGAAATCGAACAAGATGATGCAGGCGCGGGTGTTGTTTCAGGCGATCGCGATCCTGATCGTCGTCGTTCTGCTGTTCATGTCCGGGCGCACCTGACGCCGTGGTCAAGCTGAACAAGATTTACACCCGCACCGGCGATGCCGGGACCACCGGCCTGGTCGACGGATCGCGCGTCGCCAAGGACGCGGCGGTGATGCAGGCGATCGGCGATGTCGACGAAGCCAATTCGGCGATCGGCGTCGCGGCGGTCGCGCTGGGCACCGGTGAGGAAGGCGCGCTGTTGCGCAGGGTACAGAACGACCTGTTCGACTTCGGCGCGGACCTGGCCACGCCGCCGGGTATCGCCGGGGCGCTGCGCATCGTGCCGGGGCAGGTGACGGCACTGGAAGAGGCGATCGACCGGATGAACGCCGATTTGTCGCCGCTGACCAGCTTCATCCTGCCCGGCGGGACGGCGGCGGGGGCGGCACTGCATCTGGCGCGGGCGATCGTCCGGCGGGCCGAGCGGGCGGTCGTGGCCGCCTCGTACGGAGCGGACCTAAATCATAATTTATTAGCCTATATCAATCGCTTGTCAGATTTGCTGTTCGTGTACGCCCGATGGGTGAACCAAAGCGGCGGCGGGGACGTTTTATGGGTGCCAGGCGGGGATCACCAGCCGGCATAGGAGCTTTCCATGCGAGCGACACCGGTCAACCTGCCCGACCAGGCGCTCGTCTCCCGATATGCCAGGGTTCGTGCGCTCACCGATGCGCTGACCTCGCCACTGTCCGACGCCGATGCGACCGTGCAGTCGATGGACGATGCGTCCCCCGCCAAATGGCATCTGGCGCACACCACGTGGTTCTTCGAAACCTTCGTCCTGCGCGATCACGTGCCGGGCTATACGCTGCACGACGAACGCTTCCCGTTCCTGTTCAACAGCTATTACGAAGCCGAGGGCCGGCGTCATGCGCGCGGACGGCGCGGCATGGTGACGCGTCCCAGCCTCGACGAAGTACGCGCCTATCGCGCGGCGGTCGATGCCGCACTGCTGACGGCGCTGCCCGATCTGCCCGACGAAGCGCAGCAACTGGTGGCGCTCGGCTGCAACCATGAAGAGCAGCATCAGGAATTGCTGCTGACCGATATCCTGCATCATTTCAGCGAAAACCCGCTGGAGCCGGCGATGTTCGCGCCCGAGCCGAAGCGCCCGGTGGCGATGCCGGCGCCGACCGGCTGGATCGAGCATGGCGGCGGCATCGCACAGGTCGGTCATGACGGCAGCGGGTTCGCGTTCGATTGCGAAGGGCCGCGCCACGACGTGCTGCTACACGCTCATGCGATCGCCGACCGCACCGTCACAAATGGCGAATGGGCAGCGTTCATCGCTGATGGCGGCTATGCCGATGCGCGGCTGTGGCTGGCCGATGGCTGGGCATGGGTACAGGCCAACCGGATCGAGGCACCGCTGTATTGGGAGCGCAAGGGCGAGGTCTGGACCCGCTTCGGTCTTGATGGACGGCGCGCGATCGATCCGGCCGCGCCGGTTACGCATGTCAGCTTCTTCGAGGCCGACGCCTATGCGACCTGGGCCGGGGCGCGACTGCCGACCGAGTTCGAATGGGAGGCGGCCGCCGCCGCTCATGACCCGGCGGGCGGCAACCAACTGGATCATGCCCATGCCGTCGAACCGCGCCCGTCGACCGGTGGACCGGCCTTTTTCGGGGACGTGTGGCAATGGACCGGCAGCGCCTATCGCCCCTATCCGCGCTTTCGCACGGTCGATGGCGCGGTCGGCGAATATAACGGCAAGTTCATGAGCGGGCAGTTCGTGTTGCGTGGGAGCTCTTGCGCCACGCCGCGCGGCCATGCGCGCGCCTCCTACCGCAATTTCTTCTACCCTCACCAGCGCTGGCAATTCACCGGCGTCCGGCTCGCAAAGGACCTGTGATGCTGCGTAGCGATGATGTGCCGATGGCGACCCGTGCCGATCCCGCCTTTCGTGCCGACGTACTGGCCGGGCTGACGCTCGGGCAAAAGGCCATCCCGGCGCGCTGGTTCTATGACCGCAAGGGGTCGGAACTGTTCGAGGACATCACCGCGCTGCCCGAATATTATCCGACGCGCGCGGAAACGGCGATCCTGAAGACGATCTGCCCCGAACTGGTCGGGGCGGTCGGCGAAGGCGTGGCGGTGGTCGAGTTCGGGTCGGGTTCGTCGGTGAAGACGCCGATCGTGCTCAACTGCATCGAACCCGCCGCCTATGTCCCGATCGATATTTCGGGCGATTTCCTGCGATCGTCGTCGGCGGTGCTTGCCAGCCAATTCCCCGGATTGCCGGTGCTGCCGGTCGAGGCCGATTTCATGCATCCCGTGCCGCTTCCGCCGCAAGTGGCGGACATGCCGAAGCTGGGATTCTTTCCGGGATCGACGATCGGCAATATGGAGCCGCTCGCCGCCGGCACGCTGCTGCGGGCGATGCGCGACTGGCTGGGCGAGGGGGCGATGCTGTTGATCGGCATCGACCGGATCAAGGACCAGAGCACGCTGGTCGCCGCCTATGACGACGCGGCGGGGGTGACGGCGGCGTTCAACCTGAACCTGCTCGACCGGATCAACCGCGAGCTGGCGGGGACGATCCCGGTCAAGGCGTTCGCGCACGAAGCCCGCTGGAACGACGATGCCGCCCGGATCGAGATGCATCTGCGCGCGACGCGCGACGTGTCCTTCACGGTCGATGGCCGTTCGTTCGCGATGCAAGCGGGCGAGACGATCCACACCGAGAACAGCCATAAATATGGCGACCGCGACGCCCGGCTTTTGCTACGCAGCGGCGGATGGACTCCGGTACAACAATGGTGTGGCGACGGCACGTTCTGCGTGATCCTCGCCGAAGCAAGGGCAATGCCGATCGCGCCGTGATCCGCATCGTGATCCGCGTCGTCGCGGCATTGCTGGCGATGCTGACGGTCGTCGCGCCGGCATCGGCCCGCGACCTGACGGTCATGAGCCTCAACATCCGTCTGCCGTCGCCCGACGACGGCGCGAACCGATGGGAATTGCGCCGCGACCTGACCGCCGCGACGATCCGCCGCGCCAGTCCGGACGTGATCGGGACGCAGGAACTGTTCGAACGGCAGGGGGACGACGTCGTCGCGCGCCTGCCGCGCTATCGCTGGATCGGGGTCGGGCGCAGCGGCTCCGGAAGCCCCGACGACGAGCATATGGGCATCTTCTATCGCGCCGACCGGTTGCAGGTCGAACGCTGGGGTAATTTCTGGCTGTCCGATACGCCCGGAGTGCCGGGCAGCATCAGTTGGGGCCACCCGCTGCCGCGCATGGTGACGTGGGCGGTGTTTCGGGAGAAGGACGGCGGGCGCTTCGCGATGTTCAACACGCATCTGCCCTATCGTGCCGAGGACGAGGCGGCGCGCGAGAAGGGCGCGGCGTTGCTGGCGGCGCAAATCCCGGCGATCGCCGGGGATTTGCCGGTGGTGGTGACCGGCGACTTCAACACCGTGCCGGACACCCCGACCTATCGCCGGATGGCGCAGGATTTGCGCGATGCGTGGGTCGCGGCGCCGGTGCGGACCGGTCCCGAGGCGACGTTCCATGGCTTTACCGGCAAGCCCGATCGCCGCATCGACTGGATCTTCACGCGGGGGTTCGCGGTGAAGCGGGCGACGACGATCGATACGCGGCAAGGCGACGTGTTTCCGTCGGATCATTATCCAGTGGTGGTGACGTTGGCGCGGTAGGGTGCTTCCGTTCGGACGGGTTCTCACTCACCCTTCCGCGGCTGCGCCGCTCCCTCCCTCTCCCGCCGGGAGAGGGATCATCGTCAGCGGATCAGCCGTGCGGTCCAGGTGCGGATATAGTCGATATTGCCGCGGCACTGTTCCATCTCGCGCTGTTCGATCAGGCGGAAACGGCTGCCGTCCCATGCGTAACGCTGTCGCACGCCACAGTCGCCGAGACCGCGCGCGCGCGCATCGGCGGTGAGGATGCCGTCGGTAAAAACGGCATTGAACACCAGCGACTGTTCGTCGGGCGCGTCGCCGGCAGGCGGCGCGTCGAACGTCGCCGGGACCGCTGCCCCACGCGTCACCACCGACAGCGCCGACAGCACGTTATAGGCACCGACCGTGCAGGGCACGATCGCCAGCGTCTGCCCGTTGCCGAGCGGTTTGGTCGTCGCGTCGGGCAGGTCGTCGGTATCGCACTTCGTCGCCGCGCGCATCTGCGTGACCAGCAACGGGTCGAGCAATGCCGATTCGCCCCGGATCACCAGCGCGCGGACGTTGGGGAGCGCGGGGGCGGGGCGGGTATCGGGACGTGGTCCCCGGGCGATCAGTGCGCCGGTGGTGCCGTCGCGCCCCTGTTGCGCGTCGATCCAGCGCAGCGCGGCGGCGGCACCCTTTAGTGGGAGCGTGGCCAGCGTCCGGCCGGCGGCGTCGACGATCGTGACCGTGCTGCCGTTCGCCAGTGTGCGGGCGAGGGCCAAAGCGGGTTCGCCGGTCAGTTCGGTCGTATCGTCATGCGTCGTCCCGCCGCGCGCGACCGCTTCGCCATCGACCTGCGCGGTCAGCGGCAGGGCGGGGGCTTCGCCGCGCAGGCGGATCGTGACGCTGCCGTCGGGGCCGGCGGCGCGCTCGATCGACAGGGTCAGCGCCGGCGGGTTGCCCTCTTCGGGGACCAGCGATCCCGCCTGACAGGTCGCGCCATTGTCGCAGCCCGCCGCCCAGTCGCCGAAGGTCTTCAGCGGCAATGGTCTGGGCCGGGCGGCGGTGTCGGTCGGCGGCATGGGCGCGGCGACCGGCGACGCGGTCGGTTCGGGCACCGGCGCGCCGGCATTGCAGGCGGGGAGCAGCAGCGGCAGGGCAAGGGGCAGGAAACGGCGCATGGGTGTGCGATACCGGCATGGACCGCTGACCGAAACCCGCTATTCCCGCGTTCAGGACGCGAAAGTCGTAACGAGAGGACGTTGAGGATGAAGACGATTGGCGTGATCGGCGCGGGCCAGATGGGGGCGGGGATCGCCCAGGTCGCGGCGCAGGCGGGCTATCGCGTGCTGCTGTCGGACGTATCGGTCGACCGCGCGCAGGCCGGCAAGGACGGCATCGCCAGGCAACTGGCGCGGGCGGTTGCCAAGGAAAAGATCGCACAGGGCGATGCCGATGCGGCGCTCGGCCAGATCGAGGCCGTAGGCGATCTGGCGGCGATGGGTCCGTGCGATCTGGTGATCGAGGCGGCGACCGAGCGCGAGGCGATCAAGCGGCAGATTTTCGAGAGCGTCGGTAAGGCGCTGTCGGACACGGCGATCCTTGCGAGCAATACCTCGTCGATCCCGATCACCCGGCTGGCGCAGGCCGCGCCCGATCCGGCGCGGTTCATGGGCGTGCATTTCTTCAACCCGGTGCCGGTCATGGGCCTGATCGAGCTGATCCGCGGCCTTGCCACCAGCGACGCGACGGTCGCGGCGGTCGAGGCGTTCGGCCAGAGCCTGAACAAGCGGATCGTCCATGCCAACGATGCGCCGGGCTTCATCGTCAACCGCGTGCTGATGCCGATGCTGAACGAAGCGTGCTTCGCGCTGGGTGAGGGCGTGGCGACGATTTCGGACATCGATGCGGCGTGCCAGCTCGGGCTCAACCACCCAATGGGGCCGTTCACGCTGGCCGATTTCATCGGGCTCGACACCTGTCTTGAAATCACGCGCGTGCTGTTCGAGGGGACCGGCGATCCCAAGTTCCGGCCCGCGCCGCTGCTGGTCAAATATGTCGAAGCCGGCTGGTACGGACGGAAGGTGAAGCGCGGCTTCTACGATTATTCGGGCGAGGAGCCGGTACCGACGAGGTAAAGGACGCTTGACGTAAAGCGAGCTTGTCATGTAAAGCATCCTTCACAACAGTGGAGGATGCCGACATGCCTGTCCCGTCTGAGATCAAGCGCTACACCGCCCGCCTGTCCGCCGTCATGATGCTCTATGGTGTCGCGCTGGTGGGAGTGAATCTGTGGTTCCGCTACAGTCCGCCCACCGGCGCGCTGGCATGGTTCGCCGCGATCCTGCCGGCGGTGCCGATCGCGCTGGTGTTCGTGGTGGTCGGTCGGTTGCTGGTCGAGATGCGCGACGAATATCTGCGCGCGCAAATGGTCCGGGATCAACTGATCGCGACCGGGGTCACGCTGTCAATCATGACGGCGATGGGCTTCCTCGAAGGGTTCGGGCTGATCGGCCATGTGCAGGGCTATTTTGCCGCGACGATCTGGTTCGGCGCGATCGGGTTGGCCGTCTGCATCCGGGGGATCGCGGCGTTCCGGGAACGCGCGCGTGGATAACCATCTGAAGGCGCTGCGCGCCGAGCGGGGCTGGTCGCAGCAGCATCTGGCCGAGCGACTCGACGTGTCGCGGCAAAGCGTCAACGCCATCGAGACGGGCCGCTACGACCCGTCGCTGCCGCTGGCCTTTCGCATCGCCGAACTGTTCGGGCTGCCGATCGAGGCGGTCTTCGTCAGCCCGAGCCGGGATTAGATGAAGGTGCCCTGCGTCGCGCGACCGATCGCCGGCAGGACGATGCCCTGCAGGATGCCGATCAGCACCAGCACCACGAAGGGCGCGAAATCGAGCGCGCCGAAATCTGGAAGGATCTTCCGGATCGGGCGATAGACCGGCTCGGTCGCGGTCATCAGCCCGCGATACAGCGAGCGGATGAAGTCATTATGGGTGTTGATGACGTTGAACGAGATCAGGATCGACAGGATCGCCTGCACGACGATGATCCACCACAGAACGTTCAGCAGCACCTGAATGATATCGAGCAGGACGTTCAACGCTAGGCCTTTCGCGAATGGTTCTCGACTATAGGGACGCGCGCGCCCGGCTCCAAGCCTTCAGCGATCGGATCGCGGTGCGATCCGGTCCCGTTTCAGGCGCGGACCAGCGTTCCTGCACCCTGTTCGGTAAAGATTTCGAGCAGCATGGCGTGCGGCACGCGCCCGTCGAGGATGACGGCAGCATCGACGCCCTGGGCGACCGCGTTCACGCAGGTCTCGACCTTCGGGATCATGCCGCCCTTGATCGTGCCGTCGGCCTTCAATTCGGCGATGCGGGCGGGGTTGAGGTCGCTCAGTAATTCGCCGGTCTTGTCGAGCACGCCCGCGACATCGGTCAGCAGGAAGAAGCGCGACGCCCCCATCGCGCCGGCGATCGACCCGGCCATGGTGTCGGCGTTGATGTTGTAGGTCTCGCCATCGGCCCCCAGCGCCACCGGTGCAACGACCGGGATGAACCCGTCGCGCGCGAGGCTGTGGAGGATGGTCGGGTCGACCGCGACCGGCGTGCCGACGAAGCCCAGATCGACATGGCGTTCGATCCCCTGCGCCCGATCGGGTTCGCTGCGTCCGACCTTTTCGGCGATGACCAGCCGGGCGTCCTTGCCGGAAATGCCGACCGCCTTGCCGCCGGCCTGCGCGATCCACGCGACGATTTCCTTGTTGATCTTGCCCGCCAGCACCATTTCCGCGACCTCGGCCGTCGCCGCATCGGTGACCCGCAGGCCATCGACGAACCGCGATTCGACGCCCAGCCGCTTGAGCATCGCCCCGATCTGCGGCCCGCCGCCATGGACCACGACCGGGTTGATGCCGACCTGCTTGAGCAGCACGACATCCTCGGCGAAATCGCGCGCCAGTTCGGGATCGCCCATCGCGTGCCCGCCATATTTCACCACGAAGGTGCGGCCGGCATATCGTTGCAGATACGGCAGCGCCTCGGTCAGCGTTTCCGCCTTGGCGAGCATCTTCGGATCGGGAGCGTGGGTCATGACCGCGCCTTTAGCGGGGTCGTGCGGAAGAGGGAAGAAGTTGGGTTCACGTGGAGGCACGGAGGGGTGGAGAAGGAAGTGGGTTTTCGCGCAGATGCGCAAAGGGCGCAGAGGGGCGGCAACTGGCGTTCTCGTGGCAGCCAGATGCTACGTCACCCCGGACTTGATCCGGTGTCCCGCTTCTATTCTGCCGCTGAAGAAGTAGAAGCGGGGCCCCGGATCAGGTCCGGGGCGACGATGGGGTGGTCGTTTCGATCTGCAATGATTGTCGTTGGGTCGTACCAGCAGGCGGGTGGCGGGTAGCTCCCCCAACGCTTTGCATGACAGGCTGACCCTGCCTGCCCCACAAACCCTTTGCGTTCTTTGCGCCTCTGCGCGAAACCAAAACCACTTCTTCGCGTCTCCGCGCCTTCCCGTGAAACCGAATTCCTTTACCTCTCCCGATCCAGCCGCCGTCCCAATGCGACGAACGCGTAGATCAGCGGCGGGACGAGGACGATCGACAACGTGACCTTGGCCAGCATCTGCCCGACGACCAGCTGCCCGATCGGGAACACGCCGTAAAAGGCGACCGAGATGAAGATCAGCGTGTCGACGATTTGCGACAGGACGCTGGCGATCGCTGCGCGCAGCCAGAGGAGCTTGCCCCGCCCGCGCTTCAGCCAGCCGAAGATGGTGACGTTCAGCGTCTGCGACACGCCGTACGCGACGATACCCGCCATCCAGATGCGCAGGTTGGAGCGCATGACGAGGTCAAAGGCGGCCAGCCGGTCGGCCTCCATGCTGGGCGCGGCGGGCAGTTCGAGGACGATCGCGACCAGCAGCATCGACGCCAGCAGCGGCAGGAACCCGAACCAGACCAGATGCTTCGCGCGCGACGCGCCGTACAGTTCGGCGACCGCGCTGGACACCACGACCAGCAGCAGGAAGGCGAAGATGCCCGCCTCCACCGCCAGCGGGCCGATCGCGACCTGCTTGTTGCCGAGCACCCCGGCGATGCAGACCATGCCGCCGTAGAAGATCGAAAAGATGAACAGCGCGCGGGGTATGGTGATCGTCGCCGGCGCTGGCGTTGCAGGTATCGTCGTTGCAGGTGTCGTCATGGCCCTTGCTAGTCCCGAAAACTGCCGATGGCAAAAGCGTTTGTCACCGCTGGCCCCCGCGACACCGGCATGGCATATCGCGACGGTTTGGGGCCGTCCGGGCGGGCGGCGGGGCAGGGTACTTCGCTTACATGACACGTTTTCTCATCGGCATCGCCGGCATCGTCGTGATCCTCGGCATCGCCTTTGCGTTATCGACCAACCGCCGCGCGATCCGGTTGCGCGTGGTCGGTGCGGCGTTCGCGTTGCAGGTGGGGATCGCGGTGCTGGTGCTCTACACGCCATGGGGGAAGGGCGTGCTGGGGTTCCTGTCGGGGGGCGTCGCCAACCTGCTCGCCTATGCCAATGCCGGGACGTCGTTCCTGTTCGGTCCGTTGGCGCGTCCGGAAATCGGCGGGACCAGCTTCGCGATTGCCGCGCTGCCGGTCATCATCTTCTTCGCGTCGCTGGTGTCGATCCTCTATTATCTGGGCATCATGCAGCTGGTGGTCCGCTGGATCGGCGGCGGCATCGAAAAGGTGATCGGCGTCAGCAAGGTCGAGTCGCTGTGCGCCGCCGCCAATATCTTCGTCGGACAGAGCGAATCGCCGCTGGTGATCCGGCCGTATCTGGCGGGGTTGACTCCGGCGCAGCTGTTCACGGTGATGACCAGCGGCATGGCGGGCGTCGCCGGCACGATTTTGGCGGCCTATGCATCGATGGGCATCCGCATCGATTTCCTGCTGGCGGCCAGCTTCATGGCGGCACCCGGCGGCATCCTGATGGCCAAGATCATCATGCCCGACACGCCCGAGCCACCCGCCGGGGAATTGCCGCTGGGCGATGCCGACCGGATCGGGCGCGAGGCAGATTCGATCGCGCTGGCAGAGGCGACGCACGACGAGGAGCGCCCGGCCAACATCATCATGGCGGCGGCACAGGGGGCGCAGACCGGCGTGAAGCTGGCGGTGGCGGTCGGCGCGATGGTGCTGGCGTTCGTCGCTTTGGTGGCGCTGGCCAACGGTCTGCTCGGCGGGGTCGGCAACTGGTTCGGGATCGCCGACCTGAGCTTCCAGCGGTTGCTCGGCTATGTCTTCGCGCCGCTGATGTTCCTGCTGAACGTGCCGTGGAACGAAGCGGGCATCGCGGGCGGCCTGTTCGGGCAGAAGGTCGTGCTGAACGAATTCGTTGCCTATATTTCGCTCGGGGAAGCGGGCGGACAATTGTCGACGCGGACGATCGCGATCATCACCTTCGCTTTGTGTGGCTTCGCCAATTTCTCGTCGATCGCGATCCAGATGGCGGTGACCGGCAGCCTCGCGCCCAATCAGCGGCCGATGATCGCGCGGCTCGGCATCCGCGCCTTGATCGCCGGCAGTCTCGCGAATCTGATGTCGGCGGCGCTGGCGGGGCTGCTACTCGCTTGAAAAGGCGGCGGTGACCCGCCGCGTCAACCGTCTGTTTACGCCATTTCAATACGGGTGCTCGTCCATGCCGGACACGGCGTGCGGATTGGGTGACGGGGATGGTCATGAACGACGGGCTGATCGATCAGCGGGTACTGACGCAGACGCGGGCGGAACTGGGCGCGAATTTCATCCGCATTCTCGGATATTTCCGCGAGGATGGGTTGAAGTCGCTGCTGGCGATCGAACAGGCGATGCGCGAACAGAATGCGGTGGCGATGGTCCTGCCGGCGCATACGCTGAAGGGTGAATCGCGGCAGTTCGGCGCGGAGACGCTGGCCGATATGGCCGAGGGGATCGAGCTGATCGCCCGCAAATGCGTCGAGACGCACGACGAGCCGACTGAGGCGCTGGAGCATGTCGCGCGGCTGCGCCCGACGTTTCAGGCGACGTTGGCGTCGCTCGACCGCGACAGCAACCCGCTGGCGCAGCGCAAGTCGACCGGGTTCGGCAAGCGGCCGGTTGCGCTGTAGGGGCGGGGGTCGGCTGTCCCGTTGGAGTCTGGCTCACCCTACCGAAAACGTCGCCCCAGCGGAGGCCGGGGCCTCGCGCGGCTCCTGCCGCATGCTATCACCGGGAGATCCCAGCCTGCGCTGGGATGACGTTCGCTTCAACGTGGGTGATCGGCCTGTAGTGCTGCGGACCTGATCCGATGCCCTGCCGTCCGGCACCGAAAGAGCGCCACCCCGGCGTGAAACCGGGGTGCCGAAGGGGTCGTAAGGTCGCCCGCGCCACGGGCGACCGTCCGTATCAGAGCCCGTGCTTGTCGTATTCCGACTTGGCGTTGAGCTGGATATAGTTCTGGATGCCCATCCGCTCGATCATCTCGAACTGGGTTTCGAGCGTGTCGACATGCTCTTCCTCGTTCATCAGGATTTCCGCGAACAGATCGCGGCTGACGAAATCGCGGATGCTCTCGCAATAGGCGACCGCCTCGCGCAGCTGCGCGACCGCTTCGACTTCGATCGCGAGATCGGCCTTGAGGATTTCCTCGACCGTTTCACCGACGCGCAGGCGACCGAGCAGCTGGAAGTTGGGCAGGCCGTCGAGGAACAGGATGCGCTCCGCCAGACGGTCGGCATGCTTCATCTCGTCGATCGATTCGTGGCGTTCGAACTGGGCGAGCTTGTAGACGCCCCAATGGTCGAGCAGGCGATAATGCAGCCAATATTGGTTGACCGCGGTCAGCTCGTTCCGGAGTGCCTCGTTCAGAAATTCGATGACCTTTGCGTCGCCCTTCACGTCGTTCGTCCTTATCCTGTGATGGACGGGACTTACGCGGTTTGGTGCAACAGGGACAGCATCAAAATGGCTGATTTCCGAGGGTTTTCGCAGGTGCGAACGCTACGCAGCCGCGCGTTCCGCATCGATAATGGCTCGCGCGAACGGCACGCATTGACCGCATTTCGCCTGACATCCCAGCGCCCGATATGCCTGGCAGGCGCTGTTCGCGCCACCGCGCGCGGCCTCCCGCACATCGCGTTCCCGAATGGCATTACAGACGCATACGACCATGTTCGACCCTCGCTCCGTTGGGTCGGTCATACTGGTAGTGAAAATCGTTCGCAACAATTATTGCGGATCATTCGCATCAATTCATCGCGCCGGGGTCGTCGACAAACTGCGCATCGGTTGCCATTGCCGCCGCGCCAGCGAGCGCCACAGCCATTCGAACGGCCCGTAGCGAAAGCGGGCCAGCCACCATGGTGACCAGAGCAGTATCGCCGCGCACATCGCGAACACCGGCAGATAGAGCGAGGCGCGCGACCAGTGGCCGAACTGGCCGAGGCCCCAGCCGTAGAAGAGGAAGCACATGACGATGCTGGTGGCGAGATAGTTGCTGAGCGCCATCCGCCCGGCAGTGGCGAATCGGCGTGCGATGGGGCCGCTGCCGGCGGCCAGCAGCACGATCGTCGCCGCCCAGCCGGGGATCATGATCGCGCGAACCGGGGTGGCGAGCGCGATCGGCCCGGCGACGATCGCCAGCACGTCGAGGTCGCGCGATGCGATCCATACCGCGATCGCCCCATAGCCGAGCAGGCCGATCCCCATCCCGCCGATCGCCCATCGCCATAGCCGGCGACGCGACCAGCGGCCGTCGAGCATCCCGCTGCGCAGGGCGGCCATGCCGAACAGCATATAGGCGAGGGTTTCGAAGCCGATGATGAGCGTGTTGCCGAGGCTTTCGCCGATCTCCGCCAGATTGTGCGCGAGGATGCCGGCGTAGCTGCCCCGATACAGGGCAAGCTCCTGGGCAAGGACGGCGGGAGCGGGGACGCCGAACGCGTTCCGGAAATCGCGTAGATTCTGCGCGGCCGTCGCGCCGTCGCTCGCCTGCATCGACAGATAGGCGAGCGGGATCGAGCCCATCAGCAGCGCATCGACAGCCGCGAAGGCGATGCCGAATGCCAGCAGCCGGCCGGGTCCGAGGGCGCGGAACGCATAGGCGACCGACCCGATCAGCGCATAATGGGCGAGGATGTCGCCGCGCCACAACAGCGCGGCATGGGCGAGGCCGAGCACGAACAGCCAGCCCATACGGGCGTAATGGACCGCCGCGGGATCGCGCCCGGCCGCCTCCGCCCGGTCGGCGACCAGCAGCAGCGACGCGCCGAACAGGAATGAGAACAGCCCGCGCATCTTGCCGTCGAACAGGATCAGCACGGCATAATAGGCGACGCGGTCGGCCGCGTCGTTCAGGCCATAGGCGCGCGGACTGATATACGCTGCCTCGGGCAGGGCGAAGGCTAGGATGTTGAGGAACAGGATCCCCATGACCGCGACGCCCCGGACCGTATCGATCGTCGCGATACGGCCCATGGGCGCCGGGTCAGGCAAGGGCGGCGTCGCCGTTCATCAGTGCCGGGAAAAAGCCTTCATGCGCCTTGCGCAGATCGTCGAGCGAGACGGCGAAATCGCCGTCGGTCAGTTCGAAGATCATGCGGCTGCCGATCGTCCGGCCGATCGGTTCGGCATCGACCCCGGCCTTTTCCGCGCCCTGCAGGAATTCGAGCAGGGCATGGTCATGGACGGTGACGATATAGACGCCCTGATCTTCGGCGAAGAGCGAGCGGGCGATGTCGTCGAAGGGCAGCTTGCGGTCGAGGATCGCGCCGATATTGCCGGCCAGCGCCATCTCCGCCACCGTTACCGCGACGCCGCCATCGCTGACGTCGTGACAGGCGGTGATCTTGCCCGACAGGATCGCCTGACGGATGTAGCCGCCGGTGCTGCGTTCGGCGTCGAGATCGACCGGCGGCGGCGGACCTTCCTCGCGGCCGTGCAGTTCGCGCAGCCAGAGTGACTGACCGAGCGGCCCGGTGCGGTCGCCGACGCGCAGGATGATGTCGCCGGTCTGCTTGAACGCGATCGTCGCCGACCTTTCCCAATCGGCCAGCAGGCCGACGCCGCCGATCGCCGGGGTCGGCAGGATCGCCGAACCGCCGCCGGTCGCTTTCGATTCATTATAGAGCGACACGTTGCCCGATACGATCGGGAAGTCGAGCGCGCGGCACGCCTCGCTCATGCCGTCGAGACAGCCGACGATCTGGCCCATGATCTCCGGGCGCTGCGGGTTGGCGAAGTTGAGGCAGTTGGTGACGGCCAGCGGCGTCGCGCCGACCGCCGTCAGGTTGCGATACGCCTCGGCGATCGCCTGTTTCCCGCCCTCAACCGGATCGGCGAAGCAATAGCGCGGGGTGCAGTCGGTGGTCATCGCCAGCGCCTTGCGCGTGCCGTGCACCCGCACGACCGCCGCATCGCCGCCCGGGCGCTGTACGGTGTTCGCGCCGACCATATGGTCATATTGTTCCCAGATCCAGCGGCGGCTGGCGATATCGGGCGATCCCATCAGCTTCACGAGATCGGCGGCCGGATCGGTGCATTCGGGCACGTTCGTCAGTTCGGCAGGCCTGGGCGTCGGCACGTGCGGCCGGTCGTAGAGCGGCGCATCGTCGGCGAGCGGGGCGAGCGGAATGTCGGCGACGACATCGCCCTGCCACTTCAGCACCATGCGCCCCGTATCGGTGACGTGACCGATGACCGCGAAGTCGAGCTCCCATTTGTCGAAAATCGCGCGGGCGAAATCCTCGCGGCCGGGCTTCAAGACCATGAGCATCCGCTCCTGGCTTTCCGACAGCATCATCTCATACGGAGTCATGCCACGTTCGCGCTGCGGCACGTCGTCCATGACCAGTTCGATGCCGACCCCGCCCTTCGACGCCATCTCGACCGAGGAGGAGGTGAGGCCTGCCGCGCCCATGTCCTGGATCGCGACGATCGCGTCCGACGCCATCAGTTCGAGGCAGGCCTCGATCAGCAGCTTTTCGGTGAAGGGGTCGCCGACCTGCACCGTCGGGCGCTTCTCCTCGGCATTCTCGCCGAAATCGGCCGACGCCATGGTCGCGCCGTGGATACCGTCGCGGCCGGTCTTCGACCCGACATAGACGATCGGATTGCCGACGCCCGATGCGGCCGAATAGAAGATCTTGTCCTGATCGGCGATGCCGACGGTCATCGCGTTGACGAGGATGTTGCCGTCATAGGCGGGATGGAAATTCACCTCGCCGCCGACGGTCGGCACGCCGACGCAGTTGCCGTAACCGCCGATGCCGTGGACGACGCCTGCGATCAGGTGGCGCATCTTGGGATGATCGGGCCGGCCGAAGCGCAGCGCGTTGAGGTTCGCTATCGGCCGCGCACCCATGGTGAACACGTCGCGCAGGATGCCGCCGACGCCGGTCGCCGCACCCTGATAGGGTTCGATGTACGACGGGTGGTTGTGGCTCTCCATCTTGAAGATCGCCGCCTGTCCGTCGCCGATGTCGATGACGCCGGCATTCTCGCCCGGACCGCAAATGACCTGACGCCCGGTCGTCGGCAGCTTCTTCAGGTGGATGCGGCTGGATTTATAGCTGCAATGTTCCGACCACATGACCGAAAAGATGCCGAGTTCGGTGAGGTTCGGCGCACGGCCCATCGCGTGCAGGACACGCTCATATTCTTCGGGGCTCAGGCCGTGTTCGGCGACGATCTCGGGCGTGATCTGGGTCATGGGCGTGCCTCTAGCGTGCGCGCGCGGGCGGTGCCAGCCGGTTTGTGATCGTTGCTGCCGTGTTTCCGCCGGTTCTGTTGCGTTGCAAAATAGGTACAGCGCCAGAACAATTATGCGCCGCTGGATGTAAATCCGCTTCGGTTAACCCCTTTGCTGTGGGAACCTTGCATGGCGCTAGACGTCGGTGATCCGCATCGCCGGTCGCTGGCGTAGCAGGGCGTGATGCCGAGCAAGGGAGAATTTGAATGGTTTCGAAGTTTCTGACGGCAATCGCCGCAACCACGCTGGTCGCAGCCCCGGTCGCCGCCAACGCCGCATCGAACGCACAGTCGCTGTCGGTTGCGAAGTCGGTCCGTGCGTCGGCCCCGACCAAGGGTGGCCAGAAGCTGGCCGGTGGCGGCATCGTGTTCGCACTGTTGGCAGCCGCGATCGTTGCCGGCGGCGTCATCATCGCCACCGACGACAATTCGGACAGCAACTAAGTCCGGTTGCGGGGCGGGGGCCGGTTCGGTCCCCGCTTCGGTTTTCAGTTCGTACCTTGCCCGGTAGCGTAGTCCGGCGCGGCCCACCGACGTTCCCCGATTTTGGTAACAAGGTCGTCGCAGAACAGTCCGCCCAACATGACGAAGAAGACGGGGGCCGAGATCCGGCGATGCCGTTCCCGACCACCAGCGCCACGCCAAGATCGCTAGCGGAACAAGCGCGAAGATCCCTATCGCTTGCCGTAAGCGGATCGGAACCTCGTAGCGAAGCGCGATGAGCGACAGCAGCGCGATCGCCCATGTCGATCCGGCGAGCACCCAAAGCATCACGCGGTCTCCTGACCGGAAGACGAGCGGCTAGTCCCCCCGCTTCTTCCACGCCTGCCACAGCATCATACCGATCAGCGTGCCGCCGGCAACGGTGCCGCCGACCGCGACCGCCGTCATGACCGGCGACAGCGTATGGTCGGCGCGGTGGAGATGCGGGCGGTGTTTCTTCAGCTTCTTGAGCAGCGGTGTACGCTGTGACAGCCCCTCGAACATCTCGCCCGGACCTTCGGGATCGAGGATCTTGTTGTCCGCCAGCCATTCGGTGACCGCACTCAGGTCCGGCACTTCATAGGGGCGCAGCGAGCGGCCTTCGCCGCGCAGTTCCTCGATCGTCGCGATCAGCGAACCGGTGCGCTCCAGCGTGGCCTCGATCGTCTTGCAATCGGTGCCGAGATGTTCGGCGAGCAAGGAGTCGCGGATGCCGGCAATGGTGCGGCGTTCGTCGGCGTTGACGTGGCGGGTGGCATCGACGGTGACGTCGCATTCGGTGTCGAGGCGCAGCGAGCGGTTGTTGAAGTTGGACGAGCCGACGCGCAGCAGCTGGTCGTCGATCACCGTCACCTTGGCATGGACATAGATGGCGGTGCCGCCGGCGGTGAAGGGGTGGTAGATGCGCAGCCGGTCGTGGCGGTCGCGTTCCTTCAATGCCTGAAACAGCCGGGCGCGCGCCGAATCCATCGCGACGGGTTCGAGCCAGCCTTCGGCGGTGGTCGGGTTAACGATCACGACCTCGGGACCATCGGCTTCTTCCAGCCGCCGGGCGATCGCTTCCGCGACCTTGCGCGAGGCGAAATACTGGCTTTCGGCGTAGAAGAACCGTTCGGCGCGGGCGATCAGGTCGAGATAGAGCGTCTCGATCTCGTGCACCGGTTCCTGTTCGGCCATTTCGGGAATGGTGCGGGCGATGGCGACGTCGATTTCGCTGAAGTCGGCGTCGAGCCCGGTCGGCCAGCAATCGCCGGTACCGGTCGGCGCGGGCAGGGCATCGCCCCCCGACACCGCCCAGCGGTGCCGGCACATGTCGCCCAGCGCGGCGGCGATCGGCCCTTCGAGCGCCGTCGTGACGTCGTGCCATGGCTGATAGGGGGTGCCATCGGGTTCGAGGCGGCGGGGATCGTTGTCGAGGTGCTCGCGCGTGTCCCACCGGTCGACGGTCATGTCGATGCCGCCGCAAAAGGCGACGCTGTCGTCGATCACCACGACCTTTTGATGATGCGACCCGGCGATCGGATGATGCCCGTCGAGGCGCATATGGACCTGCGGATCGGCGATCCATTTGGCGATGCGCACCAGCGTGCGACCGTGGAACAGCGTCTTGATCGCGCCGGTGTCCCACCGCAGGATATGGATCTGCAGCCCCGGCGTACGGCGGACCAGCCAGCTGATGAATTCGCCGACCTTTTCCGGGCCTTCGCTGTCGGGATCGGTCTTGAACCGGATGCGCGCGTCGAAATCCCAGCCGATCAGCAGGATCTGCTTCCGGGCCTTGAGCATCGCGTCGCGGGCGTGGGTGAAATAATTGTCGGCATCGACCAGCACGGTCGCGCGGGTCGCGCGCTCGATCCGCCAGCAGTTGCGACCGGGTTCGAGCGGAGGGGTGTGAAGGGCCATGCGCCCGCCATGGCATCCTATCGTGACGGTTCCAAGCGTTAGCGGCGGTTGGCGGTGCGTGATGCGGCCAAAGGTCACGAAGGTCACACTCGCGCGCGGTTCGTGGCGCGCGGGGCGGACGCCGGTTGGGGCGAGCGGCGGGCGGACGATGGGAAAGAGCGGGAGAGCGATGCTGGCAGGGCGGGGGCATGTAGGAAAGGGCGGATGCGGGTGCGCTCGCCTTCGTCGTTCCCGCGGCGGCGGGGGCTCCTATACGCTTGGGTTTGAGCTGGAGGCGCTAGGGTTGCGTTTATGGATTCGCTGAGTTCACGAAAGAAGTGCACCATCGATAAGGTGGCAGCGCGAAGGGACGAGATTACAGGCAGCTCAGCCTTGACGAGCGGATCGAG
>NZ_LMJZ01000016.1:0-33247 GCF_001421155.1 Sphingomonas sp. Leaf5 | reverse complement strand
CTCGCCAAACACAACCATACGCCCCGAAAATGCCTCGGCTTCCAAACCCCCGCCGAAGCCTTCATCCCGTTGCACTTCGAATGTGAATCCACACCCGGATCAAGTCCGGGGTGACGAGGGTGGTCGGGGTAGAGGCCTTTACGATTCGCTCCGCCAACGGCGCTTATCGAACGTTCGGCTTGTAGAGCGCAGCCGGTCCTCACGACCACAACCCCCTCCGCGTCTCCGCGCCTCTGCGCGAACCAATTCCTTCTTAGCGCCCTTCGCGCCTTTGCGTGAAACCCTCTACCGCTCCCGCGTCGCCGCGAACGTCACTTTCGAATACCGATCGGCAATATACCCGACTTCCCACGCACTCTTCGCCAGAAACACCGGGTTCCCGTCACGATCCTTCGCCATCGCGCTCCGGTGCAGATCGGTGAACGCTTTCAAATCCACCGGATCGCCCGCCGAAATCCAGCGCGCCGTCTCGAACGGCGCCATTTCCAGCCCCGCCGCGACCTTGTATTCGACCTCCAGCCGGCTCAGCAGCACTTCCAACTGCAACTGCCCGACCACGCCGATGACCCAGTTCGACCCGATATCGGGATAGAAGACCTGCGTGACACCTTCCTCGGCCATGTCGTCCAAGGCTTTGCGCAACTGCTTGGTCTTGGTCGGCTCCTTCAGCACCACGCGCCGCAGGATTTCCGGCGCGAAGTTCGGCAGCCCGGTGAAGCGCACGTCAGCCCGCTCCGACAGCGTATCGCCGACCCGAAGCGTCCCGTGGTTGGGGATACCGATGATGTCGCCCGGATAGGCCTCGTCGGCCAGTTCGCGTTCGCGCGCGAAGAACAGGATCGGCGAATGGATCGCGATCGGCTTGCCATGGCCGGTCGGGGTCAGCTTCATACCGCGTTTAAAAATGCCCGAACACAGCCGCATGAACGCGATCCGGTCGCGGTGATTGGGGTCCATGTTCGCCTGCACCTTGAACACGAACCCCGTCACGCGGTCGTCGGTCGGATCGACCGGGGCCGGTTCGGCGGGCTGTGGGCGGGGCGGGGGGGCGTGGCGCGCGATCGCGTCGATCAGCGAATCGACGCCGAACTCCTTCAGCGCCGACCCGAAATAGACCGGGGTCAGGTCGCCCGCGCGATACGCCCCGACGTCGAAGCTGGCATAGCCGCCGGTCGCCAGCTCGGCCTCTTCGCGCAGCCGCTCGGCCCCTTCCGGGGACAGCACCGTATCGATGCGATCGTCGTCCAGCCCGGTGAACTGTTCGACCTTGCCCTGAAAATCCTTGGTCCCGACCTCGGGCTGCAACAGCCGATTGTCGACCAGGTCGTAAATCCCCTCGAACTGGCCGCCCATGCCCGCCGGCCATGTCATGGGACACACGTCCAGTTGCAGCATGTCGGCGACTTCATCAAGCAGCGCGAACGGATCGCGCCCCTCGCGATCGACCTTGTTGACGAAGGTGATGATCGGCACGCTGCGCAACCGGCATACTTCGAACAGCTTGCGGGTCTGCGGCTCGATGCCCTTCGCCGCATCGATCACCATCACCGCCGAATCGACCGCGGTCAGCGTGCGATACGTATCTTCGCTGAAGTCCTCGTGGCCCGGCGTGTCGAGCAGGTTGAAGGTCAGGCCGTTGCGTTCGAACGTCATCACCGACGACGTGACCGAAATCCCGCGCTGCTGCTCGATCTTCATCCAGTCCGATCGCGCGCGCCGTGCAGCCCCGCGCGCCTTGACCTCGCCCGCCAGATGGATCGCACCGCCGAACAGCAGCAGCTTCTCGGTCAGCGTGGTCTTGCCGGCGTCGGGGTGGGAAATGATCGCAAAGGTGCGGCGATCGGAAATATGGTCCATCGCCGGCCTTTAGTGTGGGGCGGGGGAGGCGGCAAGTTTGGCTTCGTGCGAGGGGGGAAGAGGAAGGCGGGTTCACGCGAAGGCGCGGAGGCGCAGAGTGAAGAAGGTAGATTTCGCGCAGAGGCGCAGAGGCGCAGAGGAGTTGCGCAGGATCGAGCGGGCCGCGTTCGGGAGACCGCTTCTATCGCTGCAACGAGAAAGAAAGCCGCTGTCGCGGCGAAGCCTCACCGCGAACGCAAACTCTCTGCGCCTCCGCGCCTCTGCGCGAAATCTACCTTCCTAGCGTCCTCGCGCCTTCGCGTGAAAATCAACCCTCCAACGTCACCGACATCGCCGCCCGATGCGACTGCCCCGGCGCGACCCGGTTGATCCCCGGCTTGTCGAAGATATCGCCCGCAAACCCCTCCGGGTCGGCAATCCCGTCCCACGGCTCGATACACACGAAGCTGGCACCCGGCTTCGTCCAGATGCCCAGCTTCGGCATCCCCGGAAAATCGACCCGCAACTGCGGCCCGTCTTCCGCCCCATACCGCACCGAAGTGCTTCGAACCGGGTCATAAACCAGCGCATCGCGCGCGAACAGATCGTCGGTCAGCGCCAACACCCGGTCGACCACCGGATCGGGCCGCCGCTCCGCCGCGATCGTGCCATTATCGGCAATCGCGGCGACCGTGCCAACTTCGGCATTCGAAAACACCATCCGATGGTCCGCGCGGGGCCGCCCGTACGGCAGCGGCCACGCGAATGCCGGATGAAAGCCGATGCTCGCCGGCAGGTCGCGGTCGCCCCTGTTGGTCACCGTCACCTCGGTATGCAGCGTCGCCCCCTCCAGCCGATGTTCCACGTGAAGCATGAACGCGAACGGATAAACGGCGCGCGTCTCTTCATCGTCGGTCAGTTCGAACTGCACGAATGTGTCGCTATGTGCAACCTTCGTAAACTTCCGCCGCCGCGCAAAGCCGTGCTTGGCCATCGGATAGGTCGTGCCGTCGACGCGATATTCATCGTCCTGCACCGCGCCGATGATCGGGAACAGGATCGGCGCATGGCCGGTCCAGTAGGCCGGGTCGGCATTGGTCATCAGCTCGCGGCCTTGCCGGTCCTTGATCGAATGCAGTTCGGCCCCCAGCGGTTCGACCGCCACGGTCAGCGTATCATTGGTCAGGGTCACGGTCATGCGCGCAGGCTCCCGCCGATCTTGGTCGCCGCAGCGACGATCTTGTCCGAAATCGCCTTCAACTCCGCATCGGTGAAGCTCTTCGCTCCCGGCTGCAACGTCACCTCGATGGCGAGGCTCTTGTGCCCCGGCTCGACGCCAGCGCCTTCGAACACGTCGAACAGCCGCGCATCGACGATCGTCGCCTTGTCCGCCCCGCGCACCGCCCGCACCAGCTGGTCGCCAGTCACCCTGTCGGCCACGACGAACGCGAAGTCGCGCGTCACCGCCTGCAATGCCGGCGGGGCATAGGCTCCGCGCATCGCCCCGCCACCACGCTTGGCCGGCAGCGCGTCGAGATACAGCTCGCCTGCGACCGTGCCGGCGGGCAGGTCGAACGCCTTGGCGATGATGGGATGCAGCACGCCGAAGCTCGCCAGCACCGTCTTCGGCCCCAGCCGCAGCGTCGCCGACTGTCCGGGATGATAGACGTCGCCGGGCGCGTCCATCACCTGCAGATTGCCGACCGGCGCCCCCGCCGCTTCCAGCAGCGCCAGCAACTCACCCTTGGCATCGAACGCGTCGAAGCCCTGCGCCTTGCCCCCGCGCCAGCCGCGCGGAGCACGCTCGCCGGCAAACACGATGCCCAGGGTCATCCGCTCGGCATCGGCCAGATAGCGGCGCCCGATCTCGAACAGCCGCACGCTCGACTGACCGCGCTTCAGGTTGCGGCCCGCCGCGCTCAGCAATCCGGGCAGCAGCGACGGCCGCATGATCCGCATATCGTTGGCGATCGGGTTGACGACCTCCCACGCGCCGCCACCGAACGGCGTGGCCTCGTCCTCGGCGATGAAGCTCCACGTAATCGCCTCGGCCAGCCCGCGCGCGGCCGCCGCGCGCCGGATGCGACGCTCCAGCTTCTGCTCGGGGGTCGCGGTCGGCACCGCCACCCCTGCCGGCCGGTCGAGCGGGGTCGACGGGACCTTGTCGAGCCCTTCGATCCGGATCACTTCCTCGACCAGATCGGCGGTTCCGTCGATATCGCGCCGCCACGACGGCACGGTCACTTGCCAGCCATCGCCGACCACGAAGCCCAGCCGTTCGAGGATTTCACGCTGCCGATCCTCCGCGACGTCCAGCCCGCCCAGCGTCGCCACCCGTTCGGGCTGATGCGTGATCGTGCGCGGCGCGACCGGCGGCGATCCCGCCTTCGTCACGCCGCTGGCGGTCCCGCCGCACAATTGCAGCACATACTCGGTCGCGATGGCAAGCCCGTCGTCGAGGAACGCCGGATCGACCCCGCGTTCGAACCGGGTCCGCGCATCGCTGGTCAGCGCCAGTTTCTGCCCCGTCCGCGCGATCGCCTCGGGGGTGAAATACGCGCATTCGATCAGCACGTCGGTGGTCGTCGCCGACACGCCCGAATGCTCGCCACCCATGATCCCGCCGATATCGTGCACCGCCGCATCGTCGGCGATCACGGTCTCGCCGCCCGCCAGCGTGTACGACTTGCCGTTCAGCGCCACAACGCTCTCACCCGCCACCGCCCTGCGCGCGACGAGTCCGCCGGTCAGCTTCGCCAGGTCATAGACGTGCAGCGGCCGCCCCAGATCGAACATCACGTAATTGGTGATGTCGACCAGCGTCGAAATCGGCTTCTGCCCGATCGCGTTCAGCCGCTTGCGCATCCAGTCGGGCGATTCGCCATTGGTCAGGCCGCGCACCGCCTGCGCATAGAAAGCCGGACAGCCATCGGCGTCCTCGACCCGCACGTTCGGGCCGTCTCCCTCGCCCGCAACCACCGGCACCGCCAGCGGCTTCAACGTCCCATAACCCGCCGCCGCCAGATCGCGTGCGATCCCGCGCACCCCCATGCAATCCTGTCGGTTTGGGGTGATGCTCACGTCGATGACCGGATCGTCCAATCCGGCATAGGCGGGGAAGGGGGTGCCGACCGGCGCATCGTCCGGCAGTTCGATGATCCCGTCATGATCCTCGCCCAGCTCCAGTTCGCGGGTCGAACACATCATGCCGTTCGATTCGACGCCGCGGATCGCCGCGACCTTCAGCACCATGCCATTGGCCGGAACCGTCGCGCCCGGCATCCCGAACACGCCGACCAGCCCCGCACGCGCATTGGGCGCACCGCACACCACCTGCAACGGTCCGTCGCCGGCATCGACCGACAGCACCTGCAACTTGTCGGCCTGCGGATGCCGTTCGGCGGTCAGCACGCGGGCGACACGGAACGCAGCGAGCTTCTCGCCCGGATTCTCGACGCCCTCGACCTCCAGCCCGATCCGGGTCAGCCCTTCGAGGATCGTGTCGAGCGACGCATCGGTGTCGAGATGCTGCCGGAGCCAGCCATAGGTGAACTTCATGCCGTCACTCCCCCCGACAGCGTGGGCACGTCCAGCGCCGAGAATCCATAATGTTTGAGCCAGCGCAGATCGCCGTCGAAGAACGGGCGCAGGTCGTCCATGCCGTATTTCAGCATCGCCAGCCGGTCGACGCCGGTGCCGAACGCAAAACCCTGCCACTCGTTCGGGTCCAGCCCGCACGCTTCGATGACCTTCGGGTGGACCATGCCGCTGCCCAGCACCTCCATCCAGCCGCCATTGCCCTTCGCCGGATCACCACCGACGACGCGCCGGCCCTTTTCCAGCGTGTAGCCGATATCGACCTCCGCCGACGGTTCGGTGAACGGGAAATAGCTGGGACGCAGGCGGAGCACGATGTCGTCGCGCTCGAAATACGCCTTCAGGAACGTCTCCAGCGTCCATTTGAGATGCCCCATATGGATGCCGCGATCGATCACCAGCCCTTCGATCTGATGGAACATCGGCGTGTGGGTGGCATCCGAATCGCTGCGATAGACCCGGCCCGGCGCGATGATGCGGATCGGGGGTTGCTGGGACATCATCGTGCGGATTTGCACCGGACTCGTATGGGTTCTCAGGACATAGCGTTCGGGCGCGCCGGTGGCGGAGCCACCGTCGTCGGACGGCGCTTCGGCGCCGCCGGCCGCGCTTGCGCTGGTCTCGCCCTGCGGGCTGCGGCGCTGCGCGTAGAACGTGTCATGCATCGCCCGCGCCGGATGCGTCTCCGGGATATTGAGCGCGGTGAAGTTGTACCAGTCGTCCTCGATCTCCGGTCCCGTCGCCACCGCGAAGCCCAGATCGGCAAAGATTTCGGCCAGTTCGTCCATCACCTGCGCAACCGGATGCACCCCGCCCGACGCAGGCCGATCGACCGGAAGCGTCAGGTCGACGCGCTCGCTCGCCAGCCTGGCGGCCAGCGCCCGCGCTTCCAGATCGGCCTTGCGCGCGCCGATCGCATGCGTCACCGCCTCGCGCAGGGCATGGATGCCGGGTGCCACGGTCTGGCGTTCCTCGGGCAACAGGGCACCCAGTGTCTTGAGCAGGCCGGTGATCGCCCCCTGCTTGCCCAGCGCATGCACCCGCACCGCCTCCAGCGCATCGATCCCTGCGGAAGCATCGATGGCGGCGAGCAGGTCGGCACGCATTTGGTCGAGATCGGGGGTCACGGTCGCTCCAGGTGTCGGGATAGGCGACCGGCTTTATTGCGGAACGGCGACGAAGCCTAGCCCCGTGGCGAGGTCGGACCAGTGGGGGTTCTCCCGCTCGACCAGATTCTGCTTCCAGTCGCGGTTCCACGTCTTGATCCGCTTCTCGCGCTGGATCGCGGCTTCCATGGTTTCGTGGCGTTCGAACCAGACCAGACGGTGGCAATTGTGGTCGGCGGTAAAGCTGGAGAAGGTGCCGGTCCGGTGCTAATGGATGCGTTGGATCAGGTTGCTGGTAACGCCGTTATAGATCGTCCCGTTACGCCGGCTGGCCATCATATAAACGCAGGGTTCGAGTATCCGCATAACCAGCCCAGTCGTCGTTCCCGCGAAGGCGGGAACCCATAAACGCTGACGTCGATACTGGAGCCGCGACGGCAGCGTCTATGGATTCCCGCCTTCGCGGGAATGACGAGGGAGGTGACGCGGCGGCGTCCCCCACGATCTTGAGGCACAAAAAAAGCCGGCGGGTCTCCCCACCGGCGTTTCTCATGTCCCCAAAACAGGAACCGCCCGCGTTACGCAGCGACAGCGGCCTGTTCCGGCAGCGCGGCCTTTGCCTGCGCGACGATCGCCTTGAAGGCGGCTTCCTCGTGCATGGCGATATCGGCCAGGACCTTCCGGTCCAGTTCGATGCCGGCCAGCTTGCAGCCGTGCATGAACTGCGAATAGGTGATGCCTTCCGCGCGGACACCGGCGTTGATGCGCTGGATCCACAGGCCGCGGAACGTGCGCTTCTTAACCTTGCGGTCGCGATAGGCGTACTGGCCGGCCTTTTCGACGGCCTGGCGCGCGATGCGGATGGTGTTCTTGCGACGGCCATAATAGCCCTTCGCCTGATCCAAAATCCGCTTGTGCTTCGCCTTGGTGGTCGTGCCGCGTTTGATGCGTGCCATTGCTCAGTACTCCTTAACGAAGGCCGTAGGGCGCCCACGCCTTGACACGGGCGGTGTCGGCGTCGGCCAGGACCGAAGTCCCGCGATTCTGGCGGATGTACTTCGCGTTGTGCGAAATCAGGCGGTGGCGCTTGCCCGCGACACCGTGCTTGATCTTGCCGGTGGCGGTGAGCTTGAAGCGCTTCTTCACGCCGCTCTTGGTCTTGAGCTTGGGCATTTTGGTCTCCTCAAAAATCACGACGTGCGGATTGCCGCGGCAGCCCCAGATGGCCGGGCGAATCCCTTCGGAGTCGTGGAAAGAGCGCGCCCCTAACCCGGATAGGGGCCGAACGCAACCACCGGAACTCGTTACGCACCCGAACGGTTGAGGAGCGATGGCCGAAGTTTCCCCGACTGCCGGCGCATCCGACGCCCCCCGCCGCCGCCGCGACTGGCGGCGTATCGCGCTGCGGACGGTCGTCGGGATCGTCGGCGCGCTGTTTCTCGCCTGGCTCATCCTGTTCATGACCAAGGGCCGGTTCCTGAAGGGGACGTTCGAACGGATCGCAACGTCAGGCAGCGGCCGCACGGTCCGGGTCGCCGGCGATTTCCAGTTCTATTTCAACCCCGTCGACCTGAAGTTCCTTGCCGAAGGATTGTCGGTATCGAACCCCGACTGGGCGGGCGGCGGCAATCTGTTCGAGGCGAAGAAGCTCGACAGTTCGACCGCAACGCTGACCTTCCTGTTCGGGCGGCGGCGGGTCAACTGGCTCGAGCTCGACGGCGCGCGTGCCGACCTGCACTGGGACGCCGCGCGCAAGCGCAACACCTGGACCTTCGGCGATCCGGACAAGCCGGGCAAGAAGCTCGATTTGCCGATCGTCCGCGCGGGCACGTTCCGCGATACGCGCATCCGCTACCGTGACCCGCAATTCCTGCTCGACGGCAATTTCACGCTCGACACGGTCGAAACCAGCGACGCGCAATTCGCCGGGGCGATCCGTGCGGCGGGGCAGGGGACGGTGCGCGGTCGTCCGTTCCGGCTGACCGGCCAGTTGCAGTCGCCCGACGCGACGATCCGTGGGGGACAGAATCGACTGACCGCACGGATCGAAGTGGCGCGTTCGGTCGCGATCCTTGCTGGCACCTTGCCGGGGCCGACCGAGCTCGACGGATCGAACCTTGCCGTCCGTCTGCGCGGGCGCAACCTGTCGGACGTGTTCGCGGTGCTGGGCATCGTCACGCCCGATACCCGTACCTATCGCCTGACCGGGCGGATGACCAAGGACGGTGCCGACTGGAAGTTCATGCGGCTGCGCGGGCGGTTCGGCGACAGCGATCTGGCCGGCAGCCTGACCGTCACCCAGCGCGAACCGCGCCTGCTGCTGACCGCCGACCTGACCTCGCGCACGCTCGACATCGTCGATATGTCGGCGTTCGTCGGCTACGACCTCGAACGCGTCGAGGCACAGGGCGCTGCGGGCGTGATCCAGCGCGAGGGCGGGGCCCCGCGCCTGCTCCCCGATGCAAAGCTCAATGTCGAGGCGCTGCGTAATTTTGATGCGAAGGTCCATTACAAGGTCGCCACCGTCCGCGCCCGCAGCCTGCCGGTGTCCGACGTCAACCTGACACTCGATCTGAACGACCGCCTGCTGAAGCTGTCACCGCTGACCTTTGCGATGGCGCGCGGCAATGTCGCGTCGGACGTGGTGATCGACGCCCGCCGCCGTCCGGCCGTCACCGATTACGACATACGCCTGTCGCCGACGCCAATGGGCCGGTTGCTGGCCGGCTGGGGCGTCGAGGAGGCGGGAACGTCGGGCACGGTCAAGGCGCGGGTGAAACTGACCGGCTCCGGCGACACCGTGCAGGAGTCGCTGGCTACGTCGAATGGGCGGATCGCGATCATCCTGCCGGCCGGCAGCTTCTGGACGCGCAACGTGCAGCTGTCCGAACTCGACCTCGGCACCTTCGCGCAAAAGATGTTCGAGGGTCGGTTGAAGGAGCCGGTGCGGATCAATTGCGGATTGATCGGCTTTACCGTGCGCGGCGGCGTCGCGGCGGCGGACCCGATCCTGATCGATACGCAAAAGAATGTGATGATCGGGCGTGGCGGTTTCAGCTTCCGCAACGAATCGATCGATCTGGCCTTTCGCGCCGATTCCAAACGCTTCTCGTTTCTGGCGGGCCAGTCGCCGGTCGGTATCGGCGGCTATTTCGCGCAGCCGCGCTATTCGGTCATCAGCCCCGAATTGCTCGGACGAGCCGGTGCGGGCCTCGGCCTCGCCCTCGTAGCGACGCCGCTCGCCGGTGTGCTGGCGTTCGTCGATCCGGGCGATGCGAAGGGCGCGGCCTGCGGCCCGATCCTCGCCGGCGCGACGGCGCGGGCACAGCGGACCAAGGGCGGCGAACCGCGCGACGATGTCGGCCGCGGCACGACCGCCAAGGCCGAGGACGGGCGATCGAACCGTGGCGAGCGCAAGGAACAGCGGAAAAAGTTTCTCGGGATCTTCTGAGAAAGGAGAATGGGGTTGACGCGGGGGCGCGGAGAAGAAGGAGCAGATGGATTTTCGCGCGAAGGCGCAAAGGGCGCAAAGAGGGAGCGCCTGCCGCAACAGCGGCTCTTCGACTTGACCGCAACGAGCGAGAGGCTTCACCAAAGCTACAATGGTCGTCCCGGACGCAAACCCTTTGCGTCCTTAGCGCCTCCGCGCGAACAACCCTTCTACTTCTCCTCCGTGTCTCCGCGCCTCCGCGCCTCCGCGTGAACCTCACATAATCCCCGGAAACGCCCCGCCATCGATCAACAGACTTTGCCCGGTAATAAACCCGGCCTTGTCCGAACACAGGAACGCACACGCTGCGCCGAACTCGGCAGGGTCGCCAATCCGCTTGGCCGGGATCGCCTCGGCCCGCTTCGCCTTTTCCTCGGCCGGGGTGGTGCCGTTCTTCTGTGCCGCCGCCTCGCTCATCGATGCGATGCGCGCGGTGTCGAACGATCCGGGCAACAGGCCGTTGATCGTCACGTTCGATCCCGCCACCTGTCGCGCGATCCCCGCGACGAACCCGGTCAGCCCCGCCCGTGCGCCGCTCGACAGGTCGAGTCCCGGCAGCGGCATCTTGACCGATCCCGAGGTGACGTTGACCACCCGTCCGAACCCGCGCGCGACCATGCCGGGCAGCACGGCCTGCAACAGCAGCGCCGGGGTGACGAAATTGCTCTCCAGCCCGGCGCGGATGCCGTCGGCCGCCAGTTCGGTATAGGGTTTGACCGGCGGCCCGCCATTATTGTTGACCAGAATATCGGGTTCGGGACAGGCGGTGAGCAACGCGGCGCGGCCTTCCTCGGTCGACAGGTCTCCGACGACCTCGATCACCGTCACGCCGGTCTCTTCGCGGATCGCCGCCGCCGTCGCCGCCAGTTTCGCCGCGTCGCGCCCGTTGACCACGACGTCGACCCCGGCCCGCGCCAGTTCCAGTGCGCAGGCGCGGCCCAGCCCGGCGCTCGATGCGCACACGATCGCCTTGCGGCCGGCAATTCCCAGATCCATGCGGACTCCCTTATTTCTTCAGCCGCCACCCGGTGCGGAAGATCACCGCGATCACCGTGACGCAAATGCACAGGAACGCGAACGTCGCGCCGAGGCTCGCGGCCACCGAAACATCGCCCGCCCCGAAAAAGGTCCAGCGAAACCCGCTGATCAGATAGACGATCGGGTTGAACAGGCTGATCGTCCGCCAAATGCCGGGCAGCATGTCGATCGAATAGAAGGCCCCGCCCAGAAACGTCAGCGGCGTCACCACCAGCAGCGGGATGACCTGCAACTGTTCGAACCCCTTGGCCCACAGTCCGAGAATGAAGCCGAACAGGCAGAAGGTCACCGCGACGAGCAGCAGATAGCACAGCGCCCAGAACGGGTGCGCGACCTGCACGTCGACGAACAGATGCGCGGTGGCAAAGATCACCAGCGCGACGATCACCGACTTGCTCGCCGCCGCTCCGACATAGCCGACCAGCGTTTCCAGCGTGGAAACCGGTGCCGACAGCAATTCATAGATGGTGCCCGACCATTTCGGCATGAAGATACCGAAACTGGCGTTGAAGATGCTTTCGGTCAGCATCGTCAGCATCATCAATCCGGGGACGATGAACGCGCCGTACGGCACGCCGCCGACCTCGTTCATCCGGCTGCCGATCGCGGTGCCGAACACCACGAAATACAGCGATGTGGTGATGACCGGCGTCGCCAGCGACGTCCACAGCGTCCGCCCGAACCGCGCCAGTTCGAAACGATAGATGGCCAGTACGCCATGCCAGTTGAAGGTCATGCCCGGCCCTCCTGTTCATGCACCAGCCCGACGAAGATGTCCTCGAGGCTCGATTGTTTCGTCGCGATATCCTTCCATGCAATCCCGGCTTCATCGGCGGCACGCAGCAGCGCGCGCACGCCATTGTCCTCGGCATTGGCGTCGAAGGCGAAGGTCAGCGCATGCCCTTCGTCGGACAGGGTCAGCGGCCAGCGCGCAAGGGCCGCGGGTATGTCGGCGATCGGTTCGGGCAGCGTCAGCGTCAGCGTCTTCTTGCCCAGCTTGCGCATCAGCGCCGCCTTCTCCTCGACCAGGATCAGCCGACCCTTGGCGATCACCCCCACCCGGTCGGCCATCTCCTCGGCCTCCTCGATATAATGGGTGGTCAGGATGATGGTGACGCCGCGCGACCGCAGGTCGTGGACCAGCCGCCACATGTCACGGCGCAGTTCGACATCGACGCCCGCGGTCGGTTCGTCGAGGAACAGGATGTCGGGTTCGTGGGACAGTGCCTTGGCGATCATCACCCGGCGTTTCATACCGCCCGACAACTCGGTCATCTTGGCATCACGCTTGTCCCACAGCGTCAGGTCGCGCAGCAGCTTTTCGATGAACGCCGGATCGCCGTGCCGTCCGAACAGCCGGCGCGAAAAGGTGACGGTCGCCATCACCGTCTCGAACGCGTCGGTCAGCAATTCCTGCGGCACCAGCCCAATCCGGGTCCGCGTCTCGCGATAATCGTGGACCGTGTCGAACCCGGCGGCGGTGATCGTCCCTGCGCTCGGCGTGACGATGCCGCACACGATGCTGATCAGCGTCGTTTTGCCCGCCCCGTTCGGGCCCAGCAGCGCGAAGATCTCGCCCTTGCCGATGTTGAGATCGGTCGGCTGCAACGCGACCGTGCCGGACTTGTACGTCTTGGCGACGCCCCGGATCGAAAGAATGGTGTCCATGGCGCGGCTTGTCCCATGGTTTGATGACGGAGAAAAGGCTGGGTTCGGTTCTGCGCTAGACGGCGGGTGCCGATTTTGCCTTGCGCGCTTCCGCGACCGCTGCCTGCAACGCCGGAAGCGTCTGCGCACCGCCCAGCACCTGATCACCCACCACCCACGACGGCGTACCGCTGAAGCCGAGCAGGCTCATGACCTTCATATTGCGTTCGATTTCTCCCGCGATCTGCGGCGATGCGATCGCGGCGCGCGCGGCGTTCATGTCGAGCTTCGCGGTCCCCGCCGCCGCCTCGATCGATTCGGCATCGACCCGGCCGGCGGCGTAGAGCGCGTCGTGGAACGGTTTGAACTTGCCCTGCAACGCCGCGGCCAATGCCCATTCGGCGGCGGTGCGGCTGCCCTGCGACAGGATCGGCAATTCGCGGTAGACGATCCGGACGTTCGGGTCGCTCGCGATCAGGCCGGTAATCGCGGGCAGGCTGGCGCGGCAGAAGCCGCAGGCATAATCGAGATAGGCGACGACGCTGACATCGCCGTTCGGATTGCCCGCGACCGCCCCCGGAAAGGGTTCGACGATCGCCGCGCGGTTGGCCGCGACTGCCAGCCCGGCCTGCTTCGCCTGCAACCGCCGCAGTGCTTCGGGCAGAATTTCGGGATTGGCGAGGATATAGTCGCGCACCACCGTCTCGGTCGCCGCGCGATCGGTCGCGACCCGTTGCGCGACGATCGCGCCGCCCGCACCCGCCAGCGCTGCTGCCGCCAGCATCGCGATATTGCCCGACCGGCCCATGGTCAGCCCCGCCGCCTGCGATTGCGCTTCTCTTCCTCGAACGCGGTCTGCGACGTCATCTGTATATCCTGTGCCCTGATCCAGTCGCGCGACCCCTGCGGCAACAGCGCCATCGCCCGCCGCGCACTGGCCAGCGCCATGCCGGTGTCGCCGATCAGCGACGTATATTCCGCCATCGCCAGCGCGACGCGCGCCGGATCGCCGCGTCGTTCGTACAGGATGCTCAGCTGGTACCAGGCGAACGGGTTCTGGTTGTCGCGCGCCACCGCCTGTTTCAGCACCCGTTCGGCTTCGTCCAGCAGCGCCGGGTCCTCCGCCGCGATCAGCGCATGGCCGAAACTGGCGGCGATCAGCGGCGACGACCGTGTCCGCTCGGTCGCCTCGCGCAGCGCCGACAATGCTTCCTTGGCTTTGCCCGATTCGAGCAGGATCTGCCCTTCGAGTTCAAGGAAATAGGGGTCGTCGGGCGTCGATTTGACCAGCGCCAGCGTCTCGTCCGCCGCCTGCTCGGGATAGCCCGATTTGTGATAGGCATAGGCGCGGGCATAATGCGCATAGATGCTCTGGTCGGTGGCCGGATAGCGGCGCAGCGTATCCTTGGGATCGCTGACATAGCCGCGCAGCTTCGCCTGCACCCGCTTGAACCGGATTTCCAGCGCGGGGTCGGTCTTAACCTTGAACGACGGCGAAGATTGAACATCCTGCGTCAGATTGGCGATCCGCTCCCCACTCAGCGGATGGGTGCGCTGGTAGCTGTTGTCCTGCGGGATCGCGAGGCGATATTCGAGGTTCTGGAGCTTCTTGAAGAAGTCCAGCATCCCCTCGCCCGAAATGTTCGCACTCCGCAGGAACCGCGTGCCGGCGGCGTCGGCCGAGCTTTCCTGCGTCCGGCTGAACGCCAGATAGCTGCCCATCGCCGCTTGTTGGCCGGCGGCGAGGATGCCTGCACCCGCCTCTCCCGCACCCGCCGCCATCGCCGCGACGCCCAGCAACAGGCTCAAGACGGTGATGCCGGTCGCAGGTGCCATGCCGCGCCCGGCCAGCGGCACGTGCCCGCCGACGATATGGCCGATTTCATGGGCGATTACGCCCTGTACCTCGTTCGCGTCGTCGGCCGCGTCGATCAGTCCCGAATGGACATAGACCGTCTGACCACCCGCGACGAAGGCGTTGATCGACTTGTCCTGCAGCAACACGACGTTGAAATTGCGCGGATCGAGTCCCGCCGCCACCGCGATCGGCCGCGACATATCGTTCAGCAACGCCTCGGTCTCGGCATCGCGCAGCACTGATTGCGCGGCGGCCGGCTGTACGAACAGGAGAATGGCGGCAGCGATGCCGCCCAGCGCGCGCTTCATGGATGTCCTTATCGGCGAAGGGCCGGACGCGGGTCAACGCCGCGTGTGGGCGCGGCGCGCTGAACTGGAGGTTAAGCGCTCGCCACCATCTCACGATGATTGCCGAACAGCTTGATCCCCGTCGGCGGCGCGGAAAGGTCGCCGGCACGCGCACGCACCGCGAAATCGACGATCCGACCGACTGATTCGTAACCGCATGGCTTGGAGACGACGCCCAACGCGCCTTCGATACCGTCGTTCAGCAAATTCGGGTTGGCGGTCAGGAAGATGACCGTCGTGCCATAATTGCAGCCCAGCAATCGTCCGATCATCGGGCCGGTCGGTCCGTCGCGCAGATTGCAGTCGACCAGAGCGACGTCGGGCCGTGCCACGGCCAATTCCATCGCCCCGATCATATCGGCGGCGATGCCGACCGGCCGATAGCCATGCTCTTCCAGCGACGCTTCCAGATCGATCGCGACCAGCATTTCATCCTCGACGATGAGAACGGTGGCCGAGGATGGGTACGCTATGGACATATCAACAGAACGCAACGCGGCGAGTCGCGGACGGTTCCCGCAAAGATCGTGCGTCTTTGGTCGCATCGGCGCAACAACATGGGTTGTATCGGACAAGACACGCCGGTAATGGCCGCGGCGGGCCACGCTGTCCCAACGCAGCGCGTGCTCTCTGTGAGGAGAGACTGACATGACTGATCTTCCGCCTAAGCCGGCTACGACTCCCGCTCGCCCGTATTTCTCGTCCGGGCCTTGTGCCAAGCCGCCGGGCTGGTCCGCCGACCGCCTCAACCCCGTCAGCCTCGGCCGGTCGCACCGTTCGAAGATCGGCAAGCAGCGTCTGCAAGTTTGCATCGACCTGATGCGCGAACTGCTCAAGCTGCCCGACACCCATCGCATCGGCATCGTCCCCGGTTCCGACACCGGCGCGTTCGAAATGGCGATGTGGACGATGCTCGGCGCACGTCCCGTCACCGCGCTCGCATGGGAAAGCTTCGGCGAAGGCTGGGTGACCGACGCGGTCAAGCAGTTGAAGATCGATCCGACCGTCGTGCGCGCCGACTATGGCCAGCTGCCCGATCTGGCCGCGATCGACTGGACCAGCGACGTCCTGTTCACGTGGAACGGCACCACCAGCGGCGTGCGCGTGCCGAACGCCGATTTCATTCCGGCGGACCGCGAAGGCCTGTCGTTCGCCGATGCGACGTCGGGGGTGTTCGCCTATGACATCGACTGGGCGAAGATCGACGTCGCGACCTTCTCCTGGCAGAAGGTGCTGGGTGGCGAAGGCGCGCATGGCGTCCTGATCCTCGGCCCGCGCGCCGTCGAACGGCTCGAAACCTATACTCCCGCCTGGCCGCTGCCGAAGGTCTTCCGCCTCGTGTCGAAGGGCAAGCTGACCGAAGGCGTGTTCAAGGGCGAGACGATCAACACGCCGTCGATGCTGGCGGTCGAGGACGCGATCTTCAGCCTCGAATGGGCGAAGTCGCTGGGTACTGACGGCCTGATCGCGCGTAGCGATGCCAATGCCGCCGCGCTCGACAAGATCGTCGCCGAGCGTGACTGGCTCGGCCATCTTGCCGCTGATCCGGCGACCCGGTCGAAGACCAGCGTCTGCCTGACCGTCGAGGGTGCCGACGAGGGGCTGATCAAGAAGATGGCGTCGCTGCTAGAAGCTGAACATGCTGCCTATGATGTCGCGGGATACCGCGATGCGCCGGCGGGCCTGCGCATCTGGTGCGGCGCGACCGTCGATACGGCGGATATCGAGGCGCTCGGGCCGTGGCTCGACTGGGCCTACGCGACGGCGAAGGCGGCCTGAACCAATAGCCCTCTCCCCTTCAGGGGAGAGGGTTGGGAGAGGGGACTGCCTCTCTCGTTATCCTAACAATCAATAGGGCCGGGTTGCGCGGCACTGCCCCTCTCCCCGGCCCTCTCCCCTGCAGGGGAGAGGGAGACATGACATGCCCAAGGTACTGATTTCCGACAAGATGGACCCCAAAGCCGCCCAGATCTTCCGCGAACGCGGGGTCGAGGTGGACGAAATCACCGGCAAGACGCCCGAAGAACTGATCGCGATCATCGGCGACTATGACGGTCTCGCCATTCGCAGCTCGACCAAGGTGACCAAGGCGATCCTCGACGCGGCCAAGAACCTGAAAGTCGTCGGCCGCGCCGGTATCGGTGTCGATAACGTCGATATCCCCGCCGCCTCGGCTGCCGGTGTCGTCGTGATGAACACGCCGTTCGGCAACTCGATCACCACCGCCGAACACGCCATCGCGCTGATGTTCGCGCTCGCGCGTCAGCTGCCCGAGGCCGATGCCTCGACGCAGGCCGGCAAGTGGGAAAAGAACCGCTTCATGGGCGTCGAGCTGACGGCCAAGACGCTGGGTCTGATCGGAGCCGGCAATATCGGGTCGATCGTCGCCGATCGCGCGCAGGGGCTGAAGATGAAGGTCATCGCCTTCGACCCGTTCCTGTCGCCCGAACGCGCGATCGAGATCGGCGTAGAGAAGGTCGAGTTGGACCAGCTGCTGGCGCGTGCCGACTTCATCACGCTGCACACGCCGCTGACCGACCAGACCCGCAACATCCTGTCGGCGGAGAACATCGCCAAGACCAAGAAGGGCGTGCGCATCATCAACTGCGCGCGCGGCGGTCTGGTCGACGAGGTCGCGTTGAAGGCGGCACTCGACAGCGGTCATGTCGGGGGTGCGGCGCTGGATGTGTTCGCGCAGGAACCGGCAAAGGAGTCGCCGTTGTTCAACACGCCGAACTTCGTCTCGACCCCGCATCTGGGCGCGTCGACCAGCGAAGCGCAGGTCAACGTCGCGATTCAGGTCGCCGAACAGATGGCCGATTTCCTGGTATCGGGCGGCGTCACCAACGCGCTGAACATGCCGTCGCTGTCGGCCGAAGAGGCACCGCGCCTGAAACCCTATATGGCGCTTGCCGAAAAGCTGGGCAGCCTCGTCGGGCAGCTGACCACTGGCGCGATCGCCCGCGTATCGGTGCACAGCGAAGGTGCCGCCGCCGAACTGAACCAGAAGCCGATCGTCGGCGCGGTGCTGGCCGGGTTCCTGCGCGTCCAGTCGGACACGGTGAACATGGTCAACGCCCCGTTCCTCGCCAAGGAACGCGGCATCGAGGTGCGCGAAGTCCGCAACGACCGCGAGGGTGATTACCACACGCTGATCCGCGTCAGCCTCAAGACCGAAGCAGGCGAGCGTTCGGTCGCCGGCACGTTGTTCGGCAACGCCCAGCCGCGGCTGGTCGAACTGTTCGGCATCAAGGTCGAGGCCGATCTGGCCGGCCATATGCTCTATGTCGTCAACGAAGACGCGCCCGGTTTCATCGGCCGCATCGGCACGACGCTGGGCGAAGCGGGCGTGAACATCGGTACCTTCCACCTCGGCCGCCGCGATGCCGGTGGCGAAGCGGTGGTGCTGTTGTCGGTCGACGAAGCGGTGACGCCGGAACTGGTGGCGAAGGTCCGCGCGCTTCCGGGCGTCAAGACGGTGATGCCGCTGACGTTCTGATCGGTTCGTTGTTGTGAGCGGACGGGCTGTCGGAGCGATCCGGCAGCCCGTTTGCGTTGGCACGACCACATTATGCCCCCGAGGTGACGTGGTTGGCTGGGCGGATGTAGTCCCCGGTTTCACCGCTCGCCGACTCGCGCTAGGGGAAACTCCATGAACGATACCGGCCTCCTGCCCGAAGGGTTTCACGACCGCCTGCCCCCCGCCGCCGACGGCCTGCGCCGGTTCGAAGGGGCGGTGCTCGGCGTCGCGCATGGCTATGGCTATGAACAGGTCGATCCGCCGCTCGCCGAGTTCGAGGCGGGGCTGGCTGGTCGGTTGAAGGGCACGGCGGCGACCGATGCGGTGCGCTTCGTCGATCCGGTCAGCCAGCGGACGCTGGCGATCCGTCCCGACATCACCGCACAGGTCGCACGGATCGCCGCGACGCGGATGGGCCACCACCCACGCCCGGTGCGGCTGTCCTATGCCGGTCCGGTGCTGAAATTGCGCGCGGGCGAACTGGCTCCCCGGCGGGCATCGCGACAGATGGGGGCCGAGTTGATCGGCCGCGACAGCGTGGCGGCAGCGACCGAGATCGTGACCGTCGCGGTCGAGGCGCTGGCGGCGGCGGGCGTCACCGGCATCTCGATCGACTTCACGCTGCCCGATCTGGTCGCGACCTTGGCCGGCGATCCGCCGGGGCCACAGCATGCCGCGCTGATCGCGGCGCTGGATGCGAAGGATGCCGGTCGCGTCGCCGCGATCGATCCGGCCTATCTGCCGCTGGTCGAGGCAGCGGGGCCGTTCAACACCGCGCTCGCCCGGTTGCGCGCGACCGATCAGGCCGGACGGCTGGCGTCCCGGCTCGACGCGATCGAGGCGGTGGCGGCGACGCTGGCCGGCCGCGTCGCGGTGACGCTCGATCCGACCGAGCGGCACGGCTTCGAATACCAGAGCTGGCTCGGCTTCTCGCTGTTCGCGCAGGGGGTGCTGGGCGAGATCGGGCGGGGCGGCAGCTATATGGTGTGCCATGCCGACGGCCGCGAGGAACCGGCGGTCGGCTTCTCGCTCTACGCCGATGCGCTGCTCGATGCCGGTTTGGCTGCAAAGGATCGGCGGCGGCTGTTCCTGCCGATCGGTATCGATCCGGCGGCGGCGGCGCGCCTGCGCAGCGAAGGCTGGGTGACGGTCTCGGCGCTCGACGCCGACGACACGCCCGAGGCACAACTGTGCACCCATCGCTGGTCCGACGGCGCGATCGTGCCGCGCACATAAGGGACGGGGCGGCACGATGGCCGCCCCGTTCCTGTTTATTCAGCAGCCTTGGGCTTGCGACCACGACGGCGCGGTGCGTCGCCGGCATCGCCCTCGGCGGCGGCTTCACCGGTGTCGGCATTGCGCGCCTTGCGACCTAGCCCGATGCGCTTGGCCATGTCGCGGCGGCTCTGCGAATAGGTTTCGGCGACCATCGGATAGTCGGGACGCAGGCCATAGCGTTCGCGATAGGTTTCCGGGGTCAGACCGTGTCCGGCCAAATGACGGCGCAGCGTCTTGTACGGCTTGCCGTCGATCATCGAAATGATGTGGTCTTTCGACGCCAGCGACTTGCGCACCGAAACGGCGGCAACATGGTCCTGCTGCGGCGCGGCCTCTTCCGGTTCGACATTGCCCGAAGCCAGGCCCAGAACCGTCGCGTGCATGGTTTGCAGGAACGCCGGAACATCCTCGGCGGCGACACGGTTATTGCCGTTGTTCAACCAGGCGATGGTCAGTTCGGTGGCTAGTTCGATCGCGTTCAGTTCGGAACCGTCTTCGGACATGGAGTTCTCCTTTTCTGGACTGGCCTTTGCGTTGCCTGAACCTTCGGGTCAATAGGTCCGATCTGGATCAAAGGAAGATTTGGTCAGAGTATGAGAAATATTCTGCCGCTTTCAACCCGTCGTCGTCAATTGTTTAACCCAGGTTGATCTGAAACCGCCGATCGCATCGGGATCGAACAACCGGAACACGAATATTCGCAGTAGATTATGCCGGACCGGACAATGTTCGAACGACGATGGTGCGCCGCAAAAACAGAGAGGCAAATAGGTAATGGAGTTGCCGGTATCGGACGCGAACGATCCTGTCTGGCAAGACATCGTGGAAAGAATGCCGGTACTGGCGTGGATCGCCGATCGCGATGGACGGCTCCTGTGGGGCAATCGTCGCTGGCATGCGGAGATCGATACGGTATCGATCGGTGATCTTTGGACCGGATCCTTGCCACCGGAGACGCGCGACGCGACCATGACGGCATGGGCCGCCGGCACGGCCGCCGGGGGAGCGTTTCCGCTGATTATCGGCTGCTGCGATCGGACCGGTAACGGCACTATCGACTTCATGGTCACGCCCACCACGCCTGACCCACAAGGCCGCCCCCGCTGGTTCGTCACGGCCGGCGACGCCGTTCGGCAACGCCATGCGGACAGCGCGCAGGTCGCGGCGCAGGCCGAACTGGATACGCTGACCAATGCCATGCCGCAGATGGTGTGGGCCACCCGGCCGGACGGCTTTCACGATTTCTACAACGCCCAATGGTATCGCTTCACCGGCATGCCGGCCGGCTCGACCGATGGCGAGGAATGGAACGGCATGTTCCATCCCGATGACCAGGAACGGGCATGGGAACGGTGGCGGCACAGCCTGCGGACCGGCGAAGCCTATGAGATCGAATATCGGCTGCGCCATCGCAGCGGCACCTTTCGCTGGGTGCTGGGCCGTGCCTTGCCGGTGCGGGACGGCGATGGACGGATCGTGCGCTGGATCGGAACCTGTACCGACATCGATTCGGCCAAGCGCGCCGCCGAACAGAATGATATCCTCAGCCGTGAACTCAGCCACCGCATCAGGAACATTTTCGCGATCATCAGCGGACTGATCCGCATGTCGGCGCGGCAGATGCCGGCGATGCGCGGGTTTGCCGACGATCTTGCCAAGCGGATCGCGGCACTGGGCGCGGCGCATAATTTGGCCCGGCCGCACAGCGATGTTTCGCGGCCGACTGTCGGCGACGCGACCCTGCATCATGTGCTGCGTGAACTCCTGTCACCTTATGCCGACCGTCAGTGGCGGGTGAGTGGCGATGACGTCCCGCTCGATGATCGCGGGGCAACGCCGATCGCGCTGATGTTCCACGAACTGGCGACCAACGCCGCCAAATATGGCGCATTGTCGACACCCGAGGGCGCGGTGACGATCGAGACCCGGCGCGACGGGGAACAGGTGACGATCGATTGGCGCGAAACGGGTGGGCCGGCGATCGATCACGTGCCGGACACCGCCGGTTTCGGCACGCGCTTGGCGACGCTCAGCATCGAACAGCAATTGGCAGGGACGATCACGCGCGACTGGCGGCGGGACGGGCTGTCGGTACGCATCGACGTGCGATGCGACGCTCTGATTCGCGCGCCGTTGGCCCAGCGGTAGCGCAGTTATCAATCCTGTTGCATCGCCGTCATTGCCCGGTACGCGACCGGTGACGCGGCGGGCCAATCCTCCAACCTGATCGGAAACCGCTTCAGGCGTAAAAAAAGGGCGGCCCGTTGAGGCCGCCCTTTCGTCACTGGCAAGGATCGTCGCGATCAGTTGCCGAAGGTGCGCTGCCACCAGCCGCGACGGGGCGATGGGTTTTCGCCATCGGCGGCCGCTTCCTCGTTCGCCGGCGTTTCTTCGGGTTCCGGTTCGGCAGCGACTGTTTCGGGTTCCGCCGTAGCAGCCGCTTCGGTCACGTCCGCCGTTTCGGCAGGCTTGCGACGCGGTGCACGGCGCTTCTTGGGGGCAGGGGTTGCTTCTGCTTCGGCCTCGACCGGAGCCGGTGCTTCCTCGACCACGGCCGGCTCGGCATCGGCCTTGCGACGACGCGTCCGCTTCGGCTTGGGGGCTTCGGCGGCCGGCTCGACCTCGGCGACCGGGGGCTCGACCGGTGCGGGCACCACGAACGGCGCGGCATCGCCTGCCTCGATGGTCACCGGTTCGGCCGGCGTCGGCTCGGCATTGGTCTCGACCTTCGCACGTGCGCTCGGGCGGCGACGGGTCCGCTTGGGCGCGGGCGTCGGTTCGGCTTCGACCAGGTCGGGCTCGACGACCGGTTCCGCTGCGGCGGGTTCGGCAACCACCGCCGGTTCGGCAACATCGTCCTCGACCGGGAGGTCGGCGACCGCCCCCGCACCGTCGGCGGCATCGAACGCACCGTCGCCACGACGACCACCGCGGCGACCACGCCGGCGACGCTTGCGCCGGCTACCATCATCGGCGGTTTCGGTTTCGGGCGCGGCATCGTCGGCGACGTCGCTTTCATCCGTCTCGGCGTCGACGACAACGGCATCGACCGTCTCGTCATCGGCGTCGACCGCGTCGTCACCATCCGATTCGATATCGGCATCGTCGCCGGCTTCGCCCTCGACGTCGCCTTCCTCACGGTTGCGACCGCGACGGCCGCGACGACGGCGGCGGCGCTTGCCACGACCTTCGCCCTCGTCATCGCTGCGCGGCGGACGGGCGGTTTCCTCGACCGCGTCTTCCTCGATCTCCTCGTCGATCTCGTCCTCGATGTCCTCATAGGCATCGTCTTCATCGTCGACGATGACCAGCGGCTCGATCTTGGGCGGATGCGCCGGCGGCGGGCCGGAGGCTTCGACCGCCATGCGCGCGCCCTCGATCTCGGCATCGGGCACGATCTCGACCGTCACGCCATAGCGGTCCTCGACCTCGGCGATATCGGCGCGCTTCTTGTTCAGGACATAGAAGGCCGCCTCCTGGCTGGCGCGCAGCACGATCAGCGATCCGCGACCGCGCGCGGCCTCGTCCTCGATCAGGCGCAGCGCCGACAGGCCCGCCGACGACGCGGTGCGGACCAGGCCCGTGCCCTCGCAATGCGGGCACTGGCGGGTCGATGCCTCCAGCACGCCGGTGCGCAGCCGCTGGCGGCTCATTTCCATCAGGCCGAAGGCGGAGATACGGCCGACCTGGATGCGGGCGCGATCGTTCTTCAGCGCCTCCTTCATCGCCTTCTCGACCTTACGGACGTTGGAGCCATGGTCCATGTCGATGAAGTCGATGACGACCAGACCGGCCATGTCGCGCAGCCGCAGCTGGCGGGCGATTTCCTGCGCCGCCTCGAGGTTGGTCGCGGTGGCGGTCTGCTCGATATTGTGCTCGCGGGTCGAGCGCCCCGAGTTGATGTCGATCGACACCAATGCCTCGGTCGGGTTGATGACCAGATAGCCGCCCGATTTCAGCTGCACGACCGGATTGTACATCGCGGCCAGCTGATCCTCGACATGCGCGCGCTGGAACAGCGGCACGGCGTCGGCATACTGCTTCACCCGGCGCGCATGCGCGGGCATCAGCAACCGCATATATTCCTTGGCGTGGCGGAACCCGTCCTCGCCCTCGACGATCACCTCGTCGACATCCTTGTTATAGATGTCGCGGATGGCGCGCTTGATCAGGTCGCTGTCGCCATAGACCAAAGCGGGCGCCGACGAGGTCAGCGTCTGGTCGCGAATCCCGTCCCACAGCCGCGCGAGATAATCGAAGTCGCGCTTGATCTCCTGGCGCGAGCGCTGGAGCCCGGCGGTGCGGACAATGCAGCCCATCGACGCCGGCAGCGTCAGTTCGGCCATGATCGACTTCAACCGCTTGCGATCGGCGGCCGAGCTGATCTTGCGCGAAATGCCGCCGCCATGCGCGGTGTTGGGCATCAGCACGCAATAGCGGCCGGCGAGCGACAGATAGGTCGTCAGCGCCGCACCCTTGTTGCCGCGCTCTTCCTTGACGACCTGCACCAGCAGCACCTGCCGGCGGCGGATGACGTCCTGGATCTTGTAGCGACGACGCAGGTTCAGCCGGCGCTGGCGCAGTGCCTCGACCGCGGCATCGTCGCCGCCGCCCTTGCGCGGACGCGGGGCGGGGGCGTCCTCGCCTTCCTCGTCGTCGTGACGGTCGTCCTCGTCCTCGTCACGCTCGACGACCTCGACGCCGCCTTCGGCATCGTCGTCATGGTCGTGATCGTCATAATCGACGTCGTCGTCATGGTCGCCGGCGCGCAGCGCGGCTTCCTCGGCGGCGTGCGCGGCTTCTTCGGCCAGCAGCGCGTCGCGATCTTCCTTCGGGATCTGGTAATAGTCCGGGTGGATCTCGCTGAAGGCGAGGAAGCCGTGGCGATTGCCGCCGTAATCGACGAACGCCGCCTGCAGCGACGGTTCGACCCGCGTCACCTTGGCGAGGTAGATATTGCCCTTGAGCTGCTTGCGCTCGGCCGATTCGAAATCGAATTCCTCGATCCGGTTACCCTTGACGACGGCGACCCGGGTTTCCTCCCGGTGGCGAGCGTCGATCAACATCCGCGTGGTCATGATAGTGTCTCCGGGCGCGCGGGACGGCTGTGCCAGTCGGCGCGCCTAAACGCGCGGCGGGGTCCATGCCCGGTGCCTGCGCGCGATTGCTGGGATATGCGTCTGCTCGCACGGGCAGTCCGGGAATTTCCGGGCGGACAACCGTCGCCCCGACGCCGACCGCGACAGCGGCACAGGCGGTACGGGACGGAAATTGCCACATGCGAACATCAACCTGAATAAATCCCGCAGGCGGTTGCGCGCGGGATGTCGCATCGGTTCCGCTGGGACAGGCCCGGGACCGACGTGGGCACAGGCGTAGCATTCGTCATCGTGAACGGCAACAGCGCGGGCATGCTTCCTTACACGGTTATCTTTGCCGGTGATTTAGGTTAAATTAAGTTTTACCAGGGTTATTAGGGGCCGTTTGAACCACGTGCCGATACGGCATGGTTCGCGAACAGGGGGAAGAGGCGCTTCGTCATGGCTTTGCGCTGGACCATCTTCGGGATTGGACGGGCAGGCGCGCTGCATGCGGCCGCGCTGATCCTGTCGTGCGCGACGCTCGCATCGCCTGCCGCCGCGCAGCGCGTTGATGTGGTCGACGTGGCGAACGACCGCATCGTCCTGCGCTTCGACGCCCCGGCGCATGGTGCCAGCAGCTTCACCATGGCCGGTCCCGATCGTATCGTCGTCGACCTCGACGGTATCCGCCCCGGTGGCCGCAGCAATGCCGGTGGATCGGTACGCGCGATCCGGCAGGGCGTGCGCGGCGATGGCGGCAGCCGGATCGTGCTCGACCTGACCGAATCGGCGATGGTTACCGGCGGCAGTTTTTCGGACGGCGGACGCCGCCTGACGCTGGACCTGCGGCCGGTGACCGTACAGCGTTTCGCGCGGGCGGCGGGTGCCGGCCGCATGCGGTTCCAGCAGCAGCCGGTGGTCGGCGCGATCGTGCCGGTGGCATCGTCGGCGGCGATGGTCGTCGACCGGCGGCAACGCGCGACCGCCAGTGTCGCCGTACCCGTCGCACGCCCGCGCCGTGGCCTGCCATTGCCACGGGTAGAGGGCGACGCCGATCGGCCGCTGGTCGTGATCGACGCCGGCCATGGCGGCCATGATCCCGGCGCGATCTCGCCGCATGGCGGCCTGCGGGAAAAGGATCTGACGCTCAAGACCGCGCGGGCGATCCGCGACGCGCTGCTGGCCGGGGGGCGCGTCCGTGTCGCGATGACGCGCGATCGCGACCAGTTTCTGGTGTTGCAGGAACGCTATGCGATCGCCCGTCGACTGGGCGGCAGCCTGTTCATCTCGGTCCATTGCGACAGTGCGGATAACCCTGACGCCAGCGGAGCCAGCATCTACACCCTGTCCGAAGTTGCATCGGACCGCGAAGCCGCCCGGCTGGCCGCGCGCGAGAACAAGGCCGATATCCTCGCAGGGGTCGATCTCGGCCGGCAACCGGCCGACATCTCATCGATCCTGATCGACCTGACGCAGCGCGAGACGATGAATGAATCGGCGGGCTTCGCGCGGTTGCTCGGGCGTGAAGCGAAGGGCGTGATCCCGCTCAAATCCAATTACCACCGCATGGCGTCGCTGATGGTGCTCAAGGCCCCCGACCTGCCATCGATCCTGTTCGAAACCGGCTATCTGTCGAACGAGGGAGATGCGAAGCGGCTCGATTCGGCGGAGGGGCGGCGGGCGATCGCGAAAAGCGTGACGCAGGCGGTGGAAATCCACTTCGCCCGGCGAATGGCGGCGCGCTGAACCTTTGTTACTGGCGTCGCCCCAGCAAAGGCTGGCGTCTGATCCAGCCACATCGAACCGGGCGTCATCCCAGCGAAGGCTGGGATCTCCCGATGACAGCACGCGGCAGGAGCCGCTTGAGACCCCGGCCTTCGCTGGGGTGACGTTATCTATGCAGATGGATCAAACGCTGGGGCCTCGTGCGGCTCTTGCCCCGCACACAACCGGGATACCCCAGCCTTCGCTGGGGTGGACGTTGCCTCCGAACCGGCGCAATCGCCTCTAATCGTGCCCCGGCCCCAGGCTCGGGTCCAGATCGCGGGGCCGCACGAACGTGACCAGATGCCCGCAGCCATCACCGGCGCTGGCCCAATCGCCGTCCAGCTCCAGCACCGCGACGCTGGCGGTCGGAAACTTCTCCTCGACCGTGCCGCGCAGCGGGTTGCTCTCGGCCGACAGTAGCAGGACCAGATCCTCCAGCCCCGGATTATGCCCGACCAGCAGCGCGCGATCGACAGTGGCGGGCAACGCTCGGACGGTATCGAGCAACGTTCCCTCCGAAGCCAGATACAGCGCGCGGTTGCTCTGTTCGTCGGGCAACGTGCCATAGCCGCGCCGGAAATGATCGAGCGTCTCGACGACGCGGGTCGCGGGGCTGGCGACCAGATGATCGAATTTGAGGCCCAGTTGCCGCACATGCGCGCCCATCGCTGTCGCGGCCCGTGCGCCCTTCGCGTTCAGCGGCCGGTCGAAATCGCGCAGGATGGCATCGTCCGAGCTCGACTTGGCGTGGCGCAGCAGCGTCAGCGTCTTCATGGCAAGGGCTCCATCGGCAGGGCATGCGCCCCATGCCCGACTTCCGCGCTCAAGGAAAGGGCACGCGCGACCGCTTCGTCCAGCGTGCAGCGGCTGACCGGTGTCCCATCGGGGAACGCGCCCAGCAGCCGCGACGGCATCGCCGCCGACAGCAGCACGAACAGCCCGCGATCGTCGGCGCGCCGGATCAGCCGCCCGAACGCCTGTGCCAGCCGCGCGCGCACCATCCGGTCGTCATAGGCGCTGCCACCCCCCGCCAGTCGCCGCGCGGCATGGAGCACGCCGGGCTTTACCCATGGCACCCCCTCCATCACCACCATCCGCAGCGAATGACCGGGCACATCGACCCCGTCGCGCAGCGCATCGGTGCCGATCAGCGAGGCGCGCGGGTCGTCGCGGAAGATGTCGACCAACGTACCGGTGTCGATCGGGTCGACATGCTGCGCGTAGAGCGGCAATCCGTCGCGCGCGAGGCGGTCGGCGATGCGCGCATGGACGCCGCGCAGCCGCCGGATCGCGGTGAACAGCCCCAGCGTGCCGCCCCCCGCGGCGACGATCAACCGGCCATACGCATTGGCGAGCGCGGGCAGGTCGCCACGCTTCACATCGGTGACGATCAGCGCCTCGGCTTGGGTCGCATAGGCGAACGGGCTGGTCGCGGCGAAATGGGTCGGCGGGCGCATGAGGTGCGGCGCACCGACCCGCGCATCGGCCTGCGTCCAGTCGCCGCCCGCGCGCAGCGTCGCGGAGGTCACCAAGACGCCATGCGCGGGCTTCAGCACCGTTTCGGCAAAGGGGCGGCCGGGATCGAGCCAGTGGCGGTGCAGCCCCATGTCATATTCGCGCCCCTCGACCCGTTCGACGGTCAGCCAGTCGACGAAATCGGGATCGACCGGCCCGCCGACCCGCGCCAGCAGCCGCCCCCATGCCGCGACCGTCTCCGCCCGCCAGCCGAGCGAAGCGATCGCCCCCTCGATCCGCGCGCGCGCCGGGCCGTCCATCCAGTCCGGCCCCTCGGTCAGCACCGCTTCCAGCCGCTTGCCGAGCGCGATCAGCGGGCGCAGCAGTGCATCCAGTGCCTGCGCGGCCGGCCCGGCGGCATCGACCAGTTCGGGCGGCGGTTCGGTCAGTTCGGTCTCCAGACCATAGCCCGCCTCGCCATCCTTGGCGCGCGCGAACACCGCGCCGCGCACGCAGGCCAGCAATTCCTCGACCGGGCCGAACGGATCGCCCTCCTGCACGCGCGCCAGCCAGCCATCGGCGGGCAGCAGCCGCGCGGCATCGACCGCCGCCGCCACCGCCTCGCCGCCTGCCGCGTCATAGCTGGCGACATCGGACAGCCGCGCCGCGAGGCCCCGCCGCCGTCCGCGCCCGCCGCCCTCCGGCCCCAATACCCAGCGGCGGATCTCGATCGCCTCCATGCCGGTCAGCGCGGCGGAGAACATCGCATCGGCGGCATCAAACAGGTGATGGCCTTCGTCGAACACGTAGCGGGTCGGGCGCGTGCCGGTCTCACGCCCGCGCGCGGCGTTGACCATCACCAGCGCATGGTTGGCGATGACGATATCGGCCTGTGCTGACGCCCGCGCCGCACGTTCGATGAAGCATTTCCGGTAATGAGGGCAACCGGCATAGATGCATTCACCGCGCCGGTCGGTCAGCGCGGTCGATCCGTTGCGGCGGAACAATGTCGGCAGCCAGCCGGGCAGGTCGCCGCCGACCATGTCGCCATCGGCGCTATACGCCGCCCAGCGCGCGACGAGGTGCGCCAGCACCGCCGCCCGCCCCTGAAACCCGCCCTGCAACGCGTCTTCGAGATTGAGCAGGCACAGATAATTCTCACGCCCCTTGCGCGTCACGACGCGGGCGCGGCGTTCGGCGGGATCGGGAAAGACGCGTTCGCTTTCCTGTGCGAGCTGGCGTTGCAGTGCCTTGGTAAAGGTTGATACCCACACCGCGCCATCGGCGGCCTCCGACCACAGCGACGCGGGCGAGAGATAGCCGAGCGTCTTGCCGATGCCGGTTCCTGCCTCTGCCAGTACCAGATTGGGCGTGTCGCGGGCGACGCGCGGGGCAAAGGCGTCGGCGGCGGCGGCGGCGAACGCGCGCTGGCCGGGGCGCGGCTCGGCACCCTGACCGGTCAGGGTGGCCAGCCGTTCGGCGATCGCATCGGGGGACAGCGTCACCGTCCGCGGCGCACCCCGCGGTGGCGCTTCCTCCCATTCGGGCAGCTTCGAGAACAGCCAGCGTTCGGCGGTGGCGGGTTTCGGCAGCACCTGTCCCAAGGCCGGTGCCCATGGCCAGCGCAGGCGGAACAGCGATTGCGCGGCGGTCCACGCCCCTTCCTGTTCGGGCCATGGCGCAGACGCGGTCGCGATCAGTTCCGCCGCCGCATCGCGCAGCAGCGCCGCGACGCCCGCTTCCTCGGCCGGCAGCGTCAGCTTCAGCGCCTGCGCGATCCCCTTCGGCGTCGGCACCGCGAACCGCGCCGGGTGGACGAACGCGAACAGTTCGAGCAGGTCGAGCCCCGACAGTTCGGCATAGCCCAGCCGCTGGCCGATCAACGGCGCGTTGAGGACGATGGTCGGGGTATCGGCGACCAGCGCGATCGCCTCCCCCCGGCTGACCTCGCGCGTGCCCGTGGCATCGGCGATCCAGACGCCCGAATGGCTGGCGTGCAGGGCGGGGTAGGAGAGCATCGGAACGCCTTACCGCGAGAGCCGCCGGAACGGAAGTGGAACGCGCCAAATCCTCCCCGGTACGGGGAGGGGGACCGTCCGCAGGACGGTGGAGGGGGATCGCCGCGCAATGCAACCGCTCCGTACGAGGACACCCCCCTCCACCATGCTGCGCATGGTCCCCCTCCCCGTGCCGGGGAGGATGTCAGGCGTCGATCTTCTCGCGCTGGCGGTCCGCCCATTCCTTGCCTTCGTCACCGCCCCAGAGCAGCCACGCGATATAGCCCGCCGAGGGATCGTCATCGTCGCCCCAGCGATGCGCCCTGGTATCCTTGTCGACGCCGTGGCGCGCGAAATAGCTGTGCATCGATTTGACGTCGTCATCGGACATCGGGCCGCCGTCGACGATCTGCTTCGCCCGCTTCACCCCGACCTCGGTCCCGCCGCGATCGAAGGTCTCGTGCAGCTTCAGGCCCTTTTCGGCGTTCGCCGCCATCTTCTTCGTCGGTTTGTGCTCGTCGGCCATCGTCATCCTCCGTCGATGGCCCAACCCGTTCAGCCGGCGGCGCGTTCCGTCACCACAACACGCCCTTGTCCGGGGTCAGCGGTTGCGGGGCCGGATCGCCGATCGCCTGCAACAGGTCGATCTCGATCGTCCGGCACATCGCAGTCAGCGGCAGGTCGTGGATGGTGTTGGCGAACGGATCGGCCAGATCCTCGCCGATCTGCAACACCGCAAGGAACATCAGCCCGGCCAGACCCGACCCAAGCGGCGTGGCGATACCCAGCGTTTCGACCAGCCCGATCGGCAGCACGATGCAGAACAGCTTCGTAAACAGCGACGGCAGGAACCGATACTGCACCGGCAGCGGCGTGTTCTTGATCCGCTCCATGCCGCCCTGCGCGTTGGCGATGTCGATCAGCACGCTTTCGAGGCCGGTCTGCTGGATACTGTCGATCCATCCGCGGCGCTGCGCCTCGGCGATGCGCGAACCGGTACCGTCGAGCAGCCCGTTGGCGACGTTGGTCCGCCCCAGCGGCTCGCCCGCCTCGTCACGCGACAGCAGGCGATGCACCTCGTCCTTCGAATCCAGCTTGCGCAACTGGCAGCGCAGCGCGTGAACATAGGCGATATGCCGCAGCACGATCGACCGTTTCAGATCGCGCTTCTGCCCTTCGTTTTCCGGCCCGATATACGAGATCGCGCCGCGCGCGAGGTTGCGCGACGCGTTGATCATCAACCCCCAGAGCGATCGCGCCTCCCACCACCGGGCATAGGCCGAGTTCACCCGGAAGCCGAGAAACAGCGCCAGCGCCGAACCGAAGATCGTCAGCGGCAGCGACGGGGCCTTGAACGGCAACACGAAGTACACGACGGTGACGATCACGTCCCAGACGAACAGGGCGAGCGCCGGTTTCCACACTTCGGCGACGATACGGGGCAGGCGGGGTGCGTCGGAAACGATCATCGCTCCACGCTACGCCCAACCGGCGGCATGGTTGCATCGCAACAGGTGGAAATATTGCGGCCGAGCGCGTATCGGGATCGGATGACCCACCCAGACATCCGCAATGCAGCATTGGTTTCAAAAGCTTGGCCGTATGAAGAGGCGCGCAAGCTGTTGAAGCGCTATCCGGACGGAAAGCCGGGTGGCGAACCGGTCCTGTTCGAAACCGGCTATGGTCCGTCGGGGTTGCCGCATATCGGTACGTTCAACGAAGTGCTGCGAACGACGATGGTCCGCAAGGCGTTCATGGAATTATCGGATCAGCCGACCCGCCTGATCGCGTTTTCGGACGACATGGACGGCCTGCGCAAGGTGCCGGACAATGTGCCCAATGGCGACCTGCTGCGCGAGCATCTGGGCAAGCCGCTGAGCGAAATTCCCGATCCGTTCGGGACGCATGCCAGCTTCGCCGCGCACAACAACGCCCGGCTGCGCAGCTTCCTCGACCAATATGGGTTCGATTATGAATTCGCGTCGTCGACCGATTATTATCGCGGTGGCAGGTTCGACGCGGCGCTGAAGGGCATTCTGCGCCACTATCAGGCGATCCTCGACATCATGCTGCCGACGCTGGGGGCCGAACGTCGTGCGACCTATTCGCCGGTGCTGCCGATCTCACCGACCAGCGGCATCGTGTTGCAGGTCCCGGTCGAGGTGCTCGACGCGGAGACCGGCATGGTCGCGTTCCTGGACGGCGACACCCGCGTCGAACGATCGATCCTGTCGGGCGGTGCCAAGCTGCAATGGAAGGTCGACTGGGCGATGCGCTGGGTCGCACTCGGCGTCGATTACGAAATGGCGGGCAAGGATCTGATCGACTCGGTCACCCAGTCATCGAAGATCGCCCGCGTACTCGGCGCGCGTCCGCCCGAGGGCTTCAATTACGAGATGTTCCTCGACGAACATGGCCAGAAGATTTCGAAGTCGAAGGGCAACGGCCTCAGCCTCGAACAATGGCTGACCTATGGTCCGCCCGAAAGCGTCGCCTTCTACGCCTATCGCGAGCCGAAAAAGGCCAAGCAGCTGCATCTGGGCGTGATCCCGCGTGCGATCGACGAATATTGGCAGTTCCGCGCCAATTACGCCGATCAGCCGGTCGAACAGCGGCTGGGCAATCCGGTCCACCACATCCATGGCGGTCCGCCGCCGGCCGAGACGCTGCCGGTGACCTTCGGGTTGCTGCTCAACCTGGTCGGCGTGATGGGCGATGCGACCAAGCCGCAGGTGTGGGGGTATCTGGCGAACTATGTCGAGGATGCGTCGGCGGAGCGCTATCCGGCGCTCGACGCGCTGATCGACCATGCGCTGGCGTTCACCCGCGACGTGGCGGAAAAACCCGAACGCCGCGCCCCGACCGACATCGAACGCGCCGCGCTCGAACGGCTCGATGCCGAACTGGCGGCGATGCCCGCCGATGCCGGGGCGGAGCAGATCCAGAACGCGGTGTACGAAATCGGCAAGACCGCCGGGTTCGAATCGCTGCGCGACTGGTTCAGGGCCTGTTACGAAACGCTGCTCGGTACGGCGCAGGGACCGCGCATGGGCAGCTTCATCGCGCTGTACGGCATTGGCAATACGCGCAAGCTGATCGCCGAGGCGCTGGCGCGGTAGTCGTCATTTTCGACGTCACCCCGGGCTTGACCCGGGTGTGGATTCACATTCGAAGTGCAACGGGATGAAGGCTTCGGCGGGGGTTTGGAAGCCGAGGCATTTTCGGGGCGT
>NZ_LMJZ01000015.1:0-45967 GCF_001421155.1 Sphingomonas sp. Leaf5 | reverse complement strand
CAAGCCGCCGCCCACATGTCCCTTCATCTACATCAACAATGTCAAATAGCACTCCCTGCTCCAAACCCCTAAGGTCGAAGCGCCAGCAAGCCGGCGATAGAGAGACCGGAACACATGGCACCAACCATATGGTCAGCACCAGGTCCCGGATAAAAAGAGCAACTCGCTATCCGCGTCAGCGGCACGATCCGAAGATCAGCGAGGCGACCGGCGGGAGAAGCGAAGAGCGTCTCGTCGTCCGGTGAAACTGCTTATATGGGCGGCTTCAGAAGGCGTCAACAACGTTTTCGCATTTTTTCCGGTTCCATGTGATTTTGCGATCCAGCGTGCCGTTTCCGGGCGATTGTGGCGATATCGGCGCGCCCTTCCCCCTCTCCACCGACAGCGTCATAAGGCGGATGATAGTATCTTTTGAGAGGATCAACCCGTTGACCGCCGCTCCCTTGCCGCCTTCTCATGATCGCATCTGGACGCTGGATGCGATCCGGCGGTTGGAAGCCGATTTCTGCCGGTCGGCGGATACGCATCTGATCCGTGTCGAGCTGCCGGCCACACCGGGCATCACCCTCTATCTGAAGGACGAATCGGTCCATCCGTCCGGCAGCCTGAAGCATCGGCTCGCCCGTTCGCTGATCCTGTACGGGCTGTGCAACGGATGGATCGGCCCGGACACGGTATTGGTCGAGGCGACCAGCGGGTCGACCGCGGTGTCGGAAGCCTATTTCGCGCGGTTGATCGGGTTGCGGTTCATTGCCGTCGTCCCGCGGACCATCGCAAGTGCGAAGATCGATGCGATCCGGTTCCAGGGCGGCGAAGTGCATTTCGTCGATGATCCGCGCGACGTATATGCGGCGGCACAGGCATTGGCCGACGCCAGCGGCGGCCATTATCTGGACCAGTTCACCTATGCCGAGCGTGCCACCGACTGGCGGGGCAACAACAACATCGCCGAATCGATTTTTGCCCAGATGGCGAAGGAGGATTCGCCCGAGCCGAGCTGGATCGTGTGCGGGGCCGGGACCGGCGGCACGTCGGCGACGTTGGGCCGCTTCATCCGCTATGGTCGGCATGCGACGCGGCTGTGCGTGGCCGATCCGGCGGCATCGGTCTTTCACCGCCATTATGCCGACCCGACGATCCATACGGTCGAAGGCGAATGTTCGTGCATCGAAGGCATCGGACGGCCGCGGGTCGAGGCGAGTTTCGTGCCCGCCGTCATCGACCGGATGATCGCCGTCGACGATGCCGACAGTATCGGCGCGATGCGGGCGATCAGCGCGCGGCTCGGGCGGCCGGTCGGCGGATCGACCGGGACCAATATCGTCGCCTGCGCCACGCTGATCGCGGAAATGGCGGCGGCGGGGCAGCGGGGATCGGTCGTGACGATCCTGTGCGATTCGGGGCTGCGCTACGGCGATACCTATTATGACAACGACTGGCTGGCGGCGCGTGCCATCGACTGGCGGCCGGCGGCGACGCGGTTCGCGGCGTTGCTCGGCCATCCGGCATGACCCCGCTCAGCATCACCGATCTGTTCACGATCGGAATCGGGCCATCGAGCTCGCACACCGTCGGACCGATGCGCGCCGCCCACGCCTTTGCGACGATGCTGGAGGAAGACGGCATCGCGCCCGAACGGGTCCTGTGCGACCTCTATGGATCGCTGTCGCTGACCGGTCGCGGCCATGCCACCGACGTCGCGATCCTTCTGGGGTTGGCGGGTGCGACGCCCGAAGGGGTCGATCCCGATGCGGTGACGGCGATGGTCGCCGCGATCTACGCCGACTGCTCGATCGACCTTATGGGGAAACGGCCGATCGCATTCGATCCGGCGCGCGACATCGTCTTCCATCCCGGCTTCCTGCCCGGCCATCCCAATACGATGGCGTTCATGGCCGTCCTTGCCGACGGCAGCCGGATCGTGCGGCGCTATCATTCGATCGGCGGCGGCGCGATCCGGGCCGAGGGCGAGACGCCGCCCCGGCTGAACCTGACGCTTCCCCATCCCTTTGCCAGCGGCGCGGAACTGCTGACGCTCTGCACCGACACCCGCCAGTCGATCGCCGAGATCGTCGCTGCCAACGAAAGCGCATGGCGGGCGGAGGCGGAGACACTCGGCTTCCTCAATGCGGTGCGATCGGCGATGCTCGCCTCGATCGATCGCGGCTGTACCAGGCGCGGCGAACTGCCCGGGGGCCTGCGGGTGCAGCGGCGGGCGCGGGCGATTCGCGAGAAACTGCTCGAACGCGGGCCGCGCACCGATCCCAGCGTCGTGTTTGAATGGGTCAGCCTATGGGCATTGGCCGTCAACGAAGAGAATGCGGCGGGCGGCCGCGTGGTCACCGCGCCGACCAACGGCGCGGCGGGGGTGATCCCGGCGGTGCTCAAATATTACGAGACGTTCGTCCATGGATCGACCCGTGCCGGGGCGCAGGCGCTGTTGATGACGGCGGCGGCGATCGGGTTTCTCTACAAGCAGAACGCGTCGATCTCTGCGGCCGAGATGGGATGTCAGGGCGAGGTCGGCGTCGCCTGTTCGATGGCCGCCGCTGGGCTTGCCGCGGCCCTTGGCGCGACGCCGGCACAGGTCGAGAATGCCGCCGAGATCGGCATGGAGCATAATCTGGGCCTGACCTGCGATCCGATCGGTGGGCTGGTGCAGATCCCGTGTATCGAGCGCAATACGATGGGCGCGATCAAGGCGATCAACGCCGCCTATCTGGCGCTGCACGGCGATGGTCGCCACATCGTCAGCCTCGATCAGGTGATCGAGACGATGCGCCAGACCGGCGAGGATATGAAGAGCCAGTACAAGGAGACCAGCCAGGGCGGCCTGGCGGTCAATGTCGTCGAATGTTGAAGGATTTACACTTGTCCCAGCTTCCCGATTTCGCCGCGATCACCCCGACCGTGATCGCACCCACGCTCGACACGCTGCTGGCCGAGCGCGATGCCGTTGCCGAACAGGCCAAGGCGGCGCGCCCCGGCTTTGCCGAGACGTGGTTGCCGGTCGAGTCGGCGGACGTCGCGATCGACGATTTCTGGTCGACCGTCTGGCACCTGCATGCTGTCGCCGACACGCCCGAATTGCGCGAGGCACATGCGGCGGGACAGGCGGTGCTGACCGCGCGCGGGATCGCGGCGCAGCAAGACCGGGCGATGTTCGACACGCTGCGGACGCTGGCGGTCGCGCCCGAATTCGCCGAGCTGGACGATGCCGACCGGATGGCGGTCGAACGGTCGATCCGCGACCGCACGCTGGCCGGCGTCGCGCTGGACGATGCCGATCGCGCGCGGTTCAAGGAGGTCGCGACCGAATTGTCGGCGCTCCAGACCGCATTCGCCAGCGCGGTGCTCGACGCGACCGATGCGTGGACGCTGCACGTCACCGATCCAGCGCGGCTGACCGGATTGTCGGACGCGGATCAAGCGATGATGGCGGCGGCGGCAACGGCACGCGAGCTGGAAGGCTGGGTCGTGACGCTGCAACAGCCGAGCGTCGTCGCCGTCCTGACCTTTGCCGAGGATCGCGACCTGCGGGCAGAGGTCTATCGCGCCTTTGGCACACGCGCGTCGGATCAGGGGCCGGACGCGGGCAAGTTCGACAATGGCGACCGCATCCGCCGCATCCTGTCGCTGCGGCACGAGGCGGCGACGCTGCTGGGCTTCACCGATCCGGTCGCGCGGTCGCTGAGCACCAAGATGGCACCGGATGTGGCGGAAGTGCTGGCGTTCCTGCGCGACCTCGCCAAGCGGGCGCGGCCGCATGCCGAGGCGGAGATGGCGGAACTGCGCGGCTTTGCCGCCGAGCATCTGGGCATCGCCGACCTGCAACCGTGGGACATCGGCTTCGTAAGCGACCGGCTGAAGCGGCATGCCCATGCCATCGACCAGTCGGTGGTGAAGCAATATTTCCCGGTCGACCGGGTGCTTGGCGGGTGGCGCGAGCTGCTGGACCAGTTGTTCGGGCTGACGCTGACCAAGCGGAGCGACGTCGCGACCTATCATCCCGATGCGTATTATTACGATGTCGCCGACGGCAACGGGGTGTTCGCCGGCCTCTATCTCGACCTGCATGCGCGGGCGGGAAAGAAGGGCGGCGCGTGGATGGCCCCTGCCCGGCCCTATCGCGCCGATCCGGCGGACGGCATCCCGGTCGCCTATATGGTCTGCAACTTCGCGCCGACCGGGGGGGCGACGCCGCTGCTCAGCCATGACGACGTCGTCACGCTGCTGCATGAGACGGGGCATTGCCTGCACCATTTGTTCACCCGCGTGCCGCGACCGGACATTGCGGGCACGACCGGGTTCGAATGGGACGCGGTCGAGTTGCCGAGCCAGTTGCTGGAGGATTTCGCATGGGAGCCGTCGGTGCTGTCGGCGATGTCGGGCCATGTCGAAACCGGCGAGCCGCTGCCGGGCGACCTGTTCGAGCGGATGCTGGCGGCGCGGCGCTTCGGGTCGGGCATGTTCCTGTTGCGGCAGATCGAGTTCGCGATGTTCGACCTGTTGCTGCACCTCGGCACGCAAGGCGACGACCCGATCGCGGTGATCGAGGCGGTGCGCGACGAAGTGTCGGTGGTGCGGCCGCCGGCATGGCATCGCTTCCCCCATGCCTTTTCGCATATCTTCGCCGGGGGCTATGCGGCGGGATATTACAGCTATCTTTGGGCGGAGCTGCTGGCGGCGGACGGCTTTGCCGCGTTCGTCGAGGCGGGGACGGTCGACCGGGCGACCGGCGACCGATTGCGCGAGACGGTGTTGAGCCAGGGCGCGGTGCGGCCCGCGATCGAACTGTTCCGGGCGTTTCGCGGGCGCGATCCCGATCCGGCGGCCATGCTGGCGCGGCATGGGTTGGTTTGACCGGGTCAAAGGTCACAAAAGTCACACTCGCCCGCGTTTTGGTGCTGGTCGGTTTTGGTTCGCGCGAAGGCGCTAAGGCACGAAGAAGAAGGTCGTTTTCACGCGGAGGCGCGGAGACGCGGAGGGTTGCGATTGTTGCAAATCGTTCGCAATCGGGAGACGTCGCGCTCGCTGATACCGTGGGATGAGGCCGCTGGCGCGGGGGAGGTTGCAGCAAGCGCACCTCCTCCGCGTCTCCGCGGCTCCGCGCGAACCCCTAATTTTCTACCTTCGCGCCTTCGCGCCTTCGCGTGAAAAACAGGAATGAGAAAGAACGGCAGCGATCCTGCCTGCCCGCGCGCCTGTAGGACAGTGTTTTCAATTCTCAGCGAACACCGCGCGTTTGGCGGCGGCGATGGCGCGGCCCAGCTCCGGGATCGGGACGTCGGTCAGGGTGATGCGCAGGGTCCGCCCCCTGCCCGGCGTCACTTCGGCTTGGCCTTCGGGCAGGTCGACCGCGATCGGAGCGTCGGGCACGAAATCGGGGCGGTGGGCGATGGTGACCGTGATCGGCGCGGCTGGATCGGGAAGCGTACCTTCGCGGCGAAGCGCCGAGGGAGCGCGGGCGAAGGCGGACTGGAAAGCCTCGTTGAAGCGGCGGACGCTGCCATAGCCGGCGGCGAAGGCGATGTCGGTCAGCGGCAGGCGGGTGTCGTGGACCAGATGCTTGGCGAGGTGGAGGCGGCGGGTCGCCTCGATCGCGAGGGGGGTCAGCCCCAGATGTTCGACGAACAGCCGGCGCAGATGGCGGTCGCTCATCCCCAGCCGATCGGCCAGCGCGGCGACGCTCCCTTCCGCCAGCGCGCCGTCGTCGATCAGGCGGAGCGCACGGTGGATCGAGGCGAGCGTACCGGCCCATGCCGGACTGTCGGGCGCGGTTTCGGGCCGGCAGCGCAGACACGGTCGATAGCCCGCCGCCTGCGCCGCCGCCGCGCTGGCGTAGAAGGTGACGTTGTCGCGGATCGGCGTGCGCGCCGGGCAGACCGGGCGGCAATAGATGCGCGTCGTGTGGACGGCAGTGAAGAACAGCCCGTCCTGCGTCGGATCGCGGCGTTCGATCGCGGCATAGCAATGGTCGGGGTCGAGCATGGCGGCGACCTTATCGCCGCTGCGCAGCGCGACTAGCGGAAAACGGACATGGGCGTAGCGTCGTGTCCGGTTTCCGCTGGCAGTCGGTCGAACGCCGGGCCAGATTGCCGGCATGATGACGCTGTATGAGGAATTGCTGCCCAGCCCGGTCGGCACGATCACTATCCTGACCGATGGCGACGGGGTGTTGCGGGTGCTGGAGTTCGAGGATTTCGGTGCGCGGATGGAACGGCTGTTGCGGCTGCACTATCGGCCGGGCGGGTGGCGGGTCGTGCCGGCGGTGCGGACCAGCGACGCGATGCGGGCGATGACCGCCTATTTCGCGGGCGACGTGGCGGCGATCGACGGGCTGCCGACCGCGACGGGCGGGACCGACTTTCAGCGTTCGGTGTGGCAGGCGTTGCGCGATGTCGGCGCGGGGCGGACGGTCGCCTATGTCGATATCGCCGCCGCGATCGGGCGGCCGAGCGCGGTGCGCGCGGTCGGGCTGGCCAATGGATCGAACCCGATCGCGATCGTCGTGCCATGCCACCGGATCATCGGACGGTCGGGGGCGCTTACCGGGTATGGCGGCGGGCTGGAGCGCAAGCGATGGTTGCTGGCGCATGAGGGGGTCGGGCTGGTTTAGGATTTCTGGTTCACGCGATGGCGCGAAGGTCGTGAAGGGAAGAAGATAGGATTTCGCGCAGAGGCGCAGAGGCGCGGAGGGGTTGCGCTCGATGCAGCGTCCACCGCATCAGCGGCTTCAACATTAGCTGCCAAGGACGATAGGTCTCCCGGTCGCGCGCCGATCGCCCGGAACGAAACCCCTCAGCGCCTCTGCGCCTCCGCGCGAACATCTATCTTCTTCTCTTCGCGACCTTCGCGCCTTCGCGTGAACCAATCTACCCGATCAGACCAACGCCGCCGCCAAATCCGAACCCGGTGCCAGCGCGGCATAGGCCCGCTCCACCGCCGCCACGAACACCGCATCCTCGCCCAGATCGCCGAACACATCGCGCATCGCCAGCAAGGCCGCCGGCTCCCCGGCCCGCGCCAGCAACGCATCGGCGCGGGGATCGACCAGCTTTTCACCGCTCGCCTTGCGCAGTTCGAGGAAGCGGAACCATGCGGCGATCGGCACCGCCAGCCGGTCGACCGGACGCCCCGCCGCGCGCGCATCGCGGATCGTGTCGCACAGACGATAGGGCAGCTTTTGCGAGCCGTCCCATGCGATCTGCGCCAGTTGGTGCGCGATCGCCGGGTTGGCGAAACGCGCCAGCACCGCGTCGATATAAGACGACAGGTCCATTTCGGCGGGCGGCTGGATCGAGGGGGCAATGTCCTGCCGCATCAGCCGTTCGGCGAAGGCGGCAAGCGGCCGGTTTGCCATCGCGTCGCGGACGGTGGCGAGGCCCATCAGCAGCCCGACATAGGCGAGCGTCGAATGCGCGCCGTTCAACAGCCGCAGCTTGGCGTTTTCGAAGCCGCGCACGTCGCGGGTGAACTGCACCCCGGCGAGGTCGAGCGGCGGGCGGTCGCCGGCGAAATCATCCTCGATCACCCATTGCGCGAAGCCTTCGCGCTGGATCGGCCACGCATCGTCGACGCCGGTGGCGGCGCGGACCGATGCGCGCAGCGCGTCATCGGTCGCGGGCGTGATCGAATCGACCATCGTCGAGGGGAAGCGGACGTGATCGTCGATCCACGCCGCCAGATCGGGATCGCGCGCGGCGGCGAGGTCACGGATCGACCGGCGGAAGCGGTGGCCGTTGTCCGCCAGATTGTCGCACGACATCAACGTGATCGCCCCGCCCCCCGCCGCCCGGCGCGCGGCGAGACCGGCGACCAGCCAGCCCGACAGCGTCGATGGCTCCGCGCCGGTCAGTTCACGAACGATCGCCGGATGGTCGAGATCGAGCGCGCCGGTGCCGTCGAGGTGATAGCCCTTTTCAGTGACGGTGGTCGTGACCAGCCGGGTGGTCGGCGCGGCGATGCGCGACAGCACCGCGTCGCGGCGGTGCGCGGTCAGCAATTCGGTGATCGATCCGATCACCCGGTAGCGGGTCTCGCGGTCGAGCAGCGCCAGTGTGTAAAGGCCATCCTGCGGCCCGAGCGCATCGGCGACCCCGGTCGAATTGAGCGCGACCGCACTGATCGCCCAACGCGGGTCTGCGCCAAGGATGCTGTCGACATAGGCCGCCTGATGCGCGCGGTGGAACGCGCCGGGGCCGATATGGACGATGCCCGCGGTCAGCGCGGTGCGGTCATAGGCCGGGCGGGCGACCGTGGCGGGCAGGTCGTTCAGGGTCGGGTTGGACAGGTTCACAGCTTGTACGCCTGCTTGACGAGGCCATAGGTCAGGTCGTGCGCGACCTCATGCGCGTCGGCTTCGTCCAGCCGGTGTTCGGCGACCAGCCGGGCGAGGAAGCCGCAATCGACGCGGCGGGCGACGTCGTGGCGCGCCGGGATCGACAGGAAGGCGCGGGTATCGTCGTTGAAGCCGACCGTGTTGTAGAAGCCGGCGGTCTCGGTCGTCATCTCGCGGAAGCGGCGCATCCCCTCGGGCGAATCATGGAACCACCATGCGGGGCCGAGCTTCAGGCACGGATAATGGCCCGCCAGCGGGGCGAGTTCGCGGGCATAGGTCGATTCGTCGAGCGTGAAGAGGATGATGGTCAGTTCGGTCGAGGTGCCGACCACGTCGAGCATCGGCTTCAACGCGGCGACATAATCAGTGCGGGTCGGGATATCGGCACCCTTGTCGCGGCCGAACGCTTCGAACAGGCCGCGATTATGGTTGCGGAACGATCCGGGGTGGATCTGCATCACCAGCCCGTCCTCGATCGACATGCGCGCCATTTCGGTCAGCATCTGCGCGCGGAATAACTCGGCATCGGCGGCGTCGGCGGTGCCGGCGATGACCTTGGCGAACAAGGCTTGCGACTCGGCGGGGGAAAGGTTGGCGGTGCGGGCGGTCGGGTGGCCATGGTCGCTCGACGTCGCGCCGGCGGCGATGAAGTCTTGCCGGCGCTTGCGGTGCGCGGCGAGATAGCCGGTCCAGTCATGGACGTCCTCCCCCGTGAGCTCGGCGAATTTGGCGAGCGCGGGGCGAAAGGCTTCGTGTTCGCAGTCGATCACCGCGTCGGGGCGATAGGCGGTGACGACGCGCCCGCTCCAGCCGCTCTCCCGGATCGCGCGGTGATGGTCGAGCGGGTCGTCGGCCCCTTCGGTGGTGGCGATCAGTTCGATGCCGAAGCGGTCGAACAGCGCGCGCGGGCGATAGGCGTCGGTCGCCAGCAATTCGCCGATCCGGTCGTAATAGCTATCGGCGTTGGCGGCGGTCAGCGCCTCGTCGAACCCGAATACCGCGCCGAACACATGGTCGAGCCAGAGGCGTGACGGGGTGCCGCGGAACAGATGCTGGTTGGCGGCGAACAGTCCCCACGCCTTGCGCGGGTCGGCGACGATGGTGCCATCACGGCGCGGCACGGCGAGGTCGTCGAGCGCGACGCCCTGACTGTAGAGCATGCGGAAGATATAATGGTCGGGCGACAGCAACAGCTCGGTCGCGTTGATCCATGGCCGGTCGGTCGCGAACCATGCCGGGTCGGTATGGCCGTGCGGGCTGACGATCGGCAGGTCGCGGACGGCGGCGTACAGCTCGCGCGCGATGCCGCGCGTCGTTGGATCGGCCGGGAACAGGCGATCGGGGTTCAGCAGCAGGGCAGCCATGCGCGGTTCTCCTTGTGCCCGGTCTCTTCGTGGATTGTGCCAGCGGTGGCAATGGCCTATTTCCGTGTAATGCTCGATGTTTCCCCCGCCCGTGCCGTGCGCGTCGATCGCGACGACGATGTCGCCCTGTTGCTCGATCCCGTCGCGGCGGGGGACGTGGTGGCGGTCGATGACGAGCGTGTGGTGGCACGCGTCGACATAGCGGTCGGGCACAAGATCGCGGTGCGCGCCGTTGCGGCCGGCGCACCGGTGCGGCGCTATCGCAGTCCGATCGGCATCGCCCGCTGTGCCATCGCGGCGGGCGAGCATGTCCATGTCCATAATGTCGCGACGGCGTTGGTCGGCGAGGATGCGTATCGCTACGCCCCTGCCCTGCCGCCCGCCCCCGAGCCACGCGCGGAACCGGGCTTTGCCGGCTATGTCCGCGCCGATGGCAGCGTCGGCACCCGCAACGAAATCTGGGTGCTGCCGACGGTCGGCTGTGTCGGGCGGCTGGGCGAGCGGATCGCTGCGCAGGCGGGACCGCGCCATGCCGGGCGGATCGACGGGGTCCATGCGTTCAACCATCCGTTCGGCTGTTCGCAGCTCGGCGACGACCTGAACCGGACCGGGGCGATCCTCGCCGCGCTGGCGTGCAATCCCAATGCCGGGGGCGTGGTGCTGCTGGGCCTCGGCTGCGAATCGAACCAGCTCGATGCGATGCTGGCGCGGCTGCCCGCCGACGTGCTGGCGCGAGTGCGGACGGTGCGGGCGCAGGCGAGCGCCGATGAATTCGCCGAAGCGATGGCGGCGGTCGACGAACTGGCCGAGGCGGCGACGGCGAAGCGGCAGGCGGTGCCGCTGTCGGCACTGCGGTTGGGGGTGAAGTGCGGCGGATCGGATTCGATGTCGGGGCTGACCGCCAATCCGCTGATCGGGCGGATGACCGACCGCGTCGCGGCGGCGGGCGGCACGGTGCTGATGACCGAAATCCCCGAGATTTTCGGCGCGGAACGGATGCTGATGGCGCGCTGTGCTGATGAGGCGGTGTTCGACCGGCTGGTCGAGGTAACCAACCGCTTCAAACGCTATTTCCTCGACCATGGCGAGCCGGTGTCGGAGAATCCGAGTCCCGGCAACATCGCGGGCGGGATCACCACGCTGGAGGAAAAGTCGCTGGGCGCGGTGCAGAAGGGTGGCCTGGCCCCGGTCTGCGACGTGCTCGATTATGGTGAGCCGGTGCGGCGTGCCGGACTGTCGGTGGTCGACGGACCGGGCAACGACGCGGTGTCGACGACCGCACTGGCGGCGGCGGGGGCGACGATCACGCTGTTTTCGACCGGACGGGGGACGCCACTCGGCAGCCCGGTACCGACGATGAAGATCGCGACCAACCGCGATCTGGCGACGCGCAAGGCGGGCTGGATCGACTTCGATGCCAGCACGGTGCTGGACGAGGGGCAGGATGCGGCGGCGGATGCGCTGCTGGCGCAGATCGTCGCGGTGGCTTCGGGCGAGCCGGCGCGAAACGAGGTGAACGAGGAACGCGCGATCGGGATCTGGAAGTCGGGGGTTACGCTGTAGGGAGCGCGCGATGCCGGGCCGGTCGTCACCGGAGCGAGCATCCGGACCGCAAGTCCACCGTACCCCGCACAGGCGGGGGTCCAGGGGCCTCAATCGCAAGCGGTTGTTTTGCTTGGCTTTAGACCCCCACCTGCGCGGGGGGTACGGTGGCCTTGGGTTCAAGCGCACGGCGTTCGCCTGCGGTTCGATCAAGCCCAAGGGTAAGGTGATGGCCGGATCACGCCTTCCCGTCGATCAGCACCGCCTGTTGCCAGCGACCGGGAGCCTTGTCGGTGCGGTGGATGCAGCCGGGCCAGCAACAGGGGCGTTTCTTGCCCTCGACCAGTTCGGCGATCGTGCGGGCGATGCGGCGCTGTCGGGTGGCCGGTTGCTTCGCATCCTCGATCCAGCACAGATACTCGTTGCGGCCGAGCGGGGTCAGTGCATCCCATAGCGGCTCGATCGCTGCGCCGGCGGTCAGGGCGGCGGCGAGATCGTCGGGGACGATATGGACCGTGCCGGGCTTCATGCGGTCGGACGCAGATCGTGACGATACCGCCGCGCCTTCTCGACATAGACCGCCGCCGACGCTTTCAGTCCGGCCAGCTGTTCGTCGGTCAGCGTCCGGACCGCCCGCGCAGGCGCACCGACGATCAGGCTGTTCGGTGGAAAGCTCTTCCCCTCGGTCACCAGCGCACCGGCCCCGACGACGCAGTCGTCGGCGACCACCGCATGGTTGAGCACGGTCGCGCCCATGCCGATCAGGACGCGGTCGCCGATGCTGCAGCCGTGCAGCACCGCGCGGTGGCCGATCGTGCAGTCCTGCCCCAGCGTCAGCGGCGCGTGCGGATCGCTGTGCAGGACCGCACCGTCCTGTACGTTGCTACGCTCCCCGATGAGGATGTCGCCATTGTCGGCGCGCACCACTGCGCCGAACCAGATGCTGGCCCCCGCCCCCAGCCGGACCGCGCCGATCACATCGGCGGACGGCGCGACCCAGCTGTCGGGGCTCAGATCGGGGACGGCATCGGCGAGCGCATAGCAAGGCATGCCGCCGATGCTATCACCCCGCCACGACCGGGGCGAGCCTTGCGCGCAGCAGTTTGTCGAAGCGGTCGAGCGGGCAGCGCATCGCGCAGCCGGGAAGGGCAAGCGGGGTTTCGACCACCGTCGCCGCGCCCGACCGGATCGCCTCCAGCGGCTGCGCGCGGTAGGAAATGGTGACATAGGGGCCTTTGCGCCCACGCCACCGCTTCAGCACCAGCGCGCCGCCGGGGGCGACGTCGCCCCGCGCAAAGCCCGGCGCGTCGAGGTCGACGCCGAGCGCCGCGCCGAGCGCGGTGACGTTGGTGTCGTGGCCGACCAGCATTTCGAGACGCGGTGCCTCGGCGGCGGTCAGGGTGGCGAGCATGTGTGCGCCGACCGGTCCCGCCTGGTGCGCGGCCATGTACGGCGCGCGGGTGAACACGTCGAACAGCGCGGCGTGGAGCGTGCCGATCCGGCGGATCGTCGCGGCATCGGCACGACCGAAGCTGACCTCAGCCATCGGCATCCCCTCGGCATATTGCAGCAGGATCACCTGCGCGGTGCCCGACGTCGCGCGGATCGGCCCGGTAAACTCGATGCCGCGTCCGTCACGGCTCGGCCTCAGCGTCGCCGGTCCCGGGGTCGAGCAGCCGGCGGGCAGGCCGCAACCCAGCACGCGATCGAGGGTGCGGATCGCCCCGGCATGACGGGCGGTCAGCGCGTCGACGCCGCCGGTATAGGCGGCGATCGCCGCCACTGCCTTGTCCGCGTCGAACGCGGTCGCGCCGGCGCGGAGCGGTTCGAACAGCGGGTCGACCTGTCCGGCCGGATTGTGATCGACCAGCAGCGCGCAGCCGGGAGCGAGCGCGTCGGCATAGGCGCGACCGGTGGCGATGGTGCGTTCGGCGGTGTTGGTCCGGATGCGGACGCTGCCGGGGGCCGGGCAGGCTTTAGCGGACAGCCAGCGGCGGTCGTAGCGGGCGAGTTGCGCGATCGCCGCCGCGCCGTGGGGGGTGAGAAATTCCGGCGCGACCGGCCATGCGGGCCATTCGCCGTCGACCTTGGTATCGGCAGGCGCTTCGCCGACGATCGGAGCGCGAACGCCGTGGCGCATCAGCACGACGACGCGGTCGAGTTGGTCTCGGGCCGCAGCCGGAGACGCGAAGGTGAACGCAGCAGCGAGAAGCAGTGGGAGGCGCATGGTCGGTCCTGATGGTTCGATAGGTCCGTACCCCCGCGCAGGCGGGGGTCCAGGGCGGCAAGCGGTTTCGCTCGTGGCTCTGGACCCACGCCTGCGCGGGGGTACGCTAAGTATCCTGCCCGTCGCCCCGGCAGCTGGGGCCGCCGGCGGCAGGGTAGCCTTCACTCGGATGAGGTTGATGGTTGGCGGCGACCCGGAAGTCACCGCCCGTCCGCTCACATCTTCATCGTCAGGCTGAACTGGAACACTCGGCCGGTCTTCAGATAGCCGCCGTTGCGGTCGTTCGAGATATAGGTCTCGCCCTTGCCCACCGTCGCCCAATAGGTGTGCTGGTCGAGCAGGTTGCGCGCCGACACGCCGATTTCGAGATTGTCGGTGACTTCATAGGCCGCACCGAAGTTCAGTTCGCCGACCGGCTGGACATAGATGTCGGGCTGGCTGTCCTGCACCGCCGCAAGGATGCGGCCGGTGTAATTGTACCACAGGTTCGTGCGGAACCCGCCGCCGGCATAGAAGACCTCGGCATTGTAGATCAGGTCCGGTGCCTGCGGCAGCGCGCTGGTGCGGGTGGTGCGCACGCCGTTCAGCGGGATGACATAGCTCGCCTCGGTCTGCTGGTAGGTGATGTTCCCGCCCACGCCGAAATTGCCGAGGAAGCTGCTGTCGACCATGTCGCCGACGGTGAAGCGGCCCGATGCCTCGACCCCCTTCGCCTTGCCGCCGCCGCCGTTGATCGGGCGGATGTATTCGATGTTGCCGGTCCTTTCGCTCGCGCTGCGCGATGCGGTGGTGACGACGAAGTTGCGCAGATCCTTATAATAGGCGGCAAGCTGGAAATAGCGGCCGACCCCGGCATAGAAATCGATACCCGCGTCGTAGCTCCATGCCTGTATCGGCTTCAGGTCCGGATTGGGCTGGGTGATCGTGACCACGCCCTGGCTGTTCGCCTCGCTGATCCGGGTCGGACCGGCGATCAGGTCGAAGGACGGGCGCGCATAGCTCGACCGCGCGGCGGCACGCACGGTGATCCGGTCGCTGGGCTTCCACGCTGCCAACAGGCTGGGGTCGAGATGGTCGTAGTCCCGCCCGGCATTGATGAAGCGGGCACCGCCCACGTCGCTGAGGAAGTAGCGGGCACGAAAACCGTTATCCTCGTATCGGATACCCGGCATCACTTCGAGACTGCCGAGCTTCAGCGTCGCGGTGCCGTACAGCGCCTTGCGCTGTTCATGGCCATCCAGCAGCCCCTGATTCAGCGTCGTCTGCGACACGGTGATCAGCGGCACATAATCACGGACCTGCGCATCGAGCTGCGCACGCGACAGCACCTTGATCGGGCGGGCCGGATAATAATCGAGGAAGTCCGTGAGGACGTAGCCGAGATACTGGTTGATCGACGGCCCCTGCACGGTGCCGCTCTGCAACACGGTGCGGAAGCGGTAGCGGGTATTGTCGGGTGCCAGGCTGCGCCCGGTGCGGTCCGAATCCTCGTACAGCCCGCCGACCTCGACCGAGGACAGCACGCTGTCGCCGGTCCAGCCGATGCTGCCCTTCAGCGTCTTTTTGGTTTCGGTCAGATAGTCGTAGCCGCGCTGGACATAAAGCTGGGTCGGACGATCGAGCGACGACACATAGCTGGTCGCACCGTCCGACAGGATCGGGCGTGGCGACCGGGGGTTGGACAGGTCGACGCGAACGCCTTCGACTGCCGTCCCGGTGTTGCCCGCCGCTCCGTTATACGCCTGTCCACGGAACGCCGCCTCGATGCGGGTCGGCTGATCGAAGCGGCCATCGGCATAGGCCCCTTCCAATGCGGCGGCGAAGCCGTTCCAGTGCGCCTTCGCCCCGACCTGTGCCGAGAACAGTTCCTGTTCGATGTCTTCGGTACGGAAGTAGCTTGCCGGGTTCACGCCCTCGGGATTGTAGATGCCGGTGGCGTTGTAGTTGCGGGTCGTGCTGCCGTCGGGCAACGTCCGTACCGGGTTGCTGCGCGACTGCGTCCCGTTCACTTCGTTGCGAAGCGCGGTCTGGTTCATCGTGTTGGTGTTCAGATAGGTCGCGTAGTTCACGCGCCCGAACAGATCGATCGCCTCGCCCCGGAAGTCGAGTGATCCGGTCGCGCCGTAGCGTTTGATCTTGTTGTTGTAGAAGTTCCACTGCACGCCATCCGCCGACAACGCGTCGGCATTGGCGCGCGACGTCAGCGTGGCGAGGCTGGTCGGAAAATTGGTCGGCTGGTACGCGTTCTGCACCGCGGTCGATTCCGCCGCGTTGCCGCGTTCCTCGTAATAGCCGGCGAGATACACACCGAACTGGTGATCGCTGCCGAAACGCCGCGCGGTGTCCAGCCCGATCGCGCCGCCGAACGCCTCCTGCTCGCGGTCGAGCGCGAGGCCGGCGACCTGCCCCAGCACGCGGGCGCGGGTGAAGCCTTGCGCGAAGTCGAACGCGGTCGGGGTGCGCAGGTCGATGATGCCGGCGATGGCGTCGGCATCACGCGCGGCACCCGGCGTCTTGTCGACGACGATGCCACCGATCGCGAAGGGCGAGAAGAGGTTGAGCGAGATCGCACGGTTGCTGCCCGAGGTCTGCGGCAGGCGCAGGCCATCGAGGGTGTAGGCGTTGTAACCGGTGTCGAAGCCGCGGATCGTCGCGAACTGCGCTTCGCCGGTTGCGCTCTGGTTGCGGCCCTGATCGCGGCTGACCGAGACGCCGGGCAGCATCTTGGCAAGGTCGGCGATGCTGGTCTGCGAGTGGATGGCGACATCGCCGGTCGTGACGATGTCGATCGTCGCAATCGCCGACTGTTCCTCGATCAGCGCGGTGCGCTGCCGACGGCCGTTGACGACGATGTCGTCGGTCAGCGACTCGCTGGCGGTCTGCTGATCGGCGGGTTCGGCAGCGGGCACGTCCTGTGCCTGCGCGGTCGCGGGCAGCAGCGCGGCGATGACGAGGGCGGTGACAGCGCTGGACAGGGCGAGCGCGGAAGCGCGCCACCGGCGAGCCGGCAGCGTCGAAGACGACAACATGGAATTCCCCTTTGGATCGGATGCGGGGTTGTTCCCCGTTCGACGCCGCGCCTACCGTACGATTACGTATAATTTGTTACATATGGTCAGGATCATGACGGACTGACGACCGGTTTGGGAAAAAATCGAACAATCATGATGATATTGTGTGGATATCGGTCGATCGACAGTTGCGGTCGGCGGTTTGGGCGATATGCTGCACCCCATGATGAAGCGCCGCGACCGCCGCCAGGAAATCCTCGACCTGCTGGCGCAGGGAGAGGCGATGGGCATCCACGGGCTGGCCGATGTGCTGGCGGTCTCGGACGAAACCGTGCGCCGCGAATTGCGGCTGCTGGAGGCCGATGGCCTGATCGAGCGTATCCATGGCGGGGCGCGGCTGGCCAAGTCGGTCGAGGAAGGACCGTTCGAGGCGCGGCTGCACCGCAATGCCGTGCCTAAGCAACGCATCGCCGCCGCGGTGGCGCAGGTGGTGGCCGACGGCGAATCGCTCTACCTCGACGCCAGTTCGACCGCGTTCCACATCGCGCAGGCGCTGAAGGGCAAGCGCGACCTGACCATCGTCACCAACGCGCTGGGCGTCGCCGCCGAACTGGGCGGGCGCAACGGCAACCGGCTGTATCTGGCGGGCGGCGAGCTCGACGATCGCTACCGTGCGTTCTTCGACGCGACGGCGCGGGCGTATCTGGCGCAATTCCGGCCCGGCATGGCGATCGTGTCGACCGAATCGGTCGACCGCGACGCGGGGTTCACCGACTATCATATCGGCGAGGGCGAATTGTGCCGGCAGATGATCGGCCAGTCGCGGCGGGTGACGATGGCGGTCGACGCGTCGAAATTCGACCGGGCGAGCGTGGTCGCGGTGGCGTCGTTCGCCGAGGTCGACCGGATCGTCAGCGACCGGGCGTGCGACGCGGACTATGCGGCGGCCACGACCGGCGTGGAGTGGATCGTGGCGTGAAATTCATCGCCTGGTCCATGCGCCTTCTCATCGGACGTCATCCCGGCGCAGGCTGGGATCTCCCGGTGATAGCGCGAGGTAGGAGCCGCAAGATGCCCCAGCCTTCGCTGGGGCGACGTTTGCGTTGAAAGGGTGACTGCCCTCACCCCGTCCGCCGCACCAGCCACACCGTATCCCCCGCATCGTCGACCACGAAGATCGCGCCGTCGGCCCGCGTCTGGATGCTGACCGGGCGGCCATGGACGGTGCCCTTCTTCGCGTCCGCCACGAAGCCGGTCAGGAACGGCTGCGGATCGCCGGCCGGGCGGCCATTGGCGAAGGGGACCGCGAGCACGTCATACCCGTTGAAGCTCGACCGGTTCCACGACCCGTGGCGCGCGACATAGGCGGTCGGTGCGCCCTGTTTCGCGAACCCGATGCCGAGGGCGGCGGCATGGGCACCGACCGCGACGTCGGGCAGCAAGGTGGTGCCCAGCAATTCGCGCTTTTCGTTGGCATGGCGCGGGTCCTGCTTGCCGTAATAGCTGTACGGCCAGCCATAGAAGCCGCCCTCACGCACCCCGACCAGATAGTCGGGCGAGATGTCGTCGCCGATCTCGTCGCGCTCGTTGACGGCGGTCCACAGGGTCGATGTGCCGGGGACGAAATCCATGCCGACCGGATTGCGCAGGCCCGATGCATAGAGCCGCTCGCGCCCGGTCGACAGGTCGATGGCGAGGATCGCGGCGCGGCGCTTTTCCTCGTCCATGCCATATTCGCCGACATTCGATGCCGACCCGACCGAGACATACAGCGTGCGCCCGTCGGGGCTGGCCAGCAGATTGCGGGTCCAGTGGTTGTTGTACCCGCCCGCCGGCAGCGTGACATGGGTGCGTGGGGGCGCGGTGATGCTGGTGCTGCCCAGTTGATAGGGAAAGCTGACCACCGCATCGGTATTGGCGACATAGAGCCGCCCGCCGACATATTGCATCCCGAACGGCTGGTTCAGCCCCTCGCGCAGCACGAAACGTTGTTCGGCGATGCCGTCGCGATTCGCATCGCGCAGCAGGGTGATGCGGTTGGCGCTGTAGCCCGTGGTCTTCGACAGCGCCTGTCCGCGCGCGACTTCGGGGTCGGCGTCCAGCTTGGGCTTGGTGCGCGCTTCGGAAACCAGCACGTCGCCATTGGGCAGCAACAACGCCTGCCGCGGATAGTCGAGGCCACCGGCGAACTTCACCACCTGCCACCCGCGCGGCGCGGTCGGGGTGCGGCCATCGGGCCAACCGATGGTGACCGGGTGATGGACCACCGATTCGGTCGCATAAGGCGGATCGGTTTCCTTCAGCCCGGGAATGGCCTTTTGCGGCGTCTGCGCCATCGCTGCATTCGACACCAACGCCAGCGCCACCGCGCCTATATTGCGGAACTTCATCGCAAATCCCCAAACTGTCATCATCGCGACAACCGCAGCGCCGGCGCATGGGGTCCGTCAGCAACGAAAAGATACGCGTTCGGTACGGTGACATTCCTCCCCGCTACGCGGCGGGAGGCGTAGCGGTCGCCGGCGTGCCGTCGACGCACTTCGCGAGCCGGGGAAGATTGGACGTGACGGGCGCAGAGCAGCGATCGGTCGCGCATGAACATCCTGCACCGCCCCCAAATCACCGCGCGGGTCGCAAGGCGGAATTACCTGCGCACCACGCCAACTTCCCGTTCGGGGATTAAACATGGTTGGTTGTTCAATTGACTCTTCGGCCGAACCCGATCATGCGCGCCTGATCATCATGGGGGACGTATGAGCGAACACGGTACCGAGACCTCGCGCTCGACGGAAAGCGTCATTGCCGCACAGCGCGCATTGCTGATGACCGAGTTCGGCAAGCATGTCAGCCGGGGCGATTCCTACGCCATCATCGACTTCCCCGATCACGGCAATGTCGGCGACAGCGCGATCTATCTCGGGGAGCTGTCCGTCCTGCGCGAACTGACCGGTCGCGATCCCAGCTATGTCGCCAGCCTCGCGCGGTTCGACGCCGCCGCGTTGCGACGCGCGGCACCGACCGGGCCGATCTTCCTGCATGGCGGCGGGAATTTCGGCGACGTGTGGCCGCGGCACCAGCAGTTCCGCGAAAAGATGGCGCGCATCTTCACCGATCGGCGACTGGTACAGGCGCCGCAGTCGATCCAGTTTCAGGACGATACGGCCATCCAGCAGTGCGTCGATTCCTTCGGTGCGCACCCCGATTTCCACCTGATGGTCCGCGATCGTCACAGCGTCACCTTTGCGCAGGAACGGCTCGGCCTGTCCCCGACGCTGGTTCCCGACGCGGCGTTCGGGATCGGCCTGTTGCCGCGCCCGGCGACGCCGACCCATGATGTCGTCATGCTGCTGCGCACCGACAAGGAAAAGGTGAACCTCGACGCCACCCTGTTGCAGAGCATCCCGAATGCGCGCGAAGCCGACTGGCGGGCGGAATCGCCCAAATCGCGGACGTGGCAGCGCCGGTTCGCGAACGCCCGCGCGATCGCGACGGGGGCGTTGACCAAGAGCAAGCGGCAGGTTTCGGTCTACAACTACCTCGCCAACCAGCGGTTCGATCGCGGTGCGCGCGTCTTGAGCGACGGGCGCAAGGTCATCACCGACCGGCTGCACGGTCATATCATGTGCACGCTGCTCGACATTCCGCATGTCTATCTCGACAATTCCTACGGCAAGATCGGCCGCTATGCCGATGCCTGGACCAAGGGCTTGCGCATCGCGCGTCAGGCGACCTCGGCACCGCAGGCCGTCGACCTGCTGAAACAAGTCGGAAACTGAGGACGCCATGACCGACCCGGAATTCAGTGTCATCATCTGCACGCTGAACCGTGCCGCACAGCTGCCGCTGGCGCTCGACGCGCTCGGCATCGCGGTCGGGCGCGCGCAGCAATCGGTCGAGGTCGTGCTCGTCAACAACGGGTCGACCGACGATACACAGCAGGTGATGGAACGCTGGGCCGCGCAGCAGGCGGTGCCGGTGCGGATCGTGGTCGAGGAACGGCGCGGGCTGTCGTGCGCACGCAACGCCGGGCTGGCCGCGGCGCGCGGGCGGATCATCGTCATGACCGACGACGACTGCACGCTGGAACCCGATTATTTCGAACACGTCCGCGCCGCCTATGCCAAGGACCCGCGCGAGGTGATCCGCGGCGGCATGGTGGGCTTAGGCGATCCGCGCGACATTCCGTTCACGACCAAGCGCGCCGTCAATCCTGCCGAACTGGGACCGACGGCGATGCCGAGCGGCTTCATCATCGGCGCGAACTTCACGATGCAGCGCGCGGTTGCGCAGCGGATCGGCAAGTTCGACGAACGCTTCGGCGCGGGCGCGGCATTCGTCGGGTCCGACGACACCGATTATCTGGTGCGCGCGCAGGATCTGGGCATTCCGATCCTGTACGATCCGACGTTCCGCGTGGATCATTATCACGGCCGGCGCGGGCTGGACGCGGCGCGCAAGATGTACCGCGGCTACGGCTTCGGCAATGGCGCGCTGTTCGCCAAGCATCTGGGGCAGAAGCGGGTGCGCAGCTGGATGGTCGAAAGCGTCCGCGCCGCGCTGCGCGACGTGCTGGGCAAATCGCAGCACGACCTGATCAAGAACCGCGATTTATTGAAGCTGAAGCATCAGGTGCGCGGCTTCGCGGCGTATTTCCGCCACAAGGGCTGACCCTGTAAATCCTCCCCACATCGTGGGGAGGGGGACCAGCCGCAGGCTGGTGGAGGGGTGAGGCGGCGCACGCCAACGTTACGTTTGGGGCCTGTCCCTCCACCACCGCTTCGCGGCGGTTCCCCTCCCCATGCGCAGCATGGGGAGGATTTGGGGGTCACTCCACCGTAACGCTCTTCGCCAGATTACGCGGCTGATCGACGTCCGTCCCCTTCGCGACCGCGACATGGTATGCCAGCAACTGCACCGGGACCGCATAGACGATCGGCGCGATCAGCGGGTGGACCTTGGGCATGGTGATGGTGGCGATGCAGTTTTCGCCCGCCGCCTGGATGCCGTCATAGTCGGAGATCAGCACGACCTTGCCCCCGCGCGCCTGCACTTCCTGCATGTTGCTGACGGTCTTGTCGAACAGCGGCCCCGACGGCGCGATGACGATCACCGGCACATGTTCGTCGATCAGCGCGATCGGCCCGTGCTTCATCTCGCCGGCGGCATAGCCCTCGGCATGGATGTAGCTGATTTCCTTCAGCTTCAGCGCCCCTTCCAGCGCCAGCGGATAATCGGTGCCGCGCCCCAGATACAGCACGTCGCGCGCCGCCGCGATGACGCCGGCCATCGACTCGATCGCTTCGTCATAGGCGAGCGCGCCGTTGATCGATGCGGGAGCCTCGGCCAGATGGCGGACGATGCTGCGTTCCTCGGCCTCGCTCAGCCGCCCCTTGGCCTTGGCGAGGTTCGCGGCCAATGCGGCGAGCACGGCGAGCTGACAGGTGAACGCCTTGGTCGAGGCGACGCCGATTTCCGGTCCGGCATGGGTCGGCAGTAACAGGTCGGCCTCGCGCGCCATGGTGCTGGTCGGCACGTTGACGACGACGGCGATCGTCTGCCCCTCGCCCTTGGCATGGCGCAGCGCGGCGAGCGTGTCGGCGGTCTCGCCCGACTGGCTGATGAACAGGGCGAGGCCGCCCTCCTCCATCACCGGCGCGCGGTAGCGGAACTCGGATGCGACGTCCAAATCGACCGGCACGCGGGCGAATTGTTCGAACCAGTATTTGGCGACCATGCCGGCATAGAAGCTGGTGCCGCAGGCGACGATGGTGACGCGCTTGATCCCCGACAGGTCGAAATCGGGAATGGGCAGCGACACGCGCCCTTCGAACCGCTGGAGATAGCCGCGCAGCGTCTGCGCGACGACGATCGGCTGCTCGTAAATCTCCTTCTGCATGAAATGGCGGTGATTGCCCTTGTCGATCAGCGCGCCGGTGACGCCCGACAGCGTGACCGGGCGATCGACGGGGTTGTTGTCGCGATCGAAGATCTCGGTGCCGTCACGGCGGCAGACGACCCAGTCGCCCTCTTCCAGATACGCGATACGCTGGGTCAGCGGGGCCAGCGCCAGCGCGTCGGAGCCGAGATACACCTCGTCGTCGCCATAGCCGACGACCAGCGGTGAACCGAGGCGCGCCCCGATCAGCAGGTCGGGATGCTGGCGAAACAGGATGGCGAGCGCGAAGGCACCGTGCAGGCGCGGCAGGATCGCCTTGACCGCATCGGCGGGGGACAATCCGGCCTCGACCTGTTCGCTGACCAGATGGGCGACGACCTCGGTATCGGTCTCACTGGTGAACACCCTGCCGCGCGCGGTCAGTTCCTCGCGCAGCGGCTTGAAGTTTTCGATGATGCCGTTGTGGACGACCGCGACCTCGCCGGTCGCATGGGGGTGGGCGTTGTTGGTGGTCGGCCCGCCATGCGTCGCCCAGCGAGTGTGGGCGATGCCGACATCGCCCGGCAACGGGTGCGCGGCCAGCTCGGTGGCGAGGTTCTTGAGCTTGCCCGACGCCCGGCGACGCTCGATCGCGCCACCCTCCACGGTGGCGATGCCCGCCGAGTCATAGCCGCGATATTCGAGGCGCTTGAGCCCATCGAGCAGCCGGTCGGCGACGCTGTCGGTGCCGATGATGCCAACAATTCCACACATATCGCTCTCTCCGGCGGGATTATTTCTTGGACTTGGCGGCCTTTGCCGCCGCCTGCCGCGCGCGGAAGCGCTTGGCCCAGCCGGGCTGGTCGGTGCGCTCAGGCCGGACCAGCGCCAGCGCATCGGCCTCGACATCGCGGGTCACGACCGAACCGGCGGCGACCAGCGCGCCGTCGCCGATCTTCACCGGCGCGACCAGCGCGCTGTTCGATCCGATAAAGACACCCTCGCCGATCTCGGTCCGGTATTTGAAATAACCGTCATAATTGCAGGTGATGGTGCCCGCGCCGATATTGACGTTCGCGCCGACGCTCGCATCGCCCAGATAGGTCAGGTGGTTAGCCTTGGCCCCCGTGCCCAGCGTCGTGTTCTTCACCTCGACGAAATTGCCGACCCGGCTCCCCTCGCCCAGCACCGCGCCGGGGCGCAGCCGGGCATAGGGGCCGACATCGGCCTTCGATGCGACCGTCGCCCCCTCCAGATGGCTGAAGGCGTGGATCGTCACATCGTCGGCGATGGTCACGCCGGGGCCGAACACGACGTTCGGCTCGATCGTCACGTCGCGGCCGATCTGCGTGTCGTGCGCGAAGAACACGGTGTCGGGCGCGACCAGCGTGACGCCATCGGCCATCGCCTGTTGCCGGCGCTTCGCCTGCCACGCGCCCTCGACCGCCGCCAGTTCGGCGCGGCTGTTGATGCCGGCGACTTCGTCGGCAGCCGTTTCGATCACCACCGCACCGCGCCCGTCGGCGATCGCCAGCATGACGATATCGGGCAGGTAATATTCACCCGCAGCATTGGCATTGCCAACCCGGTCGAGCAACGCCCACAGGTCGCGGGCATGGACCGCCGTCACGCCGCTGTTGCACAGGTCGACCGCGCGTTCCTCGGCCGATGCGTCCTTATACTCGACCATCTTGGCGATGTTGCCGGCATCGTCCGCGATGATCCGGCCGTACGCGGCGGCCTGCGGAGGGCGGAAGCCGAGCACCGCGACCGCCGGCTGGTCCTCGGCGTCGAGCCGGGCGGCCAGCCGCGCGACGGTGTCGGCGGACAAGAGCGGCGTATCGCCGAAACACACGAGGACGATGCCGTCATGATCGGACAGCGTCTCGCGCGCCTGCAATGCGGCGTGCGCGGTGCCGAGCTGTTCGCGCTGCCACGCGATCTCGACGCCGCGCCCCGCCACTGCCGCCTCGACCTGTTCGCCGACCGCGCCGACGATCACGACCCGGCGCGAAATGCCGGCGGCGTTCAGGCTGTCGAGCAGGTGGAACAGCATCGGTTGCCCGGCCAGCAGGTGCAGCACCTTGTGCCTCGACGATTTCATGCGCGTCCCCTGCCCGGCGGCGAGGATGACGGCGGCGATCGGTTGCGCGTTCATGGGGCCGCTCCTTGGCATACGGCCCTTGCCAATTCCATATCACGCGCGCCAAAGCGGACCAGATGACAAAGATTTCATTCGATATCGTCGGCTTCGATCTCGACGGGACGTTTGTCGATACCAGCGGCGACCTGACCGACGCCGTCAATCATGCGCTTGGCCATGCCGGACGCCCGCCGCTGACCCGCGAACAGGTGATCCCGATGATCGGCGGCGGCGCGAAACACATGCTGCGCAAGGGGATGGAGGCGACCGGCGGCTGCGACGAGGACGAATTGAACCGGCTGAACCGGCTGCTCCTCGACTATTACGAAGCGCATATCGCGGTGCATTCGCGACCGTTTCCCGGCGCGATGGCGGCGCTCGACGCGCTGGAGGCGGGCGGGGCGAAGGTCGCGATCGTCACCAACAAGCTGGAGGCGCTGGCGCGGCGGTTGCTCGACGAACTCGACCTGACCCACCGATTCGGCTGCATCCTCGGCGGCGACACGCTGGGGCCGGGCAAGTCGAAGCCGAACCGGGCGCCGATCGACGCGATGATCGACCGCTTCGGCGGCGGGCGCGCGGCGTTTGTCGGCGATTCGCATTTCGATATCGATGCCGCGCGCAATGCCGGCATTGCGTCGATCGCCTGTTCGTTCGGCTTCATGATGCAGCCGGTCGCCGAACTGGGTGCCGATGCGGTGATCGATCATTTCGACGAACTGATCCCGACGCTGGCGAGGCTGTAAATCCGCTCACCTGTCCGTCACCACGGGTTCGATCAGGGGTGACGGACAGGACAGCGGAACCGACCGCGCGCCCGAACGCTGCGAACGCTGCGAACGCTGCGAACGCTGCGAACGCTGCGAACGCGACCATAGGAGAATTGCCATGACCCGCCCCGCCGCCCTCATCACCGGCGCATCGTCCGGCATAGGGCTGAGCTTTGCGCACCACCTTGCGCGGACCGGCCACGACCTGATCCTCGTCGCGCGGCGTGAAGACCGATTGCGCTCGATCGCCGAGGAACTGAGCGCCGAACACGGCATCGATATCGAGGTGATCGTCGCCGATCTTGCCGACCCCGACGATCTCGACGTGGTCGAGGAACGGCTGGAGGCGGGCGAGCCCGTCGCGCTGTTCGTCAACAATGCCGGCTTCGCCGCGTTCGGCAAGGTCGGCGAGGGCGACCGCGAGGACCTGACCGACATGCTGCTTCTGAACGTCGTCGCGTTCAGCCGGCTCGCCGATGCGGCGATGGCGGGGATGAAGCGGGCCGGCCAGGGCACGATCATCAATGTCGGGTCGGGCACCCTGTTCACCAAGCTGCCGACCTATGCCGGATATGGCGCGACCAAGGCCTATGTCGCTTATTACACGCGGGTGATGCAGGCCGAGGCGAAGGACGGCAACATCCGCGTCCAGCTGCTGATCCCCGGCGTCACCGCGACCGATTTCCACCATGTCGCCGGCCACAGCGTCGACGATTTCCCGCCCGAACGGGTGATGGAGGCCGACGATCTGGTCGTCGCGTCGCTGCGCGGGCTGGAACTGGGGGAACCGGTGTGCATCCCGTCGCTACCCGATGCCGCCGACTGGGAAGCGCTGGAGGCGGCCGAGGCGAAGATCGCGCCGAACGCGTCGCGCGACAAGGTGGCGGACCGGTATCACGGCTGACAGGTCCTCCCCGTGCCGGGGAGGATTTTGGTCAATTGTTAAACCTGCGCCGCTAGGCCAGACCGGGAGAGCGGCCAATTCAGGCCGTGGGGGTCTTCGATGCGCAAGCAGGTGCAACGGGTGTTGGTCGTATTCGGCACGCGCCCCGAAGCGATCAAGCTGTTCCCGCTGATCCATGCCCTGCGCGCGCATCCCGGCTTCGACACGCGCGTCGTTGTCACCGCCCAGCATCGCGAGATGCTCGATCAGGTGCTGGCTTTTGCCGGGATCGTGCCCGACATCGACCTAGACATCATGACCGCCGGCCAGTCGCTCGACGGGTTGACCGCGCGATTGCTGGATGCGCTGGGGCCGGTGTTCGATGCCGAGCGGCCCGACCGGGTGATCGTGCAGGGCGACACCGCCACCGCGATGGTCGCCGCCCTCGCCGCTTATTACCGCAAGGTGCCGGTCGCGCATGTCGAGGCGGGCCTGCGCAGCCACGATATCTATCACCCCTGGCCCGAAGAGGTGAACCGCAAGATCGTCGGCAGCATCGCCGACCTGCATTTCGCCCCGACCCGGACCGCCGCCGACGCGCTGCTCGCCGAAAACGTGCCGCCGTCGCGGGTGCAGGTCACCGGCAATACGGTGATCGACGCGCTGCACCTCGCGCGAACGCGGATCGCTGCCGATCCGACCCGGACGCAGGCGCTGGACGTGCTGGCAGAGCGATTCGCGGGCAAGCGCATCCTGCTGATCACCACCCATCGCCGCGAGAATTTCGGCGACGGCATGGACAGCATCGCCCGCGCCATTGCCCGCATCGCCGAGCGCGACGATATCGGCATCGTCTTTCCGGTACACCCCAACCCGCAGGTGCGCGGGGTGATGGAGGCGATGCTCGGCGATCACCCGCGCGTCGCGCTGCTCGATCCGCAGGACTATCCGCATTTCGTCCGCCTGGTCGACCTGTGCTACCTCGTGCTCACCGATTCGGGCGGCGTGCAGGAGGAGGCACCGGGCCTCGGCAAGCCGGTGCTGGTCCTGCGCGAGACGACCGAACGTCCCGAAGGGGTCGCCGCCGGCACCGCCCGGCTGATCGGATCGGACGAGGACCGCATCGTTGCAGAGGTAACGCGGCTGCTCGACGACCCGGCCGCCCATGCCGCGATGGCACGGGCGCATAATCCCTTCGGAGACGGCCATGCGTCCGCACGCATCGTGGAGACACTCTATGCTTGAACAGCGGATCACGGCTGCGGCCAGCTATGACGTGTGCGTCGTCGGGCTCGGCTATATTGGCCTGCCGACCGCCGCCGTCGTCGCCCGGTCGGGCGCGCGGGTCATCGGCATCGACGTCAGCCAGCGCGTGGTCGACACCGTCGCGCGCGGCGACATCCATATCGAGGAAGCCGATCTCGACACGCTGGTGCGCGACGTCGTGCTGCTCGGCCGGCTGACCACGGCGACAACCCCCGCCCCGTCCGACGTGTTCGTCATCGCGGTGCCGACGCCGTTCGGCCCCGGCCATGCGCCGGACCTGTCCTATGTCCTGAACGCCACCCGCGCGATCGCGCCGGTGCTGACGCCGGGCAACACTGTCATCCTCGAATCAACCTCGCCGGTCGGCACCACCGAACAGATTCGCGACCTGCTGGCCGAACTGCGCCCCGATCTGTCGCTGCCCGGCGTGTCGGACACGCCCGACATCGCCGTCGCCTATTGCCCCGAACGGGTGCTGCCGGGGCGGATTATCCTCGAACTCGTATCGAACGAACGCTCGATCGGCGGGATCACCCCGGCCTGTGCCGAGGCGGCGTGCGATTTCTACCGTCGCTTCGTCGAGGGGGCGTGCACCGTCACTACCGCGCGGACGGCGGAAATGGTCAAGCTGGTCGAAAATACCAGCCGCGACGTCGCCATCGCCTTTGCGAACGAACTGTCGATCGTGTGCGATCGGATGGACCTGAACGTCTGGGACGTGATCGAGCTGGCCAACCGCCACCCGCGCGTCAACATCCTGAAGCCCGGCCCCGGCGTCGGCGGCCACTGTATCGCGGTCGACCCGTGGTTCATCGTCGATGCCGCCCCCGAACAGACCCCGCTGATCCGCACCGCGCGCGAGGTGAATGACGGCAAGGTCGACCATGTCGTCGCCCGTACCGCCGCACTGCTCGATGCGTCGCCCGATGCGCGCGCGTCGCTGCTGGGCCTGGCGTTCAAGGCCGATATCGACGATTTGCGCGAAAGCCCGGCGGTAAAGGTCGCCGCCGCGCTGATCGAGCGGTTCGGCGACCGGATCGATCTGGTCGAACCGTTCGTCGACACCCTGCCGCGTGCGCTGGCGGGGGGGCGGCTGGTATCGCTCGACGACGGGCTGGCGAACGACATTCTGGTCGTGCTGGTCGACCATGGCGTGTTCAAGCGGGTGCCGGCGGAGGTTCGGGTCGGCAAGCAGGTGTACGATACGCGGGGCATGTGGCGCTGAAGGTTTAGGGGGGTTCACGTGGAGGCGCGGAGACGCGGAGTAGAAGAAGGTTTGATTTTCGCGCAGAGGCGCAAAGGACGCGAAGATGTTGCGCTCGCCGCGACAGCGGCCCTCTCTCGTGGGGCCGCCGAAAGAGAAAAGGCTGCGCCAGACAGGCTGAGATGGCCCGGTCCACAACCCCTCAGCGTCCTTTGCGCCTTTCCGCGAACAACCTCTTTCTTCTACTCCGCGCCTCCGCGCCTCCGCGCCTCCGCGTGAACCAACTACTTCTTCCGAAACTTCGTCCACAAATGCCGTGCCAACATCGCCGGCGGCATCCGCAACCAGTGCGACCGGACATAGAAGCCGAACTCGGTCCCCCGATGCCGCAACCGCCCCCAGCCATCGCGCGCCAGCAGCCGCCGGACGAACAGCGCATCCGAAGCGACCGGCGCGAACCCTTCCAAAGGCGTCCCGAAAATTCGCTTCGCCAGCCGCAACGCCCGCGCCGTCGCGGGGACCAGATCATGCCGCCCGGCGCGTGCCATCAACCGATCGACGAACCCGCCATCGTCGAACTCCCGCACCAGCCGGTCGATATCCCACAGGTTGCGCAGGCCACCCTGCAAATCGCCATCGGCGAACAGATGGGCGGCGGCATGGATCACCATGTCGGCGGGCGACAACACGGACAGCCCGTTGCCGAGCGGCACCGCATCGGCGATCAGCAGCGCCGCATCCGGCGTCGGCCGCGCGGTCGGGGGCAGGATGGTGTGGTGGACGTCGATCATCCGATCGCGTGTCCGGTGGATCAGCGGCGGCAGCTCGTGCATCCAGCGGCGGTAATAGGCATCGTCATACGGGTCGGGCTTCACCCATTCCCACCCCGCCGCCAGCAGCGCCGCCTCGACCGCATCAAGGCTGTCGCGCGGCACGAGGATGTCGAGATCGCCGATCGACCGCCCCCGCCCCGCATCCAGCCCGGCGGCGACGAACGCAGTCCCCTTCAACAGCACGACCGGCACCCCGAGTGGCGCAAGCGCACGGCGCGCCATCTCCGCCTCCCACAGCGCCGCGACCCGCCCCTGTTCGGCCGACGCCCGCGCATCGGCCATGATCCGCGCGGCGGCGGGCGGCATAGCGATGCCGTCAAGCCGGGTGGCGAGGCTGCCGATCAACTGCTCCGCTCGCGCCGCCGCAATCAGTGCGTTCCAGCTGTCGGGGGAATCCAACCCGTCCCACAGGGCAGGATCGGCGAGCGCGCCGGCAAGGCGAGCATCGGTCATGCCAGCGCGCCCCACAGCCGCTCAACCAGCGCAAGCCCGGTATCCGTATCGGCATAGTCGATCGCCCGCACCGGCACATCCTGCACCAGCCGCCCCAGCGCGCCGAATCCGCGCTCGCCCATCGCGACATAATTGGTCGATGCCTGCGTCAGCCGCACGAACGTCTCCGCCGCGCCGACCGCCCGCACGGCCTGCGGTCGACCGAAGGTCGGGAACAGCAGCAACGACGGTACCGCCGGTCGATCCATCGCCGCGATGGCACTCGCATCGGGGACCAGATGCCGGATATCCCCCTTGGGCGTGCCCGCCAGCAACGGCCCGAACCGCGCATCGGGGGCGGCAGCCTGCACCACCCCGATCGCCTCGTTCTTCAGACTGACCAGCCGGGGGAAGGCATGGACCAGTCCGGTCGCCGGATCGACCAGCGCGAACTCGTCGCCCATCAACCGCCACCCGCGCGTCATCAGCAGCGCGGCGAGCGTCGACTTCCCCGCCCCCGACACCCCGCTCAACAACAATACCCGCCCGCCCCGCTCGACCGCCGAAGCGTGGAGCAACAGATAGCGCCGCTGCGCCAGCGCCATCTGCAAATTCATCCCCATCTCCGCCGCCAGCAGCCCCTGTGCCAGCGGCAGCGGCAGCGCGTCGGGCAGCATATAGTCGCCCCCGATCGTCACCGCCGGCCGGACGAAGCGCCGCCACGGCCGCGCGGCAAACAGGCGGACGTTGAAATCGGCGATCCCGCCATCAGGCAGCGGATAGTCGCGATACAGGTCGTCGAGCGCCGCGATCGGTGCGCGCCAGTCGCTGCCGACCCGGAACCCGACCGGGCCGATGCGCAGCGTCCGGCTATGCCGCATCGCGTGTCACCAGCCCGATCGCCGCCAGTTCGTCGAGCCGCGCGGTCAGCGCCGTCAGATCGCCGTCGGGCAGGTCGTACCGCTCCGCCAGCGCCGCCAGAAATTGTTCGGGCGTCAGCGGATCGACCAGCAGCGCGAGCATCTCCGGCACCGGCGGTGCCACGACATGCGTCTGCCCCGACGCGCGGTGATAGATCGCCGTCAGCGGATCGAGCGACAGGAACAGGACATGCCCCGGCGGCGGCGCGCGATAGCGTGCGCCCATGCGCGTCAGCCGCGCGGCATCTGCAACGATGCGAAGCAGGTGAAGCCGCTGGTCCCGTTCTGCAGCCGCTGGACATATTTCATATAGGCGCGGGTGGTGTCGCCATCGGCACCGGGCAGGTTCGCGCCGTTCATCGCACGCTTCACATCCTCGCCGGTGAACGGTCGATCGGCCCCCGGAAAGGCCCCCGGCGTACCCGGCGCGACGACGCTGCCCTCGGCATCGATCATCTGCCCGCGCCGGGCATTGTCGGGCACCGGGATTTCGCAGGTCATTACCGACGCCTGCGTCTGTGCCAGCGCCGGCCGGATCGAAACGACCGCCGACGCCCCCGCCGCACCGATCAGCAGCGTGCGCCGCGTGGTCGCGCCACCGGGCGTGGCGGGGGAATGCGGATCGTCGGCCATCGGGTCATCTTCCTGAACCAGCGCGATTACGCAATCGTAAAGACGGACGCACTGGCCTAAGGCGGCACTTGCGCCTAATCGGGGGCGATGGACGAATTCGGCCCCCGCCTGCCCCTCGCCATCGCGCTTGCGGTCGGCGTCGCCCTGTTGGCGTTTCTGCTGGGTGCGGGCATCAACGCCAGCGCGGTGGTGCTGGTCGGTGCGGTCGCCGCGGTCCTCGTCGCCGGGCTGCACGCCCCCGATCGCGGCACGACCGAATCGTCCGATACCGCGCGGCAGCACGGCTCCGCCGCGACGCAGGCGGCGATCGATGCCATCGACGAACCGATCCTCGTCGTCGTCGCCGGCCATGTCGAGGCCGCCAACCCCGCCGCGCGCACGTTGCTCGGCCAGCATATCGTCGGCGGCGACGTCCGCCTCGCCATCCGCCATCCCGCCGCCGCCGAACGGCTGTTCGGCAACAGCGACGATCCCGAACCGGTCGGGCTGGTCGGCCTTGGCGCGCGCGACCAGAGTTGGGAGATGCGGGTCCGTGCCTTGGGCGGCGAGCGCCGGCTGGTCCATCTTGCCGACCGGACCGGCAACCGCGCGACCGAACGGATGCGCGTCGATTTCGTCGCCAATGCCAGCCACGAACTGCGCACCCCGCTCGCCTCGCTGCTGGGGTTCATCGAAACGTTGCGCGACGAAGCGGGCGAGGACGCCGGCGTGCGCGAGCGTTTCCTGAAGGTCATGAACGACGAGGCGCGGCGGATGCAGCGGCTGATCGACGACCTGATCTCGCTCAGCCGGATCGAGGCGGAGAAATACCGTCCGCCCGACCAGACGGTCGACCTGTCGGCGATGCTGCGCGCGGTCCGCGACGAAGTGAGCGCGACCAACCCGGCGCGCGGCGGAGACCTGTCGCTGATGGTCGAACCGGCGGTGACCGTGATCGGCGACCGCGCGCAATTGTCGCAACTGCTGCACAACGTCATCGGCAATGCGATGAAATATGGCCGCGCCGGCACGCCGGTCGAAATCAGGCTCGCCCCGCGCGACACCATGGCCGAACTGGTGGTGCGCGATCATGGCGAGGGGGTGGCGATCGACCATCTTCCGCGCCTGACCGAACGATTTTATCGTGTCGATTCGGGACGTAGCCGGGCGCTGGGCGGCACCGGCCTCGGCCTCGCCATCGTCAAGCACATCGTGGAACGGCATCGCGGGCGGCTCGATATCGGCAGCGTGGTGGGCGACGGCACGACCGTCAGCGTCCTGTTGCCCCTGCACACTGTCATGAAGCCGTAACGCCATGGTAACAGAGCACCCCGGAGCGTCGCGAATGACCGTCGACGCGCCTAGAATCCGGAACCGCATGACCGCTCGGATCGCGTCCGTCCTGACCCTCGGCCTCGCGCTCGTCGCTTGCGAGCCGCAGACGTCGCGCGACCATATCCGCGTCGTCGGGTCGTCGACCGTCTATCCCTTCACCACCGCCGTCGCCGAAATGCTGGTCAACGCGAACCCCGACCTGCGCGCGCCGCTGGTCGAATCGACCGGCACCGGCGCGGGCGCGTCGCTGTTCTGCGCGGGCGTCGGTCCGCAGCATCCCGATATCCTCGACGCGTCGCGCCGGCTGAAGAAGTCGGAATATGCGACCTGCCTCGCGCACGGCGTGAAGGACATCATGGAAATTCAGGTCGGCGTCGACGGCGTGGCGCTGGCCGAATCCAACAACGGCCCGAAGCTGCAACTGACCAAGCGCGACGTGTATATGGCGCTGTCGGCCAATCCGCTGGGCAAGCCCAACACCGCGCGGATGTGGAACCAGATCAACCCCGCGCTGCCCACCATTCCGATCCAGTTCTTCGGCCCGCCCGCGACCAGCGGCACTCGCGACGCGCTGGTCGAACTCATCATGGTCCCTGCCTGCGAAGCCGCGGTGCCGGGGGTCAAGGCGCTGAAAGAGCGCGACAAGGACCGGTACGAGGACATCTGTACCCGCATCCGCGAGGACGCGGCCTATGTCGACAAGGGCGAGAATGACAATCTGATCGTCCAGAACCTGTCGACCAACCCCAACGCGGTCGGCATCTTCGGCTATTCCTATCTCGAGGAAAACAAGTCGCGGCTGCACGGCGTGCCGATCGACGGCATCGCGCCCAGCTACGACAGCATCGCCGGCGGCACCTATCCGGGGGCGCGCCCGCTGTTCATCTATGTGAAGAAGGCGCACATCAAACCCGTGCCCGGCATGAACGACTTCCTCGCCATGTATGCCAGGTCGTGGGACCCGGGCGGCCCGCTGACCCGGCGTGGCATGATCGCCGCCCCGGCGGCGGTCCGCGCCGAATCGGCGGCGGAGATCGCCAGCCAGACCGCGATGAACCCGGCGGAGCTGCACTGATGCACGGCGTAACGCTGATCCTGCTGGTGCTGGGGTTCGGCGGGATCGGCTGGATGGTCGCCCGCGCCCGCGCCGCCCGGTTCGCCAAGCCGCTGACCGCTGCCGATCGCCCCAATTCGCTGCCGGGTCAGCATGGCTGGCATATGGCGATCTGGATCGCCGCCCCGGCGCTGCTGTTCCTCAGCATCTGGAGCGCGGTGTCGCCGGCGCTGGTCCGCGACTCGGTGCTGTCGACGCCCGCCGCGACGGGCCTGCCCGGTCCTGGCTTCGAACGCTCGGCGATCCTTGCCGAGGCGCGCTCGCTCGCGCTCGGCAACGCCTATGGCGCGTTCAACCGCCAAGCCGAGGTGCTGGCCCCGGCCTATGCCGACGCACAGAGCCGCTACGACTGGATCGGCACCACGCTCGCCATCCTGCTCGCCTTTGCCGGCGGTGCCTTCGCCTTCACCCGCATCCGTCCCGATTATCGCGCGCGGACGCAGGTCGAACGCGCGGTGATGCTCGCGCTGCTGGTCGCGTCGCTGATCGCGATCCTGACCACGCTCGGCATCTTCCTGTCGCTGTTGATCGAAAGCTGGCGGTTCTTCCGCATCGTGCCGGTCACCGATTTCCTGTTCGGCACCAACTGGAGCCCACAGGTCATCCGCTCGAACGATCCGGGCGCGACGCTGGGCGCGGTGCCGCTGTTCTGGGGCACCTTCTTCATCGGTGCGGTGATCGCGATGATCGTCGCCATCCCGTTCGGGCTGATGAGCGCGGTCTATCTGACGCAATATGCCAGGCCGACCGTCCGCAAATGGATGAAGCCGATCCTTGAGATCCTCGCCGGCGTGCCGACCGTGGTCTATGGCTATTTCGCCGCGCTGACCGTGGGTCCTGCGATCCGCGACCTCGCGGTCATGCTCGGCATGCCGTTCGCCAGTTCGGAAAGCGCGCTCGCCGCCGGCCTGGTAATGGGGGTGATGATCATCCCGTTCGTCTCGTCGATGGCCGATGATTCGATCGCGGCGGTGCCGCAGTCGATGCGCGACGGCAGCCTCGCGATGGGGGCCACCACCAGCGAGACGATCGGCAAGGTGCTGCTGCCCGCGGCACTCCCCGGCGTCGTCGCGGGGGTGCTGCTCGCCGTCAGCCGCGCGATCGGCGAGACGATGATCGTCGTCATGGCGGCATCGGGCGCGGCGTCGATCACGCTCAACCCGTTCGAAAGCGCGACCACCGTCACCAAGCAGATCGTCGACCTGCTGACCGGCGAGGCCGAGTTCGACAGCCCCAAGACGCTCGCCGCCTTCGCGCTCGGCCTCACGCTGTTCGTGATCACCTTCCTTCTCAACGTCGTCGCGCTGCGCGTCGTCAAACGGTATCGGGAAGCGTATGAATAATCCTGCGAACGTCGCCGGATCGCCCGCGATCGACCGCGACGTGCCCGCCCGTGTCCCGGAACGCGTGCCGACCGACTGGAAGACGGGGGCGATGCAGAAGCGCATCCGCCGCCGCTATGCCGCCGAACGCCGCTTCCGCTTTTTCGGGCTGGCCGCAGTCGTCCTGTCGGCCGGGTTCCTCGCCTTCCTGCTGGTCACCATGCTCATCAGCGGCGCGGGCGGGTTTCAGCGGACGCTGGTCGCGCTGCCGATCGATTTCCCGACCGCGGGGATCGAGGTCGAACGATCGCAGTTGCAGGGGCGCGGTGCCGATCTGGCGCTGGCCGGCGCGGGGGTCGAAAACGCCGTCAACGGCGCGGCCGCAGCAGCGTTCGGCGAGGATAACCGCGTCATCTCGGACAGCGCGTGGCTGACCGTCCGCGACGCGATCAAGGCCGACCCGTCGATCCTGTCGCGCAAGGTCACCATCCCCGTCCCCGCCGCCCCGGCGGTCGAGGAAGCGGCGAAGGCCGATGGCGACGCGCAGGCGGAGGCGCTGGTCGCGCGACTGGAAAAGGCGGGCGCGATCTCGACCGGGTTCAACGCCGACTTCTTCAAATCGGCCGATTCGACCGATCCGACCGCGGTCGGCATCTGGGGCGCGCTGAAGGGGTCGCTGATGACGATGCTGGTGACGCTGCTGATCGCGTTCCCGGTCGGCACGCTGTCGGCGCTCTACCTTGAGGAATATGCCCCCCGGAACCGCTGGACCGACCTGATCGAGGTGTCGATCAACAACCTCGCGGCGGTCCCCTCGATCATCTTCGGCCTGCTTGGCTTGGCGGTGTTCCTCGGCACGCTGAACCTGCCGCGCTCGGCACCGATCGTCGGTGGCCTGACGCTGGCGCTGATGATCATGCCGGTCATCGTCATCGCCGGACGCAACGCGATCAAGGCGGTGCCGCCGTCGATCCGTGACGCCGCGCTCGGCATCGGCGCGTCGAAAGTGCAGGTCGTGTTCCACCACGTCCTGCCGCTGGCGCTGCCCGGCATCCTGACCGGCACGATCATCGGCATGGCCCGCGCCCTTGGCGAAACCGCGCCGCTGCTGATGATCGGTATGCGCGCGTTCATCAGCCAGCCGCCACAGGGATTCGCCGATCCCGCCACCGTGCTGCCGGTACAGATCTTCCTGTGGTCCGATCAGGTCAGCCGCGGCTTCATCGAAAAGACCAGCGCCGCGATCCTCGTGCTGCTGGCGTTCCTCCTCGCGATGAACGCGCTCGCCATCTATCTCCGCAATCGCTTCGAGACCCGCTGGTAATGACCGACACCACTCTCTCCAACGCCGTGCCGAAGCTGTCCGCGCGCGGCGTCGACGTCTTTTACGGCCAGAAACAGGCGATCAAGGACGTGTCGATCGACATCGCCATGGAGCATGTCACCGCGTTCATCGGCCCGTCGGGCTGCGGCAAATCGACCTTCCTGCGCACCATGAACCGGATGAACGACACCGTCGCCTCGGCGCGCGTGACCGGCGACATCCGGCTGGACGGCGAGGATATCTATTCCCCCGCGATGGACGTGGTGCAGCTGCGCGCCCGCGTCGGCATGGTGTTCCAGAAGCCGAACCCCTTCCCCAAATCGATTTACGAGAACGTCGCCTACGGCCCGCGCATCCACGGCCTCGCCGCGTCGAAGGGCGACATGGACGGCATCGTCGAACGCTCGCTGACCCGCGCCGGTCTGTGGAACGAGGTGAAGGACCGGCTGTCGGACAGCGGCACCGCCTTGTCGGGGGGCCAGCAGCAGCGGCTGTGCATCGCACGCGCCATCGCCGTCGATCCCGAAGTCATCCTGATGGACGAACCGTGCAGCGCGCTCGATCCGATCGCGACGGCCAAGATCGAGGAACTGATCCACGAACTGCGCGGCCGCTACGCCATCGCCATCGTGACGCACAACATGCAGCAGGCAGCGCGCGTGTCGCAACGCACCGCCTTCTTCCATCTCGGCACGCTGGTCGAATATGGCCGCACGTCCGACATCTTTACCAACCCCCGGCAAGAGCGCACAAAAGACTATATTACGGGGCGTTATGGTTGAGGGAGACGAGATGGCGACCGGCCACGAACACACCGTCAAGGCATTCGACCGCGATATCGGGCATTTGCGTGCGCTGATCTCGCAAATGGGTGGCCTCGCCGAACAGGCGATCAGCGACGCGATGCTGGCGCTGGCCCGCAACGATCCGGCGCTTGCCAAACAGGTCCGCGCGCAGGACAAGGCGATCGATGCGATCGAGGCGGAGGTCGAGAAGCTGGTCGTCCGCGTCATCGCGCTGCGCGCGCCGATGGCCGACGATCTGCGCGAGGTCGTCGCCGCGCTGAAGATCGCGGCGGTGATCGAACGCATCGGCGACTATGCCAAGAACATCGCCAAGCGCGTGTCGTCGATCCATGGCGAGACCCACGACCCGCGTATCGAACCGCTCAGCATCCTGCCGGCGATGGCGCAGCTCGCCGCCGACATGGTCCATGACGTGCTCGACGCCTTTTCGGCGCGCGATGCGCAGGCGGCGGTCGAAATCTGCAAGCGCGACAATGCGCTCGACGATTATTACAACAGCATCTTCCGGGTGCTGGTGACCTATATGGTCGAAAATCCCAAGACGATCAGCCAGGTCGCGCACCTGCTGTTCGTTGCCAAGAACCTCGAACGCATCGGCGACCATGCGACGAACGTCGCCGAAATGGTCTATTTCGCCGCGACCGGCCGCACCCTGGCCGAGCGTGAAACTTCGGAATTCGCAGGATAATCATGACCAAGGCACGGATGTTGCTGCTGGAAGACGATGCGGCGCTGGCCGAACTGATCGCCTTTCATTTCCAGCGCGAGGATTTCGAGGTCGTCCGCACGCATGAGGGCGAGGAAGCGTTGCTGCTCGCGCGCGAGGCGACGCCCGACATCGTCCTGCTCGACTGGATGGTCGAGGGACTGTCGGGGATCGAGGTCTGCCGCCAGCTGCGCCGGCAGGCCGAAACGCAGAACGTGCCGATCATCATGCTGACCGCGCGCGGCGAGGAAGAGGATCGCGTCCGCGGTCTCGAAACCGGTGCCGACGATTATGTTACCAAGCCGTTCTCACCGCGCGAACTGGTCGCGCGCGTCAACGCCGTATTGCGCCGCGTGCGGCCGGCGCTGGCGGGCGAGGCGCTGACCTATGCCGATATCGAGATGGACACGGTCGGCCACCGCGTGCGGCGCGGCGGCGAAGTCGTGCCGCTTGGCCCGACCGAATTCCGCCTTCTCAAACACTTCCTCGAACATCCCGGCTGGGTATTTTCGCGCGAACGGTTGCTCGATGCGGTGTGGGGGCATGATTCCGATATCGAATCGCGCACCGTCGATGTTCATATCCGGCGGCTGCGCAAGGCGATCAATATCGGCGATCGTCCCGATATCATCCGTACCGTGCGTTCGGCCGGCTACGCACTGGACGCGACCGGCTGAACACTCGGGCGGAAACCTTTTCGACTTGGCTCGTTTGGACCGCAGCCTAAACGAAACAAGTCGAAAAGGAATTTTCCCATGAAGACTGTAGCTTTCATGGCCGCTCTGCTGATCGGTAGTGCCGCCGTCGCCCAGACGACCCCGCCGACCACGCCGCCCGCCGATTCGACGATGCAGCCGGGTACGCCGGGCGCGCCGACCCCGCCCGCCGACAACATGACCCCGCCGCCCGCGCCGATGGCACCCGATGCCAACGCACCGGCCGATCCCAACGCGCCGCCGCCCCCGCCGGCACCGATGGCAGGCGATCCGAATGCTGCCGGCCCGCCGATGGCACCGCCCGCCCCGATGGCGAACGCACCGGTGGCCGGCACCCCGCAGGTGACCTTCGCCCCGGCGCAGACGACCCCGCCCCCGGCCGCGCCGCAGAGCTATCCGGTCTGTTCGCGCACCGTGAAGGACAGCTGCCGCAACCCCGGCGGCAAGTAAGCGCACCGGCCTGACGGCCAAGCAAGCGCCCCGCCCCAACCGGCGGGGCGTTTTTTATGCATCGTGGCAGCGAAGGGTCGGTCGATCTCCTCATCCGTCACCCCGGGCTTGACCCGGGGTCCCGCTTCTTCTGCCGAGCCGCCGAGTAAAAGTAGCATTCCGGGACAAGGTCCGGACGACGATAAGTTACCCCCCCGAACAACCGTATTGCCCAAACAATACACTACTGCTATACTCCACCAACACAGGGAGGTAGCAGCATGTACAGCGAGAGCGATCTGAACGGCGCGGTAAAGGCGGGGGTCTTGTCCCCCGACACCGCCGAAGCCCTTCGCGCCCATATCGCGCGGCAACGCGCGACGCCGGTGGTCGACGAAGAACATTTCCGGCTGCTGACCGGGTTCAACGACATCTTCGTCTCGGTCGCGCTGGCACTGCTGCTGGTCTCGCTCGCCTGGATCGGCGGCACCATCCTGACGCCGTTGGGGGGCCTCGGTGTCGCGGGGGCCGCGTGGTTCCTTGCCGAATATTTCACCGCGCGCCGCCGCATGGCACTGCCCAGCATCCTGCTGTTGCTCGCGTTCGTCGGCGGGGTCGCCGCCACGCTGGTCGGGGTCATGGTCGAACTCGATCCGCAGAACCTGCCCGACCGCACCACGGCGATGATCGTCGCCGGGATCGGCATCGTCGCCGCCGGCGCGGCATGGCTGCACTGGCGGCGGTTCATGGTGCCGATCACCGTGGCCGCCGGGGCCGCGGCGCTGGTCGCGACCGTCGCCGCGCTGCTGGTCGCCGCCTTCCCGGTGCTGAAGGACAATTTTTACCCGGTCACCCTGCTCGGCGGTATCGGCGTGTTCGTCGCGGCGATGCGCTGGGACATGAGCGACCGCGACCGCCGCACCCGTCGCAGCGACGTCGCCTTCTGGCTCCACCTCGTCGCCGCGCCGCTGATCGCGCACTCGCTGTTCCAGTTGCTGGGGGTGTTCGGGCCGACCGTGACGCTGCCGATGGCGGTGGTCGTAATCGCGCTCTACATCCTGTTCGGCGTCGTTGCGCTGGCCGTCGACCGCCGCGCACTGCTGGTCTCCAGCCTCGCCTATGTCCTCTACGCGCTCTACGCCCTGTTCGAAAAGGCCGGCGCGGTCGAACTGTCGGCGGCGTTCACCGCCTTCGTCATCGGCTCGGCGCTGCTGACGCTGTCGGTATTCTGGCAACCGATGCGCCGCACGGTAGTTGGGGTGCTCGGCGGTCTGGGCGAACGCCTGCCGCCCGTGGCGATGGCCTGAAACATTCCTTAGTGAGCGACCTTTAGCGGCCCCGGGCAACCGGGGCCGTTTTTTTGCGTCCTATTCCTCGACCAGCTTCATGAGCCGTCGTTCGACCGGGGCCAGCACCGGCCCCAGTTCATGGCCGCGCTTCACCACCGCGCCCGCTTCGCCGACCAGCGCCCACATGCCCTGTTTGTTGCGTAGTGACGGCCGCTTCTCGATCCGGAATTCGGGCCGTTCGGTCGCGCGGCGAAAGGCGCTGAATACCGCCGCGTCACGCCCCAGATCGATCGCATAGTCACGCCAGTGCCCGGCGGCGACCATCCGGCCGTACAGGTCGAGAATGCGCGTCAGTTCGGCGCGGTCGAACCCGATCTGTCCCGGCTGGCGCGCGGCGGGAAAGGGCGTGACGACTCCCATCAGGCGCGGTCGCGCTGGTCCTGTTGTTCGGCCAGCACCTCGTCCAGCCGCCGACGAAGCGTTTCCAGTTCGCAGCGCAGCAGTTCGATCCGCTGCGTCTGCGGGTCGAAGGTGTCGCGGCACGGCGTGCCATAAGGGACAAAGCGCGGATCGCCCGCCTGCCCGCCCTCGACCACCGTCGGGCGCGCCGGAATGCCGACGACGGTCGTCCCTTCGGGTACGTCCTTGGTCACCACCGCATTGGCACCGACCCGCGCGCGCCGGCCGATGATGATCGGCCCCAGCACCTGTGCCCCCGACCCGATGATCGCGCCGTCGCTGATCGTCGGGTGGCGCTTGCCGGCGATCCCGTTATCGGGGCTGGTCCCGCCCAGCGTAACGTTCTGATAGATGGTGACGCCGTCGCCGATCTCGGCCGTCTCCCCGATCACGACGAAACCGTGGTCGATGAAGAAATGCCGCCCGATCGTAGCACCCGGATGGATGTCGATCGCGGTCATGAAGCGGGCGAAATGGTTCACGCACCGCGCGCCGAAATACCAGCGTGCCTTGAACAGCCGGTGTGCGACCTTGTGCAGCGCCACCGCCCATACGCCCGGATAGGTCAGGATTTCCGCGCGCGACCGTGGCGCGGGATCCCGCGCCTTGATCGAATCCAGATAGCGCACCAGCCGCGCGAACATCGGCAATCCCCTTGAACGACAATCGCATGTAGGCACCCGCCCGCCCGCCGCCAAGCCATGCTGTAGGCGTAACAAACCCTATGTATCTTGTAGGCATTGTCGTTTGCCGTCATCACTGACGACCGCTTGAGCCGATGTCGAAGGAATTTGGATGTTCGAGAATATCGACTGGACGCGTCTGGCCGAGTTCGTTGCCGCCGGTTTCGCCGCCCAGATCGTCGATGGCGCGCTCGGCATGGCGTTCGGGGTGATTTCGTCGACCTTGCTGGTCAGCGTGCTGGGCGTGCCGCCCGCCACTGCCTCGGCCAGCGTCCATGTGGTGGAATGTTTCACGACCGGCGTGTCGGGGATCAGCCATGTGCTGCACAAGAATGTGAACTGGAAGCTGTTCTGGCGGCTGTTGCTGCCCGGCGTCGCGGGCGGCGTGACCGGCGCGTATCTGCTGTCCACGCTGGATGCATCGGTAACACGGCCGTTCGTCATGACCTATCTGGCGGCGATCGGCCTGTATCTGTTGTGGCGGGGCCTGCGCCATCCGCCCAAGCCCAAGGAACCGAAGGTCATCGCCCCGCTGGGGCTGGTCGGCGGGTTCCTCGATGCGGCGGGCGGTGGCGGATGGGGGCCGGTGGTGACCTCCAACCTGCTGGTACAGGGTGCCACGCCGCGCACGACGATCGGCACCGTTAACACCGTCGAATTCTTTCTGACGGTCAGCATTTCGGCGACGTTCCTGATCCATCTCGGGCTGGAGGCATTCACCACTGCCGTGGCCGGGCTGCTGATCGGCGGCATCGTCGCCGCGCCGTTCGGGGCGATGTTCGCCAAGCACATCCCGGCGCGCACGTTGCTGATCCTCGTCGGCATCGTGCTGACGGTCACCAGCCTTTACAGCGTGTACCGGGCGCTTTCGTAGGGACGTCAAACGAAGAAATTGGTTCGCGCAGAGGCGCGGAGGCGCAGAGGAGACTCGTTTGGGGAGACCGATCGCGTAGCGATCAGCCTCTTCGTACGCTGCGACAGGGATGACGGTCCCGCTGTCGCGGGACGATCATGCGCCACAACCCCTCTGCGCCTCCGCGCCTCTGCGCGAACCAACTTCTTCTTACGCCACCGCCGCGTGAACGGTAGCGACCGCCGCCAGCACCGCGCCGATCCGCACCGCGCCCTGAATCACCTCGGCCTTCACCCCGTGCTTCTTCAGCACGTCCTCATGCGCATCGATGCACATGCCGCAGCCGTTCATCGCCGACACGGCAAGGCTGAACAGTTCGAAATCGACCTTGTCGATCCCCGGCGCGGCGATGACGTTCATCCGCAGCTTGGCGGGCAGATTGCCATATTCCTTGTTCTTGGCGAGGTGGACGAAGCGGTAATAGACATTGTTCATCGCCATCACCGCCGCCGCCGCGCGCGCCGCATTCGCCGCTTCGGGCGAAAGCTTGTCGGCGACTTCCGCCTCCGCCGCCTCGACCAGCGGCTTGTGGCCGGTGGCGTGCGCGCAAGCCAGCATCGTCCCGAACTTCTTCTGCGGGTCGAGCACGGTCTCGTTCAGCAGCGAGCCGACGTTCAGGCGGATATCCTTGGCGAAATCGGGCAGCTGGCCCGCAAATTCCTTGAGCGACATGGGCGTCTCCATACAGCAGATACACGACACCCCAGCCGACCGGGCGCGTCGCCGGGTCTGCGCTGGGGTGCCGAAAAAAGGGGGGAGCGGACCGAACGCCCGCTCCCGAAAGGATCAGGCCGCGACCTGGAGGACGTCGTCGCCCTTGTTCCAGTTGCACGGGCAAAGTTCATCGGTCTGCAGCGCGTCGAGCACGCGCAGCGTTTCCTGCGGGTTGCGACCGACGTTCAGGCCGTTGACCTGCACCGCCTGAATGACGTTGTCCGGATCGATGATGAAGGTCGCACGGAACGCGACATGCTCGTTCTTGTCGAGGATGCCGAGCTTGCTGGCCAACACCGCGCCATTATCGGCGATCCACGGGAAGTCGGCGGCGGCCAGATCGGGGTCCGACTTGCGCCATGCCAGATGGACATGCGCGGTGTCGGTCGACGCGCCGATCAGCACGGCGTCGCGATCGGCAAAATCTTCCTTCAGCTCGCTATAGCCGACGATCTCGGTCGGGCAGACGAAGGTGAAGTCCTTCGGCCAGTAGAACAGCACCTTCCACTTGCCGGGGAATGCGTCGTGGCTCAGCGTTTCGCCGGCAGGCAGCGCTGCGGTGCCCTGCTGGACGGGAACGGTGAATTCGGGAAGCGTGTCGCCAACGGTCAGCATGAATTGCCCTTTCTTTTGGTGCGTCGCCGCACCGTGAATTGCTGCATCGCGATATAGGGTACGGCACGGACCGTTCCAATCGGAATTCCCCTTGGGATTGATCGGCGCAGTCGATAAGTGGGCCGCATGTCGGTGTACTTGCCCACGCTCAAGCAACTTCAGTATCTGGTCGCGCTGCACGACGCCGGCCATTTCGGCCGCGCCGCCGAGGCATCGTTCGTGACCCAGTCGACCCTGTCCGCCGGCATCCGCGAACTCGAAACGCTGATCGGCGTGGTGCTGGTCGAGCGCACCCGCCGGGTCGTTCGGTTTACGCCGCTGGGCGAGAGCATCGTCCTGAAGGCGCGCAAGGTGCTGCGCGAAGCGGAGGAACTGACCGACATGGCCCGCGCCGCCGGCCGCCCGCTGTCGGGGGAAATGCGGATGAGCGTCATCCCGACCATCGCCCCGTTCCTGTTGCCGCGCCTGCTCCCCCGCCTGCGCCGCGACTATCCCGACCTGAAGCTGTTCCTGCGCGAGGAGCCGAGCGCGGCGGCGTGCGAGGGGCTGCACCATGGCCGCACCGACTGCGTGCTGCTCGCGCTGCCCTATGGTTGTGGCGAGGTCGAGGTCGCGCCGCTGTTCGAGGATCGGCTGCTGCTCGCCGTGCCCGGCAACGATAGCGGCGACACCGCGCCGCTGGTCGCCGACGACATCGATCCCGAACGGCTGCTGCTGCTCGAGGACGGGCATTGCCTGAAGGACCATGCCCTGCGCGCCTGCGAACAACCCGAATTGCGCGGGCAGGCGATGATGATGGGCACGTCGCTGCACACGATCGTCCAGATGATCGACAATGGCCTCGGCACCACCATGTTGCCGCAGATGGCAATCGACGCCGGCATCCTCGAACACACCGGGGTCACCGCGCGGCCGATCGAGTCGAAAAACGCCCAGCGCCGTATCGCGCTGGTCTGGCGGCGCGCGTCGCCGCGCGAACGCGATTTCCGCCTGCTGGCCGACGTACTGACCGCCGAGCGCGGCTGATCCATATCAGTCCGGGGGGAACCGTTTTTGCGGTTGAACCGTATTTCCGGGGTCGGTGCGCGACGCACCGCGCATCAATTCACCGCAACCACCGGAGAAAACCGATGATTCGCGCTACGATTTCCGCCGCCGCCCTCACCCTGTCGCTGGCCGGCGCAGCCCATGCCCAGACCGCGCCGGCACAACCCGCCCCGCCCGCGACGACCGGCGCACAGACCGGCACCACCGCGACAGTGACGACCCCGGTCGGCACCGCCCAGACCGGCGCACAGGCGAACACCAACGCCACCGCACCGGTGATGGTCGGCGGCGCGCCGATGCTGCCGACCGCAACGATCGTCGCCAACGCATCGAAGGCGAGCAACCTGTCGACGCTGGTCAAGGCCGTGCAGGCCGCCGACTTGGTCGCGACGCTGTCGGGTCCGGGTCCGTTCACCGTCTTCGCACCGACCAACGAAGCATTTGGTCGCCTCGCCCCCGGCACGCTCGATACGCTGCTCAAGCCCGAGCAGAAGGCATCGCTGACCAAGGTGCTGACCTATCACGTCGTGGCGGGCAAGCTCGACGCGGCGGCCCTGAAGTCGCAGATCGAGGCCGGCGGCGGCACCGCCACGCTGACCACCGTCGAAGGCCAGCCGATCAAGGCGACGCTGGAAAACGGCGCGCTGGTGCTGACCGATGTCGGCGGCGGCAAGAGCTATGTCACGCAATATGACGTGCAGCAGTCGAACGGCGTCGTCCATGTCGTGAACGGCGTGCTGGCCCCGAAGCTCGGCTGATCCGGGACTCAGGACAATGACGAAGCCGGGCGGGAGAGATCCTGCCCGGCTTTTTCGTTTTGGGGCCACCCGTCCGGCGGTCCTCGTTACCCCGGACGTGATCGGGACCGTTGCGAACGTCGCAAGCTTCACCAAAAACGCGCCGTACCCCCGCGCAGGCGGGGGTCCAGAGCCAAGCAGAACAACCGCTTGCGCTTGGAACCCTAGACCCCCGCGTAGGCGGGACTGTTTACACGAGGCGCGTTTTGGATTCTTCTGTGTTCCTTTGATTTGGGACGGGGAGGATAGGATGCGTTGTCCAGCGTGCGAGGGGA